>NZ_JAOCEA010000006.1:0-317201 GCF_029841165.1 Pseudomonas sp. GD03842 | reverse complement strand
GCGTCGTTTGCGTGACCCTCGCCAATGGATCAGCTCGCTGTAAACCGGACCGATGGGGTGCGGCAACCCGCCGCTCTACCTGCCGTCGCCGCCGTCCGGTCGACCTGAACAACATTCAGCCCCTCCCCCTTCCTCGCGCCCGCCAGCCTTCGCTGGCGGTGCCCATCCGACATCGCGCAGGTCGCTCAACGCGCAAGCATCCGACAGACATCAACGACCTTGCGCCCTCGTACAAAAATGAACGCAGAAGTTGCACGGATGGCAGTCCCGCAGCCCGCGCCGAACTCACATACTCAATCGCATGCAAGTGACGCAACCTGCAAACCGGAGGATTGAAAATGAACATTGGCTTTATCGGAACGGGCAGCATGGGCCGCGCCATCATTCCATTGCTCATCGAGGCCGGCCATCGCGTGTCAGCCTGGAACCGCAGCGCTGATGCGCTGGTCGACCTGCAAGGCGTGATAGCCCTGGATTCACCGGCGGCCGCGTTTCAGGAAGACGTCGCGATCAGCATGCTGGCCGATGATCGCGCCGTCAGGGAGGTGCTACTGACTTCCGGGGCACTGATGGGTGCGGACAAGGCGTGCATTCACATTGTGATGTCGACGCTCTCGCCGCTGCTCATCGAAGAGCTGCAAGCCCTCCATCTTGACGCGGGTGTCGCACTGGTCGCCGCGCCCGTGTTCGGCGTGCCGGCCGTGGCAGCACGGGGTGAGATGAACATCATGGCCGCAGGGTCGCCTGCAGCGATCGCCACGGTCCAGCCGATCTTCGATGTGCTGGGGAAGAAGACCTGGCGCCTTGGCGCCTACCCGGTTCAGGCCTGCATCGCGAAAATCGCCGGCAACATGATGATTACCCATGCGATCCAGTCACTGGGTGAGGCGACTGCCCTCGCCGAGCGTTACGGATTGAGCCCGGCCGCTTTCATCGAATTGATGACCCAGACCCAGTTCCCCAGCCCCAGTTATCAGCGTTACGGGCAGAACATCGTCAACGGCACCTATGAGCCAGGCTTCAAACTGGCCTTGGGGCTCAAGGACATCAACCTGGCCATCGATGCCGCCCTTCGCAAGGACCTCGGTTTACCGGGCGCCGATGCGGTCCGCTCGAAGATGACCGCGGCGCTGGCCCATGGGCTAGGGCACAAGGACTGGTCGTCGTTCGCCACGGAAACCGTCACCCGTTCGGCGCAGGCGTCCGAGCAACCATGGCTCACAGCAGCCGTGACCCGCTCCCGCCGTGGCCATTTCTGGATCACTGGGCCGCGCGTCACCCAAAACGGCAAGCATTACCAGAAAGGCCCCATGTACGTGGCTTGGGAGGCGCCCGAGTTCGTCACTCAGCCCTACCCTGTCGTGCTGGTTCATGGCGGAACGCTGCAAAGTACCGAGTGGCTGGATACACCCGACGGCCGGCCAGGTTGGGCGCAGCGGTTCGTCGAAGCGGGCTTCGTGGTGTTTCGCGTAGACCGCCCGGGCCACGGTCGTTCGCCTTATCACCCAGACATCATGGGGCCGATGGGCCCTGCGTTTTCCTACGAACGTGGGCGCGAGGTGTATTTCCCAGAGGGCGGCGGTGAAACCCAATGGCCGTTCGCGCCAGACGATGAGGCTGCCTTCGATGCGTTCATCGCCGCCTACGGACCGATGCCGGCCGACCTGGCGGCTGGCCAGGCCCTGGACGCTGACCGGTTGGCGCAATTGCTCGACAAAATCGGCAAGGCCATCGTTGTCACCCATTCAGCCTCCGGTCCCCTCGGCTGGCTGGTGGCCGACCGTCGCCCCGACCACGTGGTTGCGATCGTGGCGGTTGAGCCGATGGGCCCGGTGTTTGGCCAAACACCAGGTATCGGCACGCTGGATTGGGGCCTGACGGCAGCGCCCATTACGTTCGACCCACCTCACGAGACGCCGGAACAGGTCCGGAAAGCGGCCCCATCCACGCTGAAAATTCCTGCCCTGGAGGGCTTGCCGGTCGCACTGCTGACAGGCGAAACGTCGGTATTCGCCACCTTTGCGTCCAGTATCGTGCCGTTCCTGCACAACGCCGGCGCAAGGGTCGATCACCTGGACCTGCCTGCATTAGGCATCCGCGGTAACGGGCATGGCTTGATTTACGAGCGTAATTCCGACGCGTCGTTTGCGGTGGTGACGCGATGGCTCGCCGATGCCGTGAAGGCCGCCGAGCCCGCATGAACCACCGACAGGTCGGTCATCGACCGGCCCAATTCATTTTCCCCGGCCTGTGCCATCAGACCGATGCACACGCCTTCGGCACGTTTGCAGGAGATACATGCGATGAGGAAGACTTGGTTGATTACCGGCTGCTCGAATGGCCTCGGCCATGCGCTGGCACAGGCGGTGCTGGAACGCGGCGACCGATTGGTTGCGACTGCTCGCAATGTCGAGACGCTTCGAGACTTGGAGCAGCGCTACCCCGAACACGTGCGAGTCGCTCATCTTGACGTCACCGTCCCCCACACGGCGGTGAGCGCGGTCGCGGTGGCGCAAGAAGCGTTCGGCGGCCTGGACGTGCTGGTCAACAATGCGGGCTACGGCATGATTGGCGCCGTCGAAGAAGGCTCGCCTGACGAATACCGGGCGTTGTTCGATACCAACGTGTTCGGCCTGATCGAAGTGACCAAGGCGGCGTTGCCCGCCCTGCGCCAGCGAGGCAACGGGAGGATCGTCAACCTGTCATCCGGAGCGGGGGTGTCCGGCTCGGCGGGATACGGCTACTACAACGCGAGCAAGTTCGCGGTGGAAGGTCTGTCAGAAGCGCTGGCCCAGGAAGTGGGCCCGCTGGGCATAGCCGTCATCATCGCCAAGCCAGGGCCGTTTCGTACAGCGTTTCTTGGCCGTTCAGTGGTGCTCGCGGCGCAGGAGCTTCCCTTCTATGCCGAGACGGCCGGAACCAAGCGCCAATACAGCAGGACCCGAGACGGGCAGCAAAGCGGTGACCCGGCAAAAGCCGCCCGCGTGATCCTGGCGGCGGTGGACAGCCCTCACCCACCGCTGCACCTCCCGGTCGGGGCGGTGGTGTTCGACATCATCGACAAGAAAATCGCCTCGCTCGAAGCCGACACCGCGGCGTGGCGAAGCGTGGCAAGCCAGACGGATTTCGAATCTGCCGGGCACTCTCCGAAGGCTCGCTGATCGGAACCCGCCCCGACGCACGCCCCGAAAAGACCTCATATCACTTTTACCGCCCGACCAATGAACTTGATCGGGCCGGTGGGCAATCCGGTCGGGGAGCCACCGGCTTTCTCCAAGGTCAACTCGAACAACTGGTTGGGTTCCAGAGGAGGCAGCCTGTCCAGCGGAACGCGGTTGGAGGTCCCTGGCTTGACCAGCCCAAGTGAAACCGGCGCGCGCCACTGCTCGCCCTTGGTCCAGAACTGCAACGCCATGCCGTCGGGAACCGAATCCTGAGCCAACGGAAGGAGCGCGATGGATCGGTCATCGTTGGCTTGGACCACCCAACCCGGCGCCTGGCTGGTGGGGGCGACCAACACCACGACATATTGGGTGGTGACGGGGGACGCGGTCAGCAGTGTGAGTGCCAGCACCAGGCTCGCCGCAAGCCCTGCCGCGCTCAGCCCTTGCCACAGCCCCAAGCGCTGCCACCCACGGACTCGTGGCGGCGTTGACGGCGTGGCAAGCTCAGCGAGGCTGCGCTGGATACGGCCCCACAAACGGGCGCTGGGTGGCAGAGGTGCCGCCAGCGAGGTGAGTTCGAGCAAACGCGCCTCCCACGCATCCACGGCGTCGCGCAGCGAAGCATCGGTGCGCAGGCGTTCGGTCACGTCGTCATGCTGCTCGGCCGACAGCGTTCCCAATACATATTCGCCCGCCAGTGCATCCAGCGCTTCCAGGGATTCGGACTTCATTCGAGACACTCCCGCAGCGCTTTGAGGCTGCGCGTGATCCAGGCCTTCACGGTCCCCAGAGGCGCCCCCAGCAGACCAGCAATCTCGGCATGGCTGCAGCCGTCCACGTAGGCATGCAGGATGCAGCGCTGCGGTGCGGGTTGCAGTTGCTCGAGGCAACGGTAAATCTTCGCCGACCCGGACCACAGCGCTCGGTCGTCATCGGTTCCAGGCACCGTGGCCAGACTGTCGATGCCGGACTCGTCCAACGGGGTTTCCCGCCGCGTATCTCGTATCGCGTTCAGTGCCAGATGCCGCGTGATGCTGTAAATCCAACCTCGCGCCGAGCCCCGGGCGGGATCGTAGCTGGCGGCACGGGTCCAGATACGGATCATCGCGTCGTGGACAATGTCTTCGGCGATGGCGTCGTCCCGGGCGATACGCCGCGCCACACCCAGCATGCGCGCTCCTTCGTGATCGTACAGCGCCTGCAGGGCGCTCCGGTCGCCCTGTGCACAGGCCTCGAGGCAGCGATGGAAATCAAAGGAAACGGCGGGCGAATTCAACGTGTGCGATGTCCTTGTACATGACAGGGTGCCCCGGCCATCCAGCCGGGGGCTGCCCAAGAGCGTAGAAGATGAAAGGCAAGGCGTCTGCCTACTCGTCATTCACCTGGCTGTCCAGAACACATAGTCTGCCTGGTAGTTGACGACCTCCTGTGTGCCCTTGTTCTGCGCGGTGCATGCGCTCGTGGGCGCCACGCCCCCGCGGGTGGCCAAGCGCTGGATGTAACTGACGCCCTGCATTGCGCCCTTGCCCTCGGCCGGATTGGCCTTGACCAACTGGTAAGGCAAGTCGCCCTCAGCCGCTTTCGCCACCGCCAACTGGGTGCCGGTGACTTTCGAACCATCCTTTGCCTGCCAGGTCGCCGGTGGGCCGAAATAGTCGCCTACCGGTTTGCCCGCGCGGTCGTTCAGCACCGCTTTGGGGCCGACGAAGGTCCACTCGGTCTGACCGGGGGTGTTCGCTTTATCACGGCACTGGTAGGTGATCTCGCCGACACCCACGGTTTCCAGCATGACACTGTGACCGTCGGGAACCTTGACGGCATCGGGCAGGGTGGACTGGGCGTGCGCAGTCTGCAGACCGAGGGCGAGGCTGCAGGCGAAGAGGCAGGCAGTGGTGTTGATATTCATGGGCAGAGCTCCTGACAGGTCATTTGGCTGGGCAGCACCGGCCGCCCATTACCATTACCCGCCAACCAGCGCTTTGGATGCAGGGCTTGAAAAAAACTTTCGCCCTCCCTGTTCAGCGGCACTGGCAAAGCAGGCTAGAGTGGATGCATAGGTCGCAGGAGATAGCCCTTTGCCCAACAGTTCGGATGCAGCGCATGCCCTGGAGAACGACGATCCCCCGGCGCTGAATGTCTTGGTGAAGGCCTGTGCTGGCGGCAGCCGATGGGCGTTCGAAACGCTGTATCGGGCCACCTCCGCTCGGTTGTTCGGCATCTGCCTGCATTACCTGGCCAACCGCGCCGAGGCCGAAGAGGTTCTGCAGGAGGTGTACGTCAGCGTGTGGCTCAAGGCTTCCAGCTTCGATGCGACGCTGGCCAGCGCCAGCACCTGGATGGCGAGCATCGCTCGACACAAAGCCATCGACCGGCGCCGCGCTCGACGCGTGCACGAGCCTCTGGACACCTTCTCGCAGTTAACCGCCGGGGACACGGTCGTCGACAGTGTCGAACGCGAGCGTCAGGGGAGCGCCATCGACCGCTGCCTGGAGACGTTAGAAGAAGCGCAACGGCGCTATATCCGCTTCGCCTTTTTCGAGGGCTGTTCTTATGCCGAACTGGCCGAACGGCATAGCATCGCGCTGGGCACCATGAAAAGCTGGATCCGACGTGGACTGCAGCGCCTGGGGAGGTGTCTGGGGCTATGAACGAGAACGATTTGCCGCCAACCGACGACCGCGACACCTTGATAGCGGAATACGTGCTGGGCGTGCTTGCCAGCGAGGAGCGTGCCCGGGTCGAGGCCCTGGCGGCACGCGATTCCACGGTTCGCGCCGCGATTTCAGCCTGGCAGTCTCATTTCGACGGCTGGCTTGGACAGTTGCCTGAAGTCAGGCCCCCCGCCTCTGTATGGGAGGCAATCGATCAGCGACTGTTTGCGACCCGTATCTCCGAGGCGGAAAAAAGACCAGGGCTATGGCGTAATCCCGGTTTCTGGCGATGGGCTTGCGCCGCGTTGGCGGCGTGCTTGCTGGTCAGCCTGCTTCCCTGGGTCCAGCCTGGCCACCCTGCAGCCCCCGCGATGCTCGCCCGCCTGGAACAGAACGACGGCCACCTGCTGTTCGCCGCAACGGTGCAACCTGGGGCGCAAACTGTGGTGTTCGTACCCACGGGAGCTACGACCTGGCAGGGTCGCAGCGCCCAAGCCTGGATCATCGCGGGAGATGGGAAACCGCGTTCCCTCGGCCTGTTGCCGCCGAACGCGCCCGCCGCACTGAACATACCGGCGGAACTGGTCGGAGCGATCACCAAGGGGGCGGCGCTGGCGGTGTCGTTGGAGCCGCCGAACGGCTCGCCAACCGGTCTTCCTACCGGCCCCGTGATCGCCCAAGGAAAAATATCGACGTTGTGATGCATCCGTTCAGGCGCCTGCTGCGTATATCTTTCACCTTCATCCGAAGGGTCGAAGAATCCAGGAGACGCATCATGCTTAAAATCATGCACCGCATTGCCGCTACCAGCCTTGCCGTTCTGTGTCTGGGGGCGTCCATGAGCTTCGCCGCCAGCCCGCCGATGGTGGGAGGTGCCGCGATGTTTCCGGACAGGACCATCGTCCAGAACGCGGTGAACTCCAACGACCACACCACACTGGTGGCTGCAGTGAAAGCTGCGGGCTTGGTCGACACACTCAACAGCAAAGGGCCTTTCACGGTCTTCGCACCGACCAACGAGGCATTCGACAAGCTGCCTGCCGGTACCGTCGACACCCTAGTGCAGCCGCAACACAAGGCTGACTTGACCAAGATTCTGACGTACCACGTAGTGCCCGGCACACTGACCGCCAAGCAATTGATGGCAGATGCTCAGGCTCACGGCGGCAAAGTGATGCTCAAAACCGTCCAAGGCGAGCCGCTGACCGTCATGATGCACGGTGGAAAGCTCTGGGTGATGGATGCCAAAGGCAGCAAGGCCGCTATCACCATCACCGATGTCATGCAGGCCAATGGCGTCATTCATGTCATCGACACCGTGCTGATGCCCAAGTAAGCGCATACAGCGAGGCGGACATCAGGGGGGTGTCCGCTTCAGGTCGTGTGGTGTCGGCCACGACAGACCGCCGTCGAACCATCGTCCCCTATTCGTGGACGGACACAAGAGACTTCTCATCCCTTGACGGGCTTTTTCAGCGGCAGGATCGAGCACCAGACAGGCCGCTCTGCGCCTGAATGGGTGTTTGGAGCGAGTGGGCCATTACAAACTGCTAGAAGAGGGATGATTGGGGGAGCCGCCTGAGCACTGGAAAGGTCCGAGCCTCTCCTGTGCACGATGCTTATTCATCCATGCGACGTCTCTGCAGGGACATAGGTAATCGATTGGCAAGTGTCGAACGACACTAATCGTTGATTTCGTACCCGCTGCTTTTGACTCGTTATCGCCCCCCTGTTTTCCGAACCTGCTCGCGCTCAGAAACGGGTGGCCATCATGCTCGGGTGAAAATCCGCCACAACATTTCTCTGATCGAATCCAGCCTAGCGTTTGCAGCGACTCGCTGCTCGGCATCGTCTCCAGCGACATAGACGTCAGAAAAACCCGACTTCGATCCGGCCATTGTTCGATAAATAGAAGCGGCCTGATCCCATTCGTCGCTATTGCTTGCAGGATTTTCTTTTAAAATCTGGACAGTCGCATCGATACCACCGTCAAAATCGTTGCACTTCTCATTGTGGTAAATCGCTTTCAAGTCAGTCAGCAAGCCGACAATTTCAAACGCTTGCATAAGTTCTTCTCTCATTTATCGGTGCAGGGAAGCCAAAAAATTCCCCACCAGCAACCTTCCAAGGCTCATGAACAGAAGCGTCTACCCACCGGCCCGCTGGCGACGCTGCGGCTCGACGCCATGAATGAACACGCTGTAGGTATCGGCCGGACGTTTGCCGCCGCCCAGATCCAGGGCATGGCCAATCGCGCCCCGGTGGTAGGTGCCGTGGTTGATCAGGTGGAAGAAGATTTCCTGGCGCGTCATCGTCCCGTGCTGCCCGTCCGCAAACACAAAGCTTAAGGGGCTGCAAAGCTCCGTCGAGGCAAGGCGCGTCAGGTAATCGGTAGCCCAGGCGTTGCTTGCAGTCAGCCGCTGCGTAAGCACGTGCAGGTCAGGAACGACCTCGGTATTGGTTGCCGGATGTGGCGCTCGCTCGCCCAGCAGGCGGGCTTTGAACAGCTCCTCGACAATGACCATATGGTTGAGCTGTTGGCGCATGAATGCCAACCCTGGCGAGGCCGGATTTTTGTGTTCGAAGTCTGCCAACGCGGCCAAGGTGCGATCATCGGCCCACACTTTATAACGGTATGCATCCTCCAACATTTTCGCTTCCTACGCGTGGATTGAATTCCGGCGAAAGGGTAGCACTGCCGTGCAGGCGGCAGCTAACGGCCAAAAGCGGACGCTGGACAGCCCCCCGCGGTATGAGTAGCGTGCACTCGAAACATCGTCTAATTAGAGTTGGCTCATGGTTTCTATCGTTGTTCAAGAAGAGGTTCGAGACCGGCTACGTCGTGCTGAGAACGAGCATGACGTAAAAGTTCTTTTAGCTATTGAGTCTGGCAGTCGTGCCTGGGGTTTTGCTTCTCCCAACAGCGACTACGACGCACGCTTCATCTACGTAAATAAACCCGAGTGGTATCTCTCTGTCGGCCTCGAGGAGCAACGCGACGTCATTGAGTATCCGATCATTGACGACATGGATATCAGTGGCTGGGATCTACGTAAGGCACTCAGGCTATTCTGGAAGTCCAATCCAGGCTTTGTGGAGTGGATACAGTCGACCATCATTTACGAGCATGCTGGCTGTTTCCACGAGCGGGCAAAGGAGTTATTGCCGCAGGTGTATTCGGTGGAGAGGGGCATCTACCACTATCGCAGCATGGCCAAAACCAACTATAGGGGATATTTGCAGGCCCCTCAGGTACCGATGAAAAAATACTTCTACGTTCTGCGCCCGCTGTTATCGGTGCGGTGGCTTGAGCAGTTTGGTACACCTGCCCCCATAGAGTTTGAGAAGCTGCGCGGTGTCATCGAGCGAGAGTCCGGGCTCCAGCAGGCCATTGATGAATTGCTTGCGATCAAGCGCGCGTCTCCGGAGATGGGGTTATCACCCCAGATCACTCCCATCCAACAATTCATTGAGCGTGAACTGAATCGACTTGAGTCGATTAAGCCTATACGCACCGAGCGCAAAGACGTCGAGCCATTACTTTCGGAGCTGTTTCGAACTGTACTCAAAGAAACCTGGGGATGAGGTGCCAGTATGAGGTGCCTAGGGAAATAAATCGTTTGAAAAACCGATGACGGATCGTCAAAGCAATGCGCACCCGTTCACTTTGACCGTCCGCTCCGGATCGACAGCAGACGTTGGCAGCCTCCCCCTATGCTGATGAGCAATGGGAGTGAGCCAAAAGCCGACTCAAATCGCTCATAGCATGAGTAGCCACAGAGCAGTTTGAATTTTCGAAATACTCAGGGTTGAAGCACGGTCATGCGAAAAGCACCTGCGTTACTCGCGGCATGTTCGACTGCTTCATTGACTGATGCTAGAGGAAAGGTGCTGACCGCGTAGTGACTCAGCGGAAGCAGGTGTGCGCGGATCAGGCCCACAAGGGTAGCCACTGCGCTACGCGGGTACATCCACTGGCCTGTCAGGGTAATGTTATTGCGCATCAGCCAAGGATAGGGCAACGCCAGGTCATCACCGCCCAGCATGCCAACGCCGCCCATCAAAACAACTCGGCCATAGGGCCGTACCGCCATGACCGCCGCACGTACCGTGGACGTTGTGACGGAGGGTGGGAGTATGTCCATGACGCAATCGATGGGCCCCTGCGCAGCAGCCTGCATCGCATCCCGGTCACGGGCCTCGTCGCCGCTGAGCACCACGGGCACTACCCGATCACCGAACCGTCGTAGCAGGTCGGCAAGGGTATCGGCATTGCGCCCGGGCGTCACAACGCGTGCAGCCCCCATCGCAAGCGCCACAAGAACGGCTGCACTGCCAAAGTGCCCGGTCGCGCCACTGACCAGTGCAGTTTCTCCGGGTCTCAGGCCTGCCGCCAGCCAGCCTCCATAAGGGATGAGCAAGGTATTGAGGGCGCACCACGCGGGAGCGTCTCCTGTCTGGATATCGCCAATGGGTACGGCGTTTTCAGTGGGCACCCGCATGACTTCTGCGAATGGCCCATCGTGGTAATAACGATGCAGATGCAGCCCCCCGTCACCGCGAGCGCTCCAGCCTTGGAGTACGATATCCGGCATCAGCGCATCATCCCGAGAACGTACGGTAGGATCACAGAACACCCAGTCTCCGCAACGCAGCCTTGTCGCGTCCGGCCCTACTTCCAACACCTGACCGATCGCACCACAGCCCGGTATGAGTGGCAGCTCTATGTTGTAACGGCGAGCACCATTGAACACTTCGTTTGCATAGGCCAGTACCGGAGCGGCCACGACGCCCACCAATACTTCGCCGCTGCCACGGGTGGGTGTAGGGACGGATTCAACGAAAAGGGGCTGATTCAAGGATTTCAAAATGGCGGCGCGCATGGTTATCTCCTTCTCACAAAGCGCCAGTGTGCGCGAGGCAGCGCTTGTAACAAGGGCGGCGCCTAACCTAGGATTGCCCACTCCCCCCTTCGATATTTCCGCCATGAGCCGACGCCGAGAACTGGGCCTGTTTCTTCGCTCCCGCCGTGAGGGCTTGACGCCTGAAGCCGTAGGCCTGGCCACTGGCTTGCGACGCCGCGCGCTCGGGCTGCGCCGTGAAGAGGTGGCCGAGCTTGCCGGTATCAGCGTGGATTGGTACACGCGCTTGGAGCAGGGCCGAGTCGGTTCGCCGTCGACACATACCCTCGATGCGTTGGCCCGCGCGCTACGCCTCGCGCCGGCTGAGTACGCGCATCTGCAACTGCTCATCCAGCCCCACTCCGCACCTGCTGTACCGGCGCAACGAATACCTGCTGCGCTGGCACGCGTAGTCGAACAGTGGCAATACCCCTCTTACGTGGTCAACGAGCGCTGGGACCTGCTGGCCTGGAACGATGCAGCAGCTGCGGTGTTTGGTGATTTCGGCGGTCAGCCAGGAGAGTGCGCCAACCTGCTGCGCTATATGCTGCTGGATGACACGGCCCAGCAGGTTTTCGGTGACACTTGGGCCGAGGAGGCGCAACGCATGGTGGGCAAATTCCGCAGACTGTATGACCAGCACGCCGGTTCGAAGGCATTCGACGCCCTCATCGGCGATCTCAACGACGCCTCTGCCTGCTTTGTCACTTGGTGGCAGCGGCACGACATCATCTCCCAAGGCACAGGGCGCAAACACTTGCGCGACCAGTCTGGCATCCTTCGCGCATTCGAATACCTCAGCATGCACCCGGCGGATGCACCTCAGCTGCGCTTGGCGTTATACATGCCGGTGGCCTGAGCGACAGACGGGGCGGGATTGCAGTTGCTTGGTCGGTGAGTGTTCGCTTTCGGCCAAGAGCCGACTCCCACCCTACTGCGGCTAACGACCCAGGGCTGCCCTGGGTCGTTATGGTTGGTTTGTACAATGAACGCTCAGCGGTTCACGATCCTGCGTCTTCAGCGGACAGCTGTCGACCCGAAGCGGTCGGTCGGCCACATGCACTCTCCCTTTCCTCGCTCAAGTGCTGCCGGTGCAGGACGCCTACTGAGCGACGATCCTTGCGATACCAATGCTGTGACTTAATTCGCACTAGGGCGCGTGGCTTCGTCGCACAGTGCGCCCAGCCAAACCATCACCTGCTCGTTGTATTTTATTCTCGCTTTCCAGCATGATCCCGAATCGGCCAGACAGCTCTTTTCGTCCCTTGGATGTCAATGCGAGTGCCCGACTGTCAAGGTCCTGGATGACCCATTTGCGGCTTATGGCCGTCTGCAGAAAAGCCGCTCCGAGCGCTCCGGCGAGATGAGGGCGCCGCATGCTCCAGTCCAGACAAGGGCACGCGAAACGACGGCGTAGTGCCTTTACTTTTTCTATATCAATACCGAGATCGGTCATGGCTTTTTCGCCGCTCATCGTGAGCTGATACGTCCTTTCCCCAGAAGCCGGCACCGTTAACCAGCCGACTTCCATGAAACGGTCATGCAGTTGCACAGCCAATGTTCCTGCCATGTGGTCATAACAGGTACGCGCGAACTGCAATCGGGTTGGGGTCGTGCTCACATATCGGGTATCTGCGTTTTGGCTGATCACCATGAGCGCCTCGATAGCCTGAGCCACTTGCGCGTCAGCCAGACTGTAGTAGCGATGCCTGCCCTGGGTGTGCAACCTAACCAATCCGTCCTCTGTCAGTCTCGCCAAATGCGCGCTCGCCGTGGATGCACTCACGTCGGCGACGACGGCCATTTCGGTACTGGTACGGGCATGACCGTCCATCAGCGAACAGAGCATTTTCGTCCTGGCCAATTCGGCAATAGCGCCGGCTACCCTGGAAATCGCGGTGTCAATGCTTCGACCATCCATATTTCGTTCCTGAGCGAATCGTCACCATGAAGAATGTTCGATAGTAGCCGTTCTTTGTGAACTGGACTTCCGGAATGACACCTTTTGAAGCCGCTACCCATTCAGATCCCTACATTTATTACTCAGGTCTCAGGCGACAAAACGGCCTGCTGTTCGATGCAGATCTTCGTTTATGGATTGCAAGCAGTGCCAAAGCTGTCGAAGCCATTCTGGGGCATCCTGACTGTCTGGTGCGTCCGCTAAACGAGCCGGTACCTCCTGCCATTGCGCAAGGTGTGGCAGGAGTGATTTTCGGTCGTCTGATGCGCATGAACGAGGGCCCGAAGCACCTATGCCCCAGGATGGCTATTGAACCTGCCTTGGCCTCTGTCGAGACAGATTGCATAGCGAACGTCGTGTCTCGCGTGTTCGAGACCCTCGATAACCCGGTCGAAAACCTAGATGAGTTGATGTTCACGTTACCGGTTTCTGTCGTTGCCGCCTTGATAGGCCTTCCATCCAGCCGGCTAAGGGAAGTCGCGAGGCTGACACGTAATTTTGTCGCCTGTCTGTCACCCTTAAGCGACAGCACTCAACTCGACGAAGCTCATTCCGGAGCCACTCGGCTTAGTCAGTTATTCAGCGCGCTGCTGAGTAAGGGCGATGAAAGTAGCCGCTTCTTGAGCCATATCTGGAGCGGGTGCGAAGCCTCCGCCTGGACAGATCATGATGCATTGATTGCTAACCTGATCGGCCTTTTGTCACAGACCTGCGAAGCCACCGCAGGCCTGATCGGCAATACCCTCGTAGCACTCCATCGTGACCCTGATCTGATTAAAGACATGCAACCCACGTTGACGCTCGTTGCAGACTTCGTGGAAGAAGTCGCGCGCTACGACTCGCCTGTGCAAAACACCCGGCGATTCGTTGCGAAGCGATGCACCATCGGGGACTGCGTCTTGGAGGCGGGTGATACCGTTCTAGTGTTGCTCGCTTCAGCCAATAGGGATCCCTACGCGAACCCGGACCCCGATAGCCTCTTGGTAAAACGGACGCAGCGACGAATCTTCAGCTTCGGCTCAGGAAGACATCAATGTCCCGGCCAGCGACTTGCATTAGCAATCGCCTCTGAGGCGATTTCGGCATGGCTGCATCTACAACCAGCCTTATCTGCTCATCCTTACCGTTGGCGTTATTTGCCCTCGCTTAATGGTCGCATCCCTCATTTTTATCGTGAACAGGAACTCAGCAATGATCGCCGTTATCTTTGAAGCATGGCCTCATGAGGATCAATACGAGCGGTATCTAGAACTTGCCGGTGAACTGAAACCATTGCTAGCAGAGCTGGATGGGTTCATCTCGGTTGAGCGTTTCCAAAGCCTAAGTGAACCGGGAAAGGTTCTCTCGCTGTCATTTTGGCGTGACGAGGAAGCCATCAAGCGTTGGCGCGGCCTTGAGCGGCATCGTGCGGCTCAATTAGCAGGCCGTAGGCAGGTTTTCGATGACTATCACCTGCGCGTCGCCCAAGTAGTTCGAGATTACAGTTTTGAGGATCGTGATCAAGCGCCGAGCGACAGCAAACAAGTTCATGAATGAAAGAGGACTCACCATGACCAGCAAACAGGTTCCCATCAACTCCGGTTACGGCGCGGCAACCACCGCCGCAGAGGTACTTGAAGGTTGCGATCTATCCAACACCACCGCCATTGTCACCGGGGGGCATTCCGGCCTGGGCCTGGAGACGACGAAAGCACTGGCGAACGCTGGCGCGCGCGTCGTTGTCGCGGCGCGTGATGTAGACGCTGCTCGCGCAAAAACGAGCGCAATCGCCAATGTAGAAATCGAGCGACTTGATCTTTCCGATCAGACCAGCATTCGTGACTTCGCTCAGCGTTTCCTGGCAAGCGACCGACACGTCGACATCCTGATCGGCAGCGCGGGGGTCATGGCTTGCCCAGAAACGCGGGTAGGAGCGGGTTGGGAGTCACAGTTCGCCACCAATCATCTGGGGCACTACGCCCTCGTGAATTTGCTATGGCCTGCGCTCAGGGGTCGAGCAAGGGTGGTAGTGGTGTCATCGGCGGGGCATCACCAATCGGGTATCCGTTGGGACGATGTGCAATTTACGCGGGGCTACGACAAGTGGTTGGCATACGGGCAGTCGAAGACGGCCAATGCATTGTTTGCTGTCCACCTTGATCGACTCGGTCAAGACGAGGGCGTACGGGCCTTCTCGCTTCACCCCGGCAAGATTCTCACTCCACTTCAGCGTCATCTGGCGCAGGATGAGATGATTGCCGCCGGCTGGCTCGACATCAACGGCCACCTTGCCGATCCAACATTCAAGACGACGCAGCAAGGTGCGGCAACCCAAGTTTGGGCCGCAACAGCCCCACAGTTGAATGGCATGGGAGGCCTCTACTGCGAGGACTGTGAGATCGCTTCGCTGGATGCAAGCGAACCACCATCCTTTGTCGGCGTTCGGCCTTATGCCGTCGACCCTGATCAAGCCGAACGCCTTTGGGCACTATCGGCTCGACTGACAGGTATTGACGCTTTTGAAAGGACATGAGTGATCGGTACAGAATGTCCACACCTCCGTTGCTATCTGTCCGAGGCTGAAAAATTTCTTTGGCTGCGCAGCGGAGAAACTGTCCATTGCCGCCACTGTCGCGCACGACGGAAGAACTGGGCGAAGACCCTGAACGAACAATTGGGATAGGCCAGGCGACTTCTTCGAAAGGTTACGTCCATTCAGAAAGCTCGATGAGCTTTGACAATAGTTCGCCCTCCTCTGCGCCGCATAACCTAACCGGCAGGGGGAGGTTCATCGCTCAAAAATGAATGTGAAACCGAACTCTGATTGCAACTGGCGGATCAGGATCAGAGAGGAGCGATGCAGAGACGATGCCCAGCTTGGGGCCATTAGAGGACCTGTTGAGCAGGCGATGATTGACTCGCTTCGACTCAGCTCTAAGGATGCGATAAGTCTGTAGCACGGAGATGTCGATCGGTGAAGGCTCCAGCTACATTGACCCTCTACGCAAAACGCAATTTCGCGACCGTTTGACCCGCACCCTCCGAAGCAATGAGCATGGTCCAGCCAAACCGTTCACAGATCCGGCGGGTGATAAACAAACCAAGACCTTGCCCACCACCCTGTTTAGTCGAATCGCCCAGGGCGCGGGTGTAACGTCGGGCGGCCTCGGCGGCATCGAAGTCGCCGGTACTGTTGACGATGCTGAGCCGGTTGGCGTCAAGGCTTATCAAGATGGGCCCTTCGTGGCTGTGTTCAGCCGCATTGCGCAACAGGTTGCTGACGACAATGCGCACCATGGCTTCGGGGCACTCAAGCACCACAGGATGGAGCTCATCGATCACGAACGCCGCGCCGGAGCCCTGCAGCAAATACCCATGATCTTCAATCAGCGCGGCAGTGAGGGTATCCAGCCGAGTGCTCTGCACGGGGCTGGTCAGGTCTGGCTCTCTGGACAGAAAGAGCAGCGCCGACATGATTTCTTTCAGAGTGCCGACCGTGGACTCAATTCGCGCGAGGGGGCGCTCTGCCTCAGGTGGCAGTTCATACAACTTGATCACGTCAACCGCGCCGGCAATCACTGCGATAGGCGTGCGAAATTCGTGGCTGGCCTGGTCCAGGAGGCTGCGCTCCCGTTCGATAAAGCGCTCTACCCGCTCCAGATGGCGGTTGACGATAAGCGCTATGTCTTGCAGCTCCTTCAAGGTGAAGTCGGTGGCGAGTCGTTGGGCCGGTTGTTCCGGGTCCAGTTGCTCCATTCGCTGCGCGAGCGCCTGCATCGGCCTTTTCATGGTGCGGTAAATCCAGAGGATCGCCCCCAGAATCATCACGCCACTAAGCAGCGCGATGAGCACGCTCACTCGCGCAGTCATGTTCTGATAGCTCTCAAGGTCCGTGATGTCGACGGACATGATGACGCGTCCGTCTGCCACCGGCGTTACGAGCACGGCATAACTGCGCTCGCTGTCGTAGAAGTCCAGTTGATGCTCATCGTGGAATCCCGCATCGAGCCGCGCGAAATAGCCGGGCATGTCCGCTGGCACCTCGTTGCTGGTAAGGTGCCAGCCCCGGATCACGCCGCTAGCGGGAAGAGGTTTGCCTGGGATCAGCCCTCCTCCAGACACATAGGGGTCGGTGCTCGATTGCAGAATCTCGTGCCAGACCGGATGCACGATCATTTGTTGGCTCAGGTTACCCTGAACTGTCAGCCCCGCCGCCAGGATCAGGCCGAAGACGAAAAAGATCGCGCTGATCCTGCGGCTCAGACTGCTGGCTGCCATGGATTGACCTCATTGGGTTGACTCATTCATCGGCTGCATGGAGACGATAACCGCTGCCCGCCACTGTTTTTATGAGCTTAAGTGAAGCCTCGCCATCAACGGCCTTGCGCAGCATGTACATGTGCGAGCGCAAGGCATCATGGTCCGGAACGCGGTCATTCCAGATCAGCGATTCTAGTTCATCCCGACGCACCAGATTGGGTGACCGCCGCATCAGAAATGCCAGCAGTGTTCGTCTCACAGGGGTCATGGGGATGGTCTTGCCGGCCCGGGTCACCCGCAAGGTGCCGAGGTCGAAGCGCAAGTCGGCCACTTCCAACACCTGGGATTCCAGTTGCGCGCCGTTCACCCGCTGGGTGACCACCCGCAGCCTGATCTCGAGCTCAGCAAGGGCCACCGGTTTGACGATGTAATCGTCCGCGCCGGTCAGGAACCCCTGAATCTTGTTCTCAACCTGATCCTTGGCCGTAATGACGATCACCGGGATGCGGGATTTCAATGTCGTGCGCAGCTTGGCCAGCATCGTCATCCCGTCCATCCGCGGCATCATCCAGTCCAGGACAATGACGTCATAGCGCTCACTTGCCAACAGGCTTAGGCCCGTCTCCCCATCGGGGGCGGCGTCGGGGTGATGCCCGCAGGCCCGCAGGTAGTCGTAGATATTGGCAGCCAGGGCAGCGTTGTCTTCGATGATCAGAACGCTCAGGGCCTGCTTGACCGAGTTATCCATGCTTGACGCTCAATAATTGGAGCGGAAAGAGCCGCGCCTGTTTTCCATCGGCCACCCACTGCGCCTATTCGACCGGCTGGAGCGCGGTGCGGATCAGAAGCCTCGCGATATCCCGAAGAACGCGGACATCGAACCGTCGGTGTCGTTGTCCACCAGCGGGCTGTCGGTGATTTTACCGGGCAGGTGCGCGTACGACACATTGGCGACGAACGCCCAGCGTTCGGCGAATGGCCGGACGTAATCCAGCCCCACTCGTTGAAGGGTCGCGCGGCCGGGTCGGTAGTCGACGACACCGCGAGCGGTTTCGCCAGGCAGCGTACCGTAATAATAGTTCGCCAGCTTTTTCGAAAGATGGGCGACGCCGATGTGGGGCGTTAGGCTGTTCTGGCCCCACTGAATCGGGTAACCGTAGGTCAGGCCTGCCTCGTAGCCGTCGCTCGCGCTGCTGATGTCCCTTTTGATATTGAGCTCAAGCTCACCGAACGCGCCGCTCCAGCGGCCGGCCAAACCCAGGTCAACGCCGTCATCACGGTCTTTGAGCAACGACCGGTCGATCCCACGCTTGGCCAGCTCGCGCCTGCCGAAGTCCGATCGATCAATGCCGTCCATGCGTGCGGAAAGCGTTGCGTCGAAAGCAAACCCGTCGCGCTCGAACAGATGAGCGCCGCCTGCAATGCCGCGCCAGAATAAGCGCTCTCCTTCGTAACTGATCAGCGGAAACGGCGTCAGTTGCGCGTTCTGACCGGCGTACACGCCACTGGACAATGCGGCGCCAAGTCCGAGGCCCCAGCGCGCCTCCTGTGCTTGTTCAGTGAAAACCGGGCTGGATTCTGTGAGCGTGGTTTGCGCGTTGACGACGGTGGAAGCAACACAGACGGTCAAGGATAAAATCAGCGAAGGTTTCATTGCATCTCCTGACATGGAGTCGATTGAGGAAAGGCCAGGGGCCGCATGCAGGAAGAACTCTGAGCCACGAATGTCGTTGGAATGTCGCCGGGAAGTGCCGGATGGATTGCCGCAGAAGGTGTCGCCGAGATTACGTCGGTATCGATCCAGCCCAGGTAATTGCTGGAATACCGCACGGCGTTGCCAGGGCGCAGGTAGATGCCCTTGGCAATTTCGGCCGCCAGGTATTTTTCGATCACACCTCTTTGTTGAGCCCGGTCGGTTGCGCTTATCAGCGCATTGATGACATCGGGCCCCGGTTCCTTGAACACCACGCCCTCGCCCGTGCCGGTGAGAACGGCGGTACCGGTAGCGATGGCCGGCCGATCGACCATAGGGATGCGCCCGCCTTGGTACGACCACGTGCGCTTCTTCGCCTGAGCGAGTGTTTCCTGAACGATCATGCGCAGGTCCTTGATCATGTCACCCGCGTTCGCGTGCTGACGCCGCTCGCCGTCGACATGGGTTTCGATAACCACTCCGGCCAAAAAGGCTTTCCAGTCTTTGGGCACCACCAAAAATGGCCCGACGGGGAAGCGGTCGCTGCCGCTTTTGGCGTCAGGGAAGCCGTCGCCGGAGGTGACATCTTTCAAGTTGATGTTCCTGACCAGCGTTGCCCGGTCGCTGAAGTCGCCGCAAAGAAAGAATCCCTTGCGGGCTTCATCGAAGTCGGCGACCGACCTCAGCTCTCGATCGAACCGTGCACACACTTCAACCTCGTAATCCATCAAAGCGCCCGGCGCCGCGACTAGTTTCGAGCGAGGGCCGCTGGCCGACGAAATCTTGGGGAACAGGAATGCTTCCTCGACGCCCACTTCTTTGCCGTGTTCGGGGTAATTGGTGCCCGCAGCGATATGCGCCACGCCCCTTGGCCCGACGCCGAGCAGTCGTCCCAGCGGATGCGTCTGCGTGCGGGACTTCTCCCCTGCCAGCGCATCGAGTTGCGCAACACCGAAGCGGTCGATGACGTCGAAGGCATCGGCGCTGTACAGCCCGGCGAGTTCACTCAAATCAATGGCCGTTACGCTGGCATCAGTGCGCGCGATAACCAGCAGCGTGCTGGTCACTGTGCCTTTTCGCACCTGAGCGAAGGTATGCGCAGTCGCCACAGGCGCGAGGCCGGGGGAAGTTGTGGAGGAAAGACTGGAAGGCGCCGCGCTGCAGCCGGGAATGGGCAATGCCAGCGCAAATGCCACGACCAATGCCAGCGGAAACGCCAGCTTCGAGGCGGGTACGGCGGTACGGTTTGGGGACATGGGAGGTCTCGGTATGGGCTGATCGGGAGCGCCCATTCTGTTGACCTGCTGTCGTTGGTTTGTCGTCCGGGGTCGAACCGTCACCCTTTCAGGGGCAACGCATGGCTAGAAGTTTCCTGCTACGGCGTCGATCATTCACAAGGGGTTAGATCAGCTCAGCAGAGTGCTGGAGGCTGCAATCGGCCAGAAGCGGACACCTGGCCAGCGTGCCCGCTGCACCTGACTGGCAATGCGCCGGGACCTGATGAGCCAGCATCTTACGAAGAGGCTAGACCAGCTCCAGACGGTCAATGCGAGGTGACAACAAGCAGGCTAGCGGGGGTAATACCAAGGGCTTCCTCTAATTCGCATGAGGCCAATTGCGGCTCAAGTCGCCAAGCCGGAGTGGGCCATTCTCAATCTGAGAGATCCAGCGACATTTTTCCGATTGTGGGCCAAACGCATAAAAGTCTTTACCGGATTCCCGTCTATTTCTGCATCAGCCTCAGTCCTAAAGTTCGTCCTGCAGGCGCAAAACACGATTCAACTTGGGAAGCCTTCTCACCAGACGTCAAAAAGATAAATCAACTGTGAAGTTCATGCTTGGTATTGCGACCAACTACTCGTGGCGGCGTATCGACTAAATTTCTAACTAAGCATTTAGACTCGCATTGAGGAAATACATCATGAAAACTTCTATTACTCTCATCGCACTGTTGGGCTTCAGCGCTGCGGCAATGGCGCAAGAAGGTGCTGTCAGCGCTCAAGCACAACAGCCCATTGTCGAGCAATACAGCTATGTAACCCATCTCGACGTCGCCAAAGTTATTGCAGAAGACCAAGTACCGGATGTATGCGGAGTTGTACCTATGCATATGACCTATCAAGGCTCTCAGGGCAAAAGGCATACGCTGGCATATCAAGTGATGGGCAATGGTTGCAGCAACGGCTGATCAGTGACTTTGCACATTTGTTGCGCCTCGCAGCGTTATATCGCCGAGGCGCAAATATTCACATTCCTCCAAGCTTTCAGTTGATGAGTTCCTGAGCAGTGCTCGCCAGCTTACTGCCCACCCGTACCTTCAGCGCATCAATGAAGCGGGTAATCTTCGCGTCCACAGATTGCCGAGATGTGTATACGGCATATACGTTGCGCTCATACGTATGGTATTCGGGCAAAACCCGCACTAGCTTTCTAGAGCGCAAATCCTCAATAGCTGTAAATCCAGCCAACAGGCCGATCCCGGCTCCCTCGCGTATGGCGACCGCCATCGCATCCATATCATTTACGCTGAAGGTTGGCCCTGACGGGGCGAACGTTGCGTCTCCTGAGTTGCTCTTTAGCTGCCATTCATCTCTCATATAGTCCACAGTTCCCAGCAGCAGGCATTGGTGATCGCAGAGATCAGCAGGTGTAGCGGGCGCAGGATGCTCCTCTAGGTATTCTGGAGACGCTACCAACACACAATGGCTGACACCTATCTTCTGGCTGACATATGCCGAGTCGGGCAACGTCCTGGCAATCAAAATCGAAATATCCAACTGGTCTTCAAGGAGGTTCGGCATTCGTTGTGACAGCATCAGATCGACCGTGACTTCCGGGAACTCCTTGCGATACTCCAGTACCGCGCCGGTGACGAGTTGCCGGGCGAGGCCTGGTACGCAATGCACCCGCAGCGTTCCCCTGGGTTTCAGTGCGGCATTACTCGCTTCGGCTTCCGCGCTCTCAAGGTCTGCCAGAATCTTGATGCAACGCTCGTAAAACCTGCGCCCTGCATCCGTCACAGCGAGACGTCGAGTCGAGCGCTGTATCAAGCGGGCATCGAGCACGCTTTCAAGCGCAGAAACTGCACGGGATACGTTTCCTACCGTGGAGTCCATATAGTTTGCCACCGCAGTAAAGCTGCCCATCTCGACGACTTTCACGTACACCGACATGTTGGAAAGCTTGTCCATCCTGAGCTCCTGTAGGACTGCGCGTTATTGAAATTGCCGCAGATGCTACACCCTCACCTCAGGACTCGATATTACCTCTGTGCACAACAATGATTCACTTTTGGCTGGCTAAATCAGAAGGCAGACCTTCCATAGACTTGGTTCCACGGATCGCTTGAGGCTCCGCAGCATTGCTCCTCAGACGCTTGATTTCATACGAATCCCTGACAACTAATGAAGGCCAAATCATGAATATTCCCTACGATTCGCTTTACCTTTTCATCGACGGTGAATGGCTCAATGCCGATGGACGCAATACGGCATCGGTGGTTAATCCGGCAACCGGTCGTGAAATCGGACGTGTCCCACTCGCTACAGCAGGTGACCTGGATCATGCGTTGGAAACCGCTCGACTGAGCTTCGAAGTATGGCGCCACACCACACCTGACAAGCGCGCGAAAACTCTCAAGCGTGCAGCCGATCTTATCCTGGAGCGAGCACCTCACATTGCCGCGCAGATGACGCTAGAAGAAGGCAAGCCTCTGGGTGAAAGCATGGACGAAGTGTTGCGTGCCGCCGAGTATTTCGAATGGTTTGCCGAAAGCGCCCGCCGTATCGATGGACGCGTCGTGCCTGCAAACCGTCCTGGCGTACTGCAATTGGTGAAGCGTCAGGCTATCGGCCCTGTTGCTGCGTTCACCCCTTGGAACTTCCCCGCTATTACACCCGCTCGAAAACTCTCAGCAGCGCTGGCTGCTGGTTGCAGTGTCATCCTCAAGCCTGGTGAGGAAAGCCCTTCCACCGCGCTGGCTCTGGCGCGAGCCCTTGATGATGCTGGGCTTCCAAAAGGGGTGTTGCAAGTGGTCTTTGGTGTTCCAGATCAGGTTTCCAGTCATCTGATCGCTTCATCGATCATTCGCAAGGTCACCTTTACAGGCTCGGTACCTATCGGACGACTTTTATCTGCCCGCGCTGCCGACGGCGTTAAGCCCATCACGCTCGAACTAGGTGGCCACGGCCCCGTGCTCGTATTTGAAGACGCTGACATTGAAAAAGCCGCAGTAGAAGGCGTCGCCAATCGGTTCCGAGGGACAGGGCAAGTATGCATTTCATCGACCCGGTTTCTGATCCAGCGTGGCGCCTATCAAACGTTCGTTGATCAATTTGTCAGTGCCACTAAAGCCCTGAAAATCGGCAATGGCCTGGATCTTGAGACTCAAGTCGGGCCGCTCGCCAACCCGAGGCAACTGGCAAAAATGGAAGAGCTGATAGCCGATGCAGTCGAGAAAGGTGCACGGGTATTGGTAGGTGGTGAGGCCTTGCCAGGTGAAGGCTTTTTCTTTCAGCCAACCGTACTGGCAGATGTCCCTATGAACGCCCGCGTCATGCATGAAGAGCCCTTTGGCCCCATCGCTGTACTGATGCCGTTCGATGACTTGGCTGATGGCCTGAAAGAAGCCAATCGCCTTCCTTATGGACTCTCTGCCTACGCCTTTACCTCCAGCGCTCGAACTGCAATCGATGTCGCTGACGGGTTGGAGGCCGGAATGATCGGGATCAACCAGTACCGCATCGTCGCCACCGAGCTGCCATTCGGCGGCATGAAAGAAAGTGGTCACGGTTCAGAGGGTGGCGTCGAAGGCATTGAGCACTATCTCACCAACAAATTCATCAGTCAGGTTTAAGGAGGCAGTCACATGTCCACTATCAATTTCAGTAGCCCCCGCGAAGCAGCCCGAGCGTTTACACCCAAGCTGTCGCAATTTGTCGACTCAACGCTTTACCCGCAAATCTGGAGTGATCCAGCACTGTCTCCCCGCGACCGCAGCTTGATCACCGTCGCCGCATTGATTGCCGGTGGTCACTCGGAAGAGCTGCCTGCGCACTTGCAGCGGGCAGTCGGTAATGGTCTGACACATGACGAGATTGCTGCTGCGATCACCCACTTGGCCTTTTACGTGGGCTTCCCCGGCGCCATCACCGCATCTGCAATTGCCAACGCAACGCTGACCGAATCGGAGAAAAACTAGGATGAAAGCTATCAACATCAGAGAGTTCGGCGCGGCGGAAGTTTTAGAGCTCGCCGATGCCCCCAACCCTGAGGTACGTCCTACCGATCTCCTGGTGCGTGTATATGCGGCGGGTGTGAATCGGGCAGATCTGACTCATCGGACTGGTGGCTATGGCCATCCAAACTTCGGCGACTCATTGATAATCGGATTGGAAATTGCTGGAGAGGTCATCGAAAAAGGGAGCGCGGTTTCAGGATTTGAAGTGGGGGATCGTGTGATGGGTGTGGTAGGAGGAGGTGCCTATGCCGAGCTGGCTCGTATCGACTATCGCATGGCCATGCAAATCCCGGCACAGCTCGACTATGTCCACGCAGCGGCAATTCCAGAGGTCTTTGTTACCGCTCATGAGGCAATGATGCACCTTGCTCGGTTGAAGTCCGGTGATTCGGTATTGATACATGCTGCCGCTGGTGGCGTAGGGTCCGCCGCAGTGCAGTTGGCTTATGCCACAGGCGCCACGGTGTATGCCACGACGGAAGGCAGCAAATTATCGCGAGTGGAGCATTTGGGCGCCGATGTCGCGATTGACTACAAAACACAGGATTTCGCCCAGGTCATTGCTGATAAAACCAAAGGTCGTGGTGTCGATGTCGTAATTGATTTTGTCGGCGAGCCTTACTTCGCGCGAAATATTGCGTCCCTGGCACATGGCGGTCGAATGATCCAAGTCGGTATCCTCGGTGGTGGCGGCAAAGTAACCGTGGAGCTGGAACAAATTCTCTATCGTCACCTGCAAATCATCGGCACCGTCATGAAGTCGCGCACCCAGCCCGAGAAGCACGACATGATCAGTCGGTTCCGAGAGCACTGGTTGGATCGCTTTGATGGTGCGGGAAGCCTGGAGCCCGTCGTCGATAGCACGTTCCCGCTGTCGCGGGCTGCCGATGCTCATCGCAGGATGGAGTCTTCGGAGAATGTTGGGAAAATTATTTTGACGATGCAACCCGAGGACTTGGTGTAGCAGAACCGGCGCCCATACCGATTCGCCTAAAGGTGCCTTACAGGCACCTTTAGCTGTTCGAATCTGCCTCTCTTGAAGATGGCCGGGCAACTTGTCGCGCGGCCTCCCTTGCACGTTCTACTAGCTTCCGGTCGACCGCTGACCTATTACGAGGGCCGCATTGGGTCGATAGCTGCCTTCGCCGAATGATTGAGGCTCTGTTCAACTATCAGCAGCGTATGGCGGTAAGCAAAACAGTTGCGACTTGCGCCTGATCAGGCACTGATCGAGAGAGCATGTCCAAAGCATTTACGCATGACCTTGGGATAGGTCGTACAAGGCGTCGCGCTACTGCGAAGCTGACGACTATATGGTCGGAACCGTTCCGCCATCGATCACATGTTCCGAGCCTGCTATTGAAGCGGCGCGTGGCGACACAAGAAAAGTAATGAAATCCGCCACTTCCTGCGGCTTGGCGGGGCGGCCCACGGCAATTCCGCCGAGCCAGTCCATAATCAGTTTTTTGCCACCCTCGTAATCCGTGTCGTGCTCGCGCGCCATGCGCTCGGCGAACTCAACCGACGCCTCAGTCTCGATCCAGCCCGGGGAGACACTCAACACGCGCACCCCCTTCGGCGTGACTTCCTTCGAAAGGGACTTGCTGTAGGTCGACAGGGCCCCCTTAGCCGCGGCGTAAGCGGTCGTCGATGTCCAGAGTGGAAGGATGCGCTGGATCGAGCTCACGTGCAGTACGACGCCTGCGCCATTTGCTAGCATTCGCGGCACCAGTGCACGATCCAGGCGTACCGCAGACATGAAGTTGAGGTTCAGTTCATTGAACCAGACGGCGTCATCGAGGACCGCGAAACCACCGACCGGAGCGGTCGAGCCTCCAAGATTATTGATCAGGATGTCGACGCTGCCCCAGCGCTTTTCGACCGCATCAACCAGCTCGGCCACCCCTTCAGCAGTCGACAAGTCGGTCATTATGTAGGTCACACCCTGCAACGGCTTCTCCGGGGCCGAGCGTGAGGACGTCATCACCTTTGCGCCAGCATCCTGCAAACTTTTGACGAGGGCAGCGCCCAAGCCTTTGGTGCCGCCAGTGACCAGAGCGCGCTTGCCTTTCAATTCGAGGTCAAAACTCATGCGTTGATCTCCAGCGAATCGATCAGACCACGATCGAGGCCGAAGCGGTAGGTCAGATTGGCAGGGCTGCCGGGGAAGTCGCCGGTAACCTTGGCGCGGACGACGTGGTACCCATCGTCGTCTCTCTTGTCGAACGGCTCCGTCGTGGCGTTGTATTTGACCGATGCGGCGCCTAGGAAGGCAGTGATGGACTGGACGCCTTCGTAGGTGTGGCCATCGTCCTTCAGGATGGCATCTGCTTTGAAGCACTTTGCCAACGCTTCCGGATTGTGTGCTGACGCGAAGTATTGAGCGATGGGTTCGGGAAGCATCAGGGTGCGCATATTTTTGGCCTCAAGTGTTGACTGACGCCCCATCATGCACACTGCCGTTTCATCAGAGAATAATCTATAAAATGTGTGGGCTATGTAGGATCGCGCTCATAATGCAGCGGCCCGCCCGCCGTTGGAAAAATGCTTGGTCAGGATTGTTTGAAGGGGCCTCGATCCAGCAGACAGTCGATGAAGGCACTTAGGAGGGCAGGTTGATGCTGCCTGTTCGGGTAATACAAGAAAAGCCCGGGCCGCGTAATCGACCAGTCGGCAAGTATCTGGATGAGCCGCCCCTGCGCCAGTAGCTCGCCCACGCCATCCCGCTCGAAGTGATAGGCAATCCCCAGTCCGTCCAGCGCGGCGGCAATGCCGATGTCGGGATGGTTTGTGATAACGGGCCCATCGACAACGACTTCCATGCTCTGCTCACACTTCTCAAACTCCCATCGATAATGCCTACCTTCCACCTGCAGCCGCCAGTTGATACAGGCATGCTGGTGCAGATCGGCGGGTGAACTGGGTGTGCCGTGTAGGGCGAGGTAGTCGGGGGACGCCACCACGACCATATTCATGTCCGGCGTCAGGCGGATGGCGACCATGTCCTTCTCGACCTGCCCGCCCACGCGAATGCCTGCATCGAAGCGGCCACTGACGATATCGACCAGCGCATCATCAACCACGATGTCGAGGACGATATCGGGGTGAGCTTCATGAAAGCGTGCGAGGCGTGGCGCAATGATGGTTCGGGCGCCGATCCCAAGCGTGTTGATGCGCAGCGTACCACTCATCCGCCCTGTGGCCTCGCTGGCTTCGGCAACCGCCACGTCCATCTCGCGAAACAGTGGGGCCAAGCGCTGATACAGCTGCTCGCCGCTTGCCGACGGCGCGACGCTGCGAGTGGTGCGATTGAGCAAGCGGCTGCCAATGCGGCTTTCTAGCTGGCGAATGGTCTGGCTGAGCGCTGAAGGCGATAGGCCGAGGTATTCTGCTGCTCTAACGAAACTCTGCCGCTCGACGACCGCGACAAATGCTTTGAGCTCGGAAAATTCAGATCCACGCATTCTGGCTGATATCTACATGAAAGCTCTCATTCTAGGCCTGCCTTCAAACTAATAACATCGCATCTGCGCTTACACCGTCACAATGAGCGCTGCATAGCGATGTTTGTATGAATAGTGCCAAGGTTGTGCCGTTGACGCATGAATGCGGACGCAGGCGAGGCCTGTTCTTTCCGTTCGAAGTCTGCCAAGGGGGCCAAGGTGCGCTCATCGGCCCATACTTAATACCGGTACGCATCCTTCAGCATCTTCGCTTCCTACGCGTCGATTCAACTCCGGTGGGAGGGTCGCACTACCATCTAGGCGGCAGCTATCGGCCAGAAGCGGACCTAGTAGGATTAAAACCAATGGCTCTCTTTATCGTTCAGGACTCAAATTCGATGAGCAGACTTTCAACCTTGATCGCAGAGGCTCGGTCAGGGCTTTCCATCCAAGAGCGGATCCCCGATGAAAGATGGGTGGCGATAGCATCACAATGCGAGGCTGCGGAAATTGCAGAGATCGAAAGACGCATCATGTGCCTCAGGGCCGAGCTGGAGATGGTCGAAGAGTGGGATGGCGACACGATGGATGACATCAACATTGCCATAAGCCATTTTTCTCAGCTATTGAACATAGCGACTCGCGGGCCTTGATTACTCATTGCCCTGGTTTAAACGCATCAGAAGCAGTCGAGCATGACTGACCGTACAACCACTTGCCGACTATGGCAAAAGGCTGCTTTCGACCGGTAGCAGTCATTCACCCCGACATGACAGGCCGAATCAAGCCCTCTACGAGTTTGTTCGAAACTTTTGTTATTGGCTGATGCCGACAACGAACTCCAGGAATGCACGTACCTTTGCCGGGGGCAAGTGCCGCGAAGGATAGAGCGCGTACAGCGGGAAATATTCATCTGGCCAATCGGCAAAAAGTTCGATGAGGCGTCCTTCTCGCAGTGCAGCCTCTACGCCGAGTTCCAACACCTGAGCGACGCCCTGCCCCTCCTCACAGATTCGGTGCATGGTGCCGACATCGTTGACCATCAACCTCCCGTGCGTTTTGACAGTCAAGCGCTCGGCGCCTCTGTGAAACTCCCAGGTGAACGGCTTGCCGGTTTGGGGATTTCTGAACTCCACGCAGACATGAGCCGAGTGCTCAAGCTCGGTCGGGTGTTGGGGATGACCGTGCTTTTGCAGATAAGCGGGAGACGCGACTGTGAGGACGCGCGTTTTCAGCAAAAGCCTCCTTATGAGTGAAGAGTCAGGTTGCTCGCCAAACCGCACAGCCAGATCGACACCCTCTGCCACCAAGTCGCCCAATTGTTCCCGAGTGAAGAGATCCAGCTCAATTTCAGGGTAGGTTTCCATGAAGCTTCCAAGAGCCGGTGCCAGGATCACTCTGGAGAAATACGGATCAACATTCACCCTGAGTCGCCCCCGCACTGTAGTAGCACTGCCCGATGCCATCGTCGCTGCCTCTTCAAGTCCGGCAAGCAATGGCGCTATCTCTTCATAGAGTTGGCGTCCTTCAGCCGTGAGCGTGACTGACCGGGTCGTTCTGTCGAATAGGCGGATACCGAGTCTTGCCTCAAGCCGCGCAACTGCTCTGCTGACGCCTGACTGGGTCATGTCCAGCGCACGCGCCGCATTGACGAAACTTCCACTGTCGACCACTGCAGACAGCACTCCCATTCCACTGGCCAGTCGCCCATCGAAGCTCATTAATGATTCTCTGTCATGTATGTAATGCCATCCATGATATAGCCGAATTTATTAGCTCAAGGCAATATTCCTCTCACGGCGGTAACGGATCGCTTTGGCGGAGGAACGAATATGTATACGGTAATGGGCGTGTCTGGCCAGGTCGGAGCACACGTTGCTCGCGCTCTTCTTGACGCTGATCAACGGGTCAGAGTAGTGGTTCGTGATGCCGAGAAAGGCAACGTATGGGCGACTCAAGGATGTGAAGTTGCGATAGCGGATGCTAACGACGTCAACGCATTAACGAGGGCCTTCCATGCCAGCACGGGTGTGTTCATCTTGCTGCCCCCCAACTTTGACCCTTCCGAAGGTTTTCCGGAGACTCGCATCATCGTTGAAAACCTGCGCACCGCCCTGGAGCACGCCAACCCCAGGAAGGTGGTGTGCATTTCAACCATTGGTGCTCAAGCGCGTCAGTCTAACTTGCTCACTCAGCTTCAAATCCTCGAGGAGGGCTTGGGATCTTTGAACACGTCTGTCACATTCCTGCGCCCTGCCTGGTTCATGGAAAACTGCCTTTGGGACATCGAGCCCGCCAAGGGCCGGGGCGTGATACCAAGCTTCCTTCAGCCGCTGGACAAGCCAATTCCAATGGTCGCTACAGCGGACGTAGGCAGGGTAAGCGCTGAATTGCTGCAGGAGGAGTCTTCGGGCAAGCAAATCGTTGAGCTGGAATCTGAGCATCAAGTCACTCCCAATGACATCGCTGCTGCGTTTTCGGAATTGCTGAATAAAGACGTAAGAATGGAAGCAGTACCCAGCAACACCTGGGAAGCGGTGTTCAGCTCTCAGGGTATGAAGAATCCTCATCCGCGCATTCAAATGCTTCATGGATTTAATGAGGGCTGGATCCGGTTCGAGGGTGTTCCCCGCAAGGGGCGCGTAGGGTTGAAAGACGTGTTGTCAGAGATGCTTTCATGCTGATGCTCTTGGTTCTAATGCCGTGCTGCCTAAACTTGAACTTACGTATTGGTGGCGGCCGAGGGTGAAAGAGCTTTTTTAGCGTATCAAGATAAGTTTCATCAAAAAAAGCGCTCCATCAAATAGCTACATCCTTCTGCTTCCGAAACATGACTATCCAATAGCGCGGCTTAACTACCGAGCACGGCCTGACGTTACAAACGACTAGCGATTCCAAATAGTGATGAAGATTGGCCCTTGAGCAGACCCTAAGTGACGTTGGGTGACTTCTCAGCTGATGGCTGATCCGTCGATCAAATCCTCCTTGATCAGTAATTTGAATCACTCGTTACAGCCCAGCAAGCCGGGTGACGGCCTCATACAGGAGAAAAAATATGAGCAATAAATCTACCGCTTTAGTGATCGGTGCTTCTCGCGGACTTGGTTTGGCGCTCGCCGAGGAGTACCTCACACGTGGCTGGCAAGTCATTGCAACCACTCGTAGCACTTCTGAAGGTCTGGACAAACTGCAGCGACGCTTTGGCGTTGCGTTGGAGATCGAGCAAGTCGACATAATTGACTTGAGTTCCGTAAAGGCACTGCGCCGACGCCTGGATGCGCGTGAACTGGACACCCTTTTCGTAAACGCCGGCATCTGCAAAGCCAACGAACTTACGCCTGTCCAGGTTGCAGAGAAAGACTACTTGGATATGTTGCTCACCAACGCCCTCAGCCCAATGCGCGTCATCGAGCTTTTTCATGACCGTGTCAAAGGTAACGGCGTCGTTGCGGCCATGTCGTCGGAGCTGGGCAGTATCGCTGACAGCACCGGTTTCTGGGAGCTCTACAGCTCCAGCAAAGCCGCACTGAACATGTTGATGAAAAGCTTTCACGCGCGCCATGTGGAAGACACTCGCGCGCTACTGCTCGTCGCTCCAGGTTGGGTTCGTACCGACATGGGTTCGCAGGACGCGCTGCTGGAGGTGTCCGAGAGCATTCCGTTGGTCGTTGACGTTGTCAATCGCAACGCCGGAGTACCGGGCCTGCGCTTCATCAACCGCCACGGTGACGAACTGCCTTGGTGATACGCTCGACTCGTCCGGAGAATAGGCCTAAGGGGGAAACTTTAAGATCTGGTGGGTGAATCCATGACATTCGCAGATCGAAATCTGATATCTGATCGATAGGCGTGAAAGCGGGGTTCATTGCCCCGCCGTCACGTAATCAATCGAGCAACGTGACGGTGCTTGAGGTGGGCCAGAAAAAACCCTCGAACACATTCTCGACCTGATTCAAGTCGAGCGCCGGACAGCATGGCTTACTCATGGGGCGAGCGCAGATGCAGTGTCCGCTTTGGGTCGATTTCAGCCGCTCGCGCGAGGAGGCCCGCCGACTGAAGTCGATTGTTCGATCATTAATGCTTCATCCAGATGCTCACAGCCCCTCAGCACGCCGGGCGTGGCGGCTAGCCAAGGGGCCGAGAGCAAACAATTACCCTAGCTCTCGCTCGAGTTGTTCTCTGTCCAACGCGCCATCCCAGCGTGCAACGAAAAGGGTGGCGACCCCGTTGCCAATCACGTTAATCAACGCGCCGCCTTCCGAAATAAAGCGATAAACCCCCAGCACCAACACCAGTCCGGCAGCAGGAATGACGTCAATTGAGCCCAGCGTCGCGGCCAAGGTGATGAAAGCCCCACCGGTCACACTGGCTGCTCCTTTGGACGTCAGTAGCAGGATCAGCAGCAAGGTCACCTGATGATAAAGTGATACGTCGATGTCCAGCGCCTGGGCGATGAAGATTGCGAGCACCGTCATGTTGATACAGCTGCCGTCGAGGTTGAAACAGTAGCCGGAGGGCACCACCAGGCCCACGGTAGATTTCTCGCAGCCAAGCCTCTCCAACTTGCCCATCAGACGCGGAAGTGCCGACTCCGAGGATGAAGTACCCAGCACCAGAACCAACTCTTCGCGGATGTACTTGAGAAATTTCCAGAGGCTGAAGCCGGCCAGTCGCGCCACGATATTCAGGACCACAAAGACGAACACCAGGCCTGTAATGTAGTAGCACACCAGCAGGTTTACGTAGGCTCCCAGCGACTGGACACCATACTTACCAACAGTAAATGCCATACCACCAAACGCCCCAAGCGGTGCGAGATACATGACGATCTTGAGCATCCGGAAAAACGCTTTGGCAATCAGGTCGATGGTGTTCAGCAATGGCTTGCCCACCTCCCCCAGGAGTTGCAGCCCGAACGCGAACAACACGGAAATGAAGAGCACCTGGAGGATGTCACCATCGGTGAACGCCCCGAATACCGTGCTCGGAATGATATGGGTCAGAAACCCAACGACGCTCTGGTCATGAGCCGCTTTGGCGTATCCAGCGATCGCTGATGCATCCAGCGTCGCAGGATCAATGTGCATACCCACTCCCGGCTTGAGCAGGTTGACACCGATCAGGCCAATGATTAATGCGATGGTGGTCAGCACCTCGAAATACACGAGGGATTTGAAGCCGATCCGCCCTATGCGCTTGAGGTCCTGCATACTGGCTATCCCGCTGACCACCGTACAGAAGATGATCGGCGCAATGAGCATTTTGATCAGCTTGATGAACGTGTCACCCAGCGGCTTCATCTGCTCACCCAGCCCTGGACTGTAATGCCCCAGGATGACACCCAGAACGATGGCGACGAGCACCTGAACGTAAAGATGGCGGTAGAAGGGTCTACGACGTGGCAAGGCGACGTCGGCTGTGTCTATCGAAGAGCTGATTGTTTTTGTCATGGCTCTACCTATTTTTTAATGGGTTCGATGATGGGGTTTCAGGTCACCACGTTGATCGGTGCACCTTTGGCAAAGGCTGTGATGTTGGCGGCAAGCACGCTTTTAAGCCGTGCAACGCTGCTCTGGCTTGCCCAGGCCACGTGCGGGGTGACGATCAGATTGGGATGTGGGCTGTGGAGCAAAGGGTGATCTGCGCTAGGTGGTTCGGCATAGAGCACGTCCAGTGCCGCCCCGCCCAACCGCCCATTGGCGAGTCCTGCCAGCACAGCGTTCTCGTCGACCAGCGGGCCACGCGCAGTGTTGATAAGGACTGCACCGGGTTTCATCCGGGCTATTTCCGCAGAGCCAATCAGATAGCGGGTTTGCGGCGTCAGCGGGCAATGGAGCGTCAGTGCATCTGACTTGGCCAGTACTTCGTCGAATGCGCTGTAGCCTTCCCGTACCTTCTGAGCCCCTCGCTGCTCGGCGAACAACACATTGATCTCCAGAGCGCGCGCAAGGCGTGCGACGCGACTGCCAATATCGCCACGACCAACAATGCCGAGGGTCGAACCTTGCAGATCCTGAATCGGCTCCCCATGAAAACAGAAGTGCGATGTGCCGGGCCATTGGGACGCAGAAGCCGCCTGGTAGGCGAGCAGATGGCGGCGCAGTGCAAACAAAGAGCCGATGACGGACTCGGCAACGCTCACCGCGCTATAGGCCGGCACGTTGCACACGATTACTCCCTGATCGCGACAGGCAGCAATGTCGACGCAGTCGTAGCCGGTGGCAGCCACACAAATCAGTTTGAGTTGGGGTAGTTGCTCCAGCGCAGCTCGGTCAAGGCGAACCTTGTTGGTGATGGCCACATCTGCCCCGGCCAGCGCTTCAACCACCTGATCGAGCGGTGTTTTTTCACGTTCGATCCAGCCAGTGGCTTCCAGCGGACGTGCTAATGGGGACGGCAGGCTAGCGCCGTCAAGAAAGACGATATTCATGGCGATGGGTCTCTTCAGCGGTCAGGTGCGAGAAGCTCGGAAATCTCGATCAGATTCAGGTCGGGATCGCGTACGTACACCGAGCGAATCGGTCCGGTCGCGCCCGTTCGTTGCACAGGCCCATCGATGATTGGCCAGCCCTCGGACTCCAGTCGCGCAACCACGGCATCGAGCCCGACGCTTGCGATAAAGCACAGATCCAGCGCACCCGGCACAGGTAGATGTGCCTTGGGTTCAAACTCACGCCCGCGCTCGTGGACGTTGATTTTCTGATTGCCGAAACGGAATGCAGACCGGCCATTTCCGAACGTTTCAGCACGCATTCCTAGCACCCGAACGTAGAAATCCTTACACGCCTTGATGTCGATTGTGGTGAGTACCAGATGGTCGAGACGGTCGATCATTGCGCACGCTCCAACTCGGTGTTGGTCACCTGCCGGGTGAGCGTGTGCACATGTTCCGGAATCGGATGCAGATCCAGGCGCTTGCCGGCCCTGAGAATCTGGCTGGGCGTATCGTGGCCGATCAAAGCTGGCAGGCGCGCTGCCGCCGCCAGTACCCGGTCCAGATTCATGCCGGTGTCGTAATCCATCAGACTGAGCATGTGCACCAGGTCTTCCATGCATACGTTGCCGCTCGCTCCCGGCGCATAGGGGCAGCCGCCCAGACCGCCCAGCGAAGCATCGAAACGGTCCACACCGGCGGCAAGTGCGGCCAGCGTGTTGGCCAGGGCCATGCCACGGGTATTGTGAAAATGCAGGGTGACTTGCAGATGGGGAAAGCGCTCCAGGACTTGCCGAGACAACGCTTCAACCTGGGACGGATAAGCCATGCCTGTGGTATCGCACAGCGTCACCCCTCGTACCCCCAGCGCAGCGAAACGCTCAACGAAGCCAAGCACGTCAGCGCTAGGGACATCGCCCTGCATTGGGCATCCGAAAACGGTCGACAAGGAGACGTTTACGGCCACCGGGCCGGTGCCTATTGCCCCCACCACATCCTTGAGCTGGGAGAACGATTGTTCCCGAGTCATCCTCAGGTTTGAGCGGTTGTGCGGTTCGCTGACTGACATCACCAGATTGGCTTCATCGATGCCGCAGCCCATTGCTCGCTCAGCACCCGTCACGTTTGGCACGAGCACCGTGTACTCAACGCCCGGTTGGCGAGCGATACCCGCCATGACCGCTTCAGCGTCGCGCAGCGCCGGGATGGCCTTTGGTGACGTGAACGATGTGACTTCGATCTTGGCGTAGCCACACTGGCTCAACTCATTGATGAGCGCGATTTTATCGTCGGTTTGTATGAAGGTTTTTTCGTTCTGGAAGCCGTCACGGGTCGCGACCTCCTGCATGAACAGGCGTTTCATTCAAGGTACTCCGCTAATCAGATAAGGCCGCGCTGGCGCCATTGCTCACGCGTGGGAACATCGATGCCCAAACGACCGAGAACGGCGTCGGTGTGCTCACCCAGCATCGGAGCAGTCGAACGTAACTGACCTGGTGTTGCGGTCAGTTTGGGGACGACGCCTGGCAACGTGACCGGCGTACCGTCATCCAGTTGGCTGCGGATCAACATATCGCGGGCCTGGTAGTGGGGATCGGCAGCGATGTCGGCGGCGTCGTAGATTTTTCCGGACGGGATGTTGGCGTCCCTCAGAGCAGCCAATACCTCGTCCAGAGGACGTTCGGCGGTCCAGGTGGCAATCGCGGCATCCAGTCTGGCGACGTGGCGTACACGACCGTCGTTCTGCTGAAGCTCTGGATCGTCGGCCAGATCCTGCCGGTCGATCTTCTCCATCAAACGCTTGAAGATGCTGTCGCCATTACCTGCAATCAGCGCGTACTTTCCATCCTGGCAACGATACGCGTTGGTAGGCGCAATTCCCGGCAAGCTGCTGCCAGCTGGCTCGCGCACTGTGCCGAACACCGAGTGTTCAGGAATCAGGCTCTCCATCATGTTGAAAACCGATTCGTAGAGCGCCACGTCTACCTGCTGACCTGCCCCGTGATTCTGCTCCCGGTGACGCAGAGCCAAGAGAACACCAATCACGCCATGCAGCGCCGATAACGAATCGCCAATCGATACGCCAACACGCACAGGAGTGCGCCCTGGTTCACCAGATAGATGACGTAGCCCACCCATGGCCTCGCCTATGACGCCAAAGCCTGGAAGGTCGCGATAAGGTCCGGTCTGCCCGTAGCCTGATACGCGCAACATGATCAATTTCGGGTTGATATCGCTCAGTACATCCCATCCCAAACCCCAGTTCTCCAAGGTTCCCGGACGAAAGTTTTCGATGAGGATGTCAGCATCCTTCACCAGCTGCTTCACGACGGCATGCGCCTCGACCTGACGAAGATCCAGTGTTACGGATTGCTTGTTACGAGACTGAGCCGCCCACCACACAGAAGTGCCATTGTGCAGTAATCGCCATTTACGCAGAGGGTCGCCCGTCACCGGAGGTTCGATCTTGATTACTTCGGCGCCAAACTCGGCGAGGATTTTTGCAGCGAAGGGTCCAGCGATTAGCTGGCCCATTTCGACGACTTTGATGCCATCCAGAGGTAGGCTCATGACGTTTTCCGTTCTTGTTGGAGGTTCTGTCTGGATCATCCCCCTGAACGGTCCACGTGAGAATTTCAAAGTTTTCCACTACTCTTTCCAAAATGGAAACCTTTGGAGCAATGTGTGCTCAATCTCCTTCAACTCGACCTGGCGTCTCTGAGACTTCTGGTACTCGCGGCGAGCAGCCAGAATCTGACGAAGGCTGCGGACGGAGCGCACATGACCGTATCGGCAGCCAGCAAGCGGCTTGCTGAACTTGAACGCGTCACGGACTGCACTCTTTTCATTCGTCTTCCAAGGGGACTTCAGTTGACCCCCGCAGGAAGAGGCCTGGCCGAACATGCTCGATTAATCCTCGAAAGTGTCGAGCGCATGGCACATGACGCCAATGACTTTTCTCATGGCGTTCGGGGGCACGTCAGGCTGTTCGCCAATACATCAGCGGTGATCCAGTTCCTTCCCAAGGACCTCAACACTTTCCTTGCGACGAACCCGCACGTGCGCATTGGTATGGAGGAAGCGCTAAGCGACTCGACGATTCAGGCCGTTGAGGACGGTCGTGCCGACATAGGGATCTTCGCTGACAATGTATTGGCTCCAAATCTGGAGGTACGCCCTTACCGCGCAGACCAATTAGTGCTGTTAGTGCCAAACAATCATCCCTTGGCCGAACGCTCACAGCTGAGCTTTGCTGACACGCTCGATTACGATTATGTCGCGCTGAATCAAGGCAGCTCGCTATTACGGCGCATCAGCGATGCCGCCCATGATGCAAGGAAACTGCTGAAAGTCAGAATTCAGGTAGCCAGCTTCGATGGCATCTGCCGAATGATCGAGGCCGGTTTGGGTATCGGGATTTTGCCGTTGGAGTCGGTGAGGCATGGGCTTCTTGAGACGAGTTTGAAAGCAGTCGCGCTTGAGGATCATTGGGCATCTCGAACGTTGTTCGCAGGTGTTGCTGCCAACACGCGTCTATCTCCGGAGGCAGCGAATCTCTTCAACTTCCTGACAAGCTTGGAATAAGTAATCGAGTTTCAGAAGGCAGTGCGCGCGCCTGGACAGGCCGCTGTCGGCCAGAAACAGTCCTCGGTAACAGGCCTCAACATTCCTGATCGCTGATGATCACAGAAGCCGCTCACTTGTTTCCATCAAATAATCGATGAAGAGCCGCACGCGCATTGGGACCTGCCTGCCAAACGCGTGCAGGGCATGGATCGAGGTGGTTGCCATTAGCTCGTTTGGCAATACTCGGGTAAGCGTTCCGCGCTCTATCTCATTGCGCAATGCGAAAGCGGGCAGTTGAACAATTCCAACGCCCTCCATGGCAGCTTGAATCAGCGTGACCGCATCATCTGTGTCAAAGCAGCCATCAGGCAAGTAACTGCGCCCATCCGCAAATATGAAAGCGTAAGGGCGCCCTGCAAGCAGGTATCTGAGGCAGGCATGGTCTTGAAGATCGGCAACGCTTTCAGGATGCCCCCGACTGGCCAGATAAGCAGGTGACGCCACCAAGAGATACGGAATGTCTGCCAGGTGCCGCCCGATCAAGCCCGTATCGTCGAGATTGCCGATGCGTATGGCCAAATCATATCCCTCACGGATCATATCCACATTTCTGTCAGTCACCGTGACTTCAAGTTTGATGTTTGGGCTCCTTTCAGAGAACTCTTTGACCCAACCTGAAACCAACGATCTGCCAACCAGCACGGGCACCGTTATTCGCAAAAGCCCTTTGGCTGACCCGGCGGATTGCACAACATCTTCCGCGCTTTCGATACCTTGGAGCAGAGGTGCTACAAAGTCGTAATAGACGCTTCCCTCCGCTGTAAGACTCAGCGTTCGCGTAGACCGTTGCAGCAACCTGACACCCAGTCGCTTCTCCAGCCGAGCCACGCTTTTGGACACTGCGGACGGGCTTGCGCCCAATATTCTCCCGGCGCCACTGAATGATCCTGAGTCAACCGTGCGCACAAAAGCAGCTAGCCCCGCAGTTTTTTCAACGATGGTGACCATTCGAGAACTCCAGGCACAAATGAAACGATTATTTGGCGGATGGTGCAAAAAGCCAGGCCGATTAGGATATCTAAAACCTTGAATCGGAGTGGCACGGATGAACAGGCTAGACGGCAAAGTAGTTGTTATCACGGGGGGGGCCCAAGGATTAGGCGAATCTCATTCCAGGCTCTTCGCAGAGCTGGGCGCTCACGTGGTTATCACCGATGTGGAGACCGGTGCGGGCTTCAGACTCGCGCAAGAACTGACAGGCATGGGGTATGTCGCGAATTTCCAAGAACTGGACGTAAGCGATGAGGCCAACTGGGGACGGGTCATCGAGCAGGTTCTCGGCCAGCATCGTCGTATTGACGTTCTGGTGAACAACGCGGGTATCTATCTGCGCACCCAGCTTGAAGAGATTAGCGCTCAGCAGTTCGACAAAGTGATGGCAATCAACGTGAAGGGCACGTTTTTGGGGTGCAAAGCGGTTGCGCCTGTCATGCGTGCACAGGGCGGCGGTGTCATCGTCAACACTGGCTCAATCGCGGCAATGGTCGCTAACTTGGACGGTGAAGTCGCCTATTGCGCTAGTAAGGGCGCGATCAAGATGCTGACCAAAGCCGTCGCTTCAGATTTGGCTAAAGACAATATTCGTGTCAACTCGGTGCATCCTGGCGTCGTCAAGACCCCTATGGCAGCGGACTTTTTCAAGGACCCCCAACTTGCCAAGCAACTGCTGGGGACAACGCTGATGGAGCGCGCCGCTGCTCCCGCTGAAATCTCCCAGGCGATCGCATTCCTCATTTCCGATTCGGCTTCTTTCATGACCGGCTCCGATCTCGTCGTTGACGGTGGTTTCACTGCAGTGTGATCCGCACTGACCTTGTTCATCCCTTTGGCTGGGGAACCAGCCTTTTTTAACTCTTATCGAGAGCGATATACATGAACGATCTGACCGGCAAAGTCGCCATCGTCACTGGGGCATCAAAAGGTATCGGCGCGGCGATTGCCAAGGCTTTGGCCTCCGCGGGTGCCGCCGTTACTGTTAACTATGCGTCAAGCAAGTCTGGCGCGGACCGCACTGTGGCTGAGATTCTGAATAAAGGAGGAAAAGCAATCGCAGTTCAAGGTGATGTCGGGTCATCTGCCGACGTGAAAAGAATGTTCGAGGAAACCCAGGCCGCATTTGGGGCGCCTTCTGTACTGGTCAACAATGCGGCTACGTTTGAATTCGAGCCGTTTGAGAACGTGTCAGAAGAGGAGTTTCACAAGGAATACAACACCAATGTCCTGGGCCCCATTCTAACCATTCAGCAAGCGCTGAAGTACTTCCCCAAAACGGGTGGCAGCGTGATCAACATCAGCTCTATCTCCAGCAAGAACCCGGTCCCGACAGCGGTGCTTTACTCCTCCACCAAAGGCGCTATCGACGCACTGTCTGCCGGTTTGGCCAAGGAACTTGGGCCGCGAAATATTCGAGTGAATATTGTTGCCCCAGGCGGCACTGAGACCGAGGGAACAGAGCGTATCGGCTTGGTCGGCAGCGAACAACAACAGATCATGGCAGCTGCTACACCGCTGGGACGCTTCGGCCGACCAGAAGATATTGCTCCTGCAGTCGTGTTTCTTGCTTCGGATGATTCTGCCTGGTTGACGGGTGAACGCATTAACGCTTCGGGTGGTTTGCGCTAACAGCTAACGGTTATCGTAATTTTCCCACGCCAGCGTCTCCAATCCTCGACGATCAACTCGAAATGCCTTCATTCGTTTTTCAAATAAATGAAAGTTGTCGTCGAGGGCTACATGAGGAAGCTTCGATTGCGGACCCTATTGTGACTGACTACATCAGGAAATAAAAAATGTCGCTTCAACTCAAGCTCGATGCAGTGAAACATGACTTTGAATCCAGAGTTCCAGCTCAAGCCCTTGCCGTGATGGAGAAGTCTACTCAAGACCTCGTGGCCTCCAGACAGGCAGAGCGCGCGCTTAAAAGCGGCGATGTTGCGCCGACTTTCACGCTGGCGGATTCTGACGGAAACACGGTTGCATCTGAAGATCTGCTTTTGAAAGGTCCGTTGGTCATCACCTTCTATCGAGGCGTCTGGTGCCCTTATTGCAACCTTGAACTGCAAGCTTTAGAAGCCGTGCGCAGCGAAATCGAATCGCGGGGCGCGACGCTCATTGCCGTCTCCCAACAGACAGCGGGCAACAGCAGAGCGTCGCGCCGTGACAACGCTGTTTCCTTTCCAATCCTGATCGATCAGGGCGGGGGCTTGGCCGATTCGTTCGGAATTCGCTGGGCGCTACAGGGTGAAATCAAAGCGCTGTACGAGCAGTTCGGCGTCAATCTCCAAACATTCAACGGCGAGTCAAGCTGGACGCTGCCAATGCCTGCCCGATACGTGATCGATACAGAAGGCGTGATTGCGTACTCCGAAGTCAATCCGGATTATACGAGGCGCCCAGAGCCTGCCGAGTTGTTGCCCATCTTAGACGCCTTCGACAAATACGCTGGTTAGCGTGACCTCGGCAGGTGCGTTGTGAAGCTCTATTACCATGCTGGGGCATGTTCGACCTCCAACCTCATTGCGCTGGAAGAAGCCGAATTGAGCTACGAGGCAATTCCGGTAGACCTCACTGACTCCCTCAGTACAATTACGGCGCGGGTAAAAAAGCTGAATCCGATGGTCCAGCTCCCCATACTCGAGCTGGATGACGGGACGGCGCTGACCCAGAATGTTGCAATTCTTCCTTACATTGCAGACCTTGCCCCTGAAAAATCTCTATTCCCTCCGCAGGACAGATTTGAGCGCGTGCAGGCGGAAAGCTGGTTGTCATTCATCGCCGCAGATTTGCATACCGCGTTCGCTACAGAGTATGCATGGACGCTGATCTGGGAAAAGAACTCTCCAGATTCGTTTTTCATTTGCATTCAAAATGGGTGAGACGGGGGTGATCATGTGCGCACTCACGCGCAATTTTCGCAAGTCAGCTATCGGCTCGAAGCGGACGTTCAGGTGACACAACCCGTAACGATCCACACGCCCTCCGCAACGCGAGCATTCTTCCACCCGGTCCAGGGTATTGGGCTGAGCCATCGAAAAAATAGTGTGAGATGATGTGTTTGGCGTTGCCAAGGAGATAAGAATGGAGGGTATTAGGGACGCCATACCCCCCTCGCTTCTTAACTTTACGAGATGGGCATGGGACCTGGGCTGAAAAAGTGATAATGAACACCCTGTTAGTACAAGCCCCCGCTGTTGTTCTGGTCAACAATGCAGTAGGCATCACGATCATAAAATATGCGATTTACTTAGTCAGCCGCCGTGCGACTCGTTTAGCTAATTTCCCAAATTAATCAGAAGGAAGATTCCATTTTCAAGTGAATGATTATTTTGATGGCGCAGTGAAATCTATCGCATTCACTGCCGAGTCAGGCAGCACAAGCGTAAGCGTTATGAATCCTGAAGCTTATGTCTTGAGCGCAAGCCAGCGCGAAACGATGCAGGTCATTTCAGTTCGGTTGACAGCTAAGCTCACCTCTGACGGTGCCTGGGAGGCGCACGAAGCCGGGAGTCACTTCGACGCCCAGCAAAACAACCAGTTTGAAGTCAAAGTCGAAATCATCTCAGCTTACCTTTGCGAATATCATCCATAATTCCTAAGAAATTGTCGGTTTTCTGCACAATTTCAAAAGTTAAAAGTGTGCGCTGCCTGATGGGTTGCGCCCCGTCTGCAAGCTATGCAGAAAAGCCGTGATTAAATACTGTTTTCATGCAAGCCAACGCTGCACAACCCTACGTAGCATCTGGATACGGCGACGCTCGGTTTCGGACCGCCGACTGATCTAAAAACAATAACGTCAGTGACCCAGCCAAGCGGTATCTATCCGTAGTGCTAAACGCCTTTCTCACTGCCAAACATCCACTTCGCTCGCAAACCTCGTGGCGAATATTGTTATGAGCCAACGCTCTGTGAGGGCAGGAATGTCTATTTGCATCAGCCTGAAAAAACGACTCAACTACTTCAATTCGCTGCCCGGGCTCAGGGCCGGCGCAGCATTCCATATGGAGGTGGACGCCAAAATAATGTGTAGCAGCTAAAGCCATAAAATAACAATAGCTAAACTACCCTTCTGCCGCCGTTCGAAGTCAATGAAAGGAGCGATAAAATGGCAAGTCCTGAACCTCGGGCTTTAAAACACGGGTTGACCTCCCGACAAGTCTCAATGATTTCAATCGCGGGCATTATTGGTGCCGGATTATTTATCGGTTCCTCAAAAGCGATCGCTACCGCAGGCCCTGCTATTCTTCTTTCTTACCTTATCGCAGGCGTGCTGGTGCTTCTTGTCATGCGCATGCTCGGTGAAATGGCTGTCGCTAACCCTAATAGCGGATCATTTTCAACTTACGCGGGCCGTGCGATCGGGCCGTGGGCTGGCTTTACAATCGGTTGGTTGTACTGGTGGTTCTGGGTGCTCGTCATTTCGGTCGAGGCAATCGCCGGCGCAGATATCCTGCATGCTTGGATTCCAACGGTGCCGTCTTGGCTCTTCGCGTTCCTGATCATGGCCGCTCTGTCAGGAACCAACCTGGTAAGTGTTCGAAACTTCGGCGCGTTTGAGTATTGGTTTTCATTGGTAAAAGTTGTCGCAATCATTGCTTTCATTGTCGTCTGCGGCTTAGCAATCAGCGGGTATTGGCCTCTTGCGCAAGCCTCAGGAGTTAGCAATCTGAATGCTCATGGTGGCTTCATGCCAAATGGTTTTGGCGCTGTCCTTGGTGGCGTTCTTGTAACCATTTTCTCGTTCTTCGGGGCTGAAATCGTGACGATTGCAGCCGGTGAGACAGCCAATCCAAAAGAAAAAATCCGGCGGGCAACCAACTTCGTAGTCTATCGAATCGCGGTTTTCTACCTGCTGTCTATTTTCCTCATCGTTTGTCTGGTGGCGTGGGATGATCCTACTCTCGTGCAGGTTGGTTCATTCCAGCGAGCTCTCGAGATCCTGAATGTACCTGGCGCCAAATTGATGGTCGACATTGTGGTGCTGGTGGCCGTAACCAGTTGCATGAACTCTGGTCTCTACACTGCTTCGCGTATGCTCTACTCGCTGGGCGAGCGCGGCGAAGCTCCTCGTAAAGCCAAACACATTTCCCGCAATGGTGTACCTACCGTCGCAGTAGTGGGATCAACGCTGGCAGGCTTCGTAGGCTGCTTTGTTAACTACGCGCTGCCTGGCCAGGTTTTCGGCTTCCTGCTGTCTACCACTGGCGCCATTGCGTTGATTGTGTACCTGGTAATCGCGGTGTCGCAGCTTCGTATGCGCTCTATCATGACTAAGCAGGGAATCGATCCTGCGTTCAAAATGTGGCTCTACCCATGGCTAACCTGGTTTGTCATCGTGCTGATTGGTGCAGTACTCGGGTATATGGTATTGAGTCCATCTTACCGCTATGAGACCTTGATGACTGCGGCGGTGGCCGGGACGATGTTACTCATCGCACTCGTACGGAAAAAATCTGAAGTCAATCACTACAAGATTGAGAGTTTTTCTTGACCCACACGTAATCGCTTCAAGTAGTACGGCGCATGATTGCGCCGTACCACAAGATTCACTCCCCGCCTGATGGATTCAAAAACTACACCTCGATCAAGCTTTGGCCCGAGCTACCGAGAAGCCTCCGCCCCGCATCGCGAATGCCGCCCCAATCCCCAGCGCAATGAAAGGCCCACGCTCAGGTAATAAGTGGAAAGCCAACGACACCAGGACTGCGCCAAAGCACTGACCCAGAAATCTTGAGAGAGCGACGATTGCGCTCGCGCTACCCCGCGTTGTAATGGAGCGCTGAACATCATCATTTTGAGATTCGGAGCTTGGTAGAGCCCAAAACCAACTCCACAAACCACCATTCGCCATCCAACGTCGATGAACGCGACGTGATCCGGAAGAACGCTAAGCGCGAACATCCCAAGAGAAAGAATAAGCAGTCCGGTGGTGCAGAGCACATCGGGGCTAAAGCGATCGGAGAGCAAGCCGCTTATGATTGCCATGCAGGCAACAACTGCGGGCCACGGCGTTATCAACATGCCAGCCGCTCGGACACAACGGAAATCAAGTCTGTCTCCGTGAGTATCACCGGTAATGCCAACCAGTGGGGGATGGTTAGCGTAATTTTTCTACGAAGACTTCGCTCGGCCAACACATTGTCGACAAAACGCACGTCATGCTGAGTAACCGTCACGTGAACGTGATGCGCACGTAGAAACTCATCCAACGTCAAATCTCCTGCTGCCAAGGGGATGACCACTACGCATAACGGAAATCATCTGGTCGGTGAAAAGAGGTTCACCACTGATATTCGACGGAAGTTTAAGTTGCGTGCTGATTGCGAAATCGAGCTGGTCGTTTTCGAGCATCACAATCGTCTGATCGACGGAGACCTGAGTAATATCCACTTTTAAGCCGGGTGCCTGGACAAGAAACTCACCAGCTAGCTGTGGCATTACGAGGTAGGTGACCAGATCTGACAGGCGACCAAAAAATGATCATCGCTCAAGGCCGGTTCAAAGGTAACCTCAGAGGTCATCAAACGCTCCATCTCTCGCAGCATCCTGATGACACCGACGCTCAATTCGATTGCGCGCGGTGTAGGCTCAATCATCCTCCCAACCCGGATGAACAAGTTATCCTTGAACAACACGCGCAAGCGCGATACGGCGCTGCTCATTGCCGGCTGACTTATCGGCGCCTTTAGGGCTGCACGCGTCACATAGAGCTCTGTCACCAACGCATCGGAAAGAACCAATAGATTTAGATCGACGGCCGTAGATTCATTACCCCTCCGACATCTGGGCAGCACGCAGATAGTGGGACCAAGGCCATGATTAGAATCACGATCAACGTGCCATTACCAGTTGGCTCGATTTTCATTTGGATTTCTCCCCCCAGAGCGCACCAAGAATGCCACCGGTCAATGCGCCGGAGACAACATGGCTGTACTTTGGAAGAAACCAGTAAGCGCCGATTGAAGAGCAGGCCGCGCCCCCATAGACCAGCATGCGCAGACCTTTCTTCCCACCCACCACCATAGCGAGTAGAAAGCAGCCCATCACCATGTCGAGACCAAGGCTCACTGGATCATGCAGGGCATTGCCGAAATGAAGGCCGAGCCAGCTTCTTGGCGTCCGTTGTCATGGGACAGGCCCACCATTGCCCAATTTGCATCGGAGCTAATCACCAGAACGCCTTAGCGTTTGGCGGGCGAAAGATCTCTTAGCCAAGGATAAAGGGTGGCCTCCATGAGCAGATGCCTGGCATTGATGGCTATAACTGATACGACCAAAGGCACCGTCGGCACGTGTTCACCTCAGAGATCCGACACAGCAAATTGCGCCGCACCGACAAGTATCACGATCAAATCACCCTTTTTGATCAACTTATATTTCGTATAGCTCTATTTGAAAATCGAATGAGCAAATCGGCGTACTTAGCCGGAATCGGGTCCCAGTTGGCAGTCAGTCGCTCAAGGAATCAGGCGCAGGCGTTGCGAGTGCCCACCCTCCAGTCTCAGCAGCCTATAGGTAAGCGCCAAAAGAGCGGACACGGCTTGACTGTGCAGCGTTATCTGGCTGCGCGCTATCAACTCAGGCGCACTGTCGAGTAACAGGATGACACTCGTCGCCATCAACCTTAGATCTGAGTCATGATGTTTCCGCCCTGTGCACCCAGCAATAATTGTTATGAGTTCAAGTAGATACCGGTCGCGCTCTTGGGCTAGACGCGCCCGCTGGTCTTCACCCAAGTGGCGCATTTCTGATAATACCAACCCTTCCACCCTGCCAACCGTCAGTTGATCGTTCACGTGAAACGTGACGAATGCGGTAAGCAGGTCTGACGGGGTGGCACGCTTAGGTCGGGCGCATTGCCAACGCTCGAATCTTTGATCGATGATATTTTCAAGGACCTGCTCAAGCATTTCAGCTTTGCTTTTGAAATGGTGATAAAGGCTTCCCGGCTGCAATCCCAGCTTTCGAGCCAGGCAACGCATCGACATCGCGGAAAAACCCAGCTCGGCGATCAGTTGCATGGCTGAATTCAGTATGGCTTCGGCGGGGCTCTGCAAAGGCTCGGCTAACTGGGTTTGTGTCATGTATCACTCCAGCTCAAAAAGGATGTCGGCATAACCGACGACAGCGCCATCAGTTGCGTACGCTCGCGCCAGCACACCATCGTGTTCGCTCACCACGCCTTCAAGCGTATCTTTGTATTGGACGAATGCGATTATTTGTCCTTTCTTGACGGTTGCCCCTAATGCGGTAAAACGCTCGCTCTGTTGCGGATGGGTCAGTCTGAGGACGCCCATTTCAGGTGAGTTAACCACTTTCGCCTTTCTGATCGATTCGCAGGACGCAACCACCTTCGTGGCCGTTTTCGGGCGAGGTGCAACACTCAACTTCAAGTGTTGCCCTCCGTGTTCGAACTCAAAGTTACGGACTTGGGTCGAAGCAACAAACGTCACCAGCCTTTCAAGTTCTTCGTGTGTCACTTCGCATGCTCCCTGGTCCGCTCATTGCTTTGGCTGAGGTAACGCTCAAGGTGATGGATGTCCGCCCCACCTTGCACGAATCCGTCCTCCGTCATCAGCGTTTGATGCAATGGAATGTTGGACTTCACACCACTTAGACGTGTCTCGCTGAGCGCGCCCTGCATACGAGCAATAGCTTCCTCACGAGAAGCTGCGTGCACGATGCATTTTGCGATCAACGAATCGTAGTAAGGCGGGATGGTATAACCGCTATACAAGTGCGTATCGACCCTGACGCCAGGACCTGCGGGCGCAATCCATTGCTCAACTTTGCCCGGACAGGGGGCGAAGGTGTACGGATCTTCTGCGTTGATACGGCACTCGATAGCGTGCCCCCGCATCCTGACGTCTTTCTGCTCGATGGACAGGGTCATACCCATTGCAATACGCAGTTGCTCGCGGACGATATCCACGCCAGTCACCAACTCGGTTACTGGATGTTCGACCTGCACACGGGTATTCATTTCAATGAAGTAGAACTCGCCATCTTCATAGAGAAACTCGAACGTGCCGGCACCACGGTAGCCGATCATTGAACAAGCCTTCGCACAACGCTTGCCAAGATCCCGAAGCGCGTCACGATCAATACCTGGCGCAGGTGCCTCTTCGATCACTTTCTGATTACGCCGCTGCATCGAACAGTCACGCTCCCCTAGCCAGACCACGTTACCGTGACCGTCGGCAAGAATCTGGATCTCGATGTGACGGGGATGCTCAAGGAATTTTTCAAGGTAGACCTCAGGATTGCCGAACGCTCGCCCGGCTTCCTCCTTAGTCACGGCCACTGCCTCGTCAAGCTGCTCGGCAGAGCGCACCACACGCATTCCGCGTCCTCCGCCTCCTCCGGAGGCTTTGATGATCAGGGGATAGCCACACGCTTTGGCGAGCGCGTGGGTCTCCTTCTTATCAGCTGGAAGCGCGCCCGGAGAACCAGGTACACAGGGAACTCCCGCTCGAAGCATGGCTTGCTTGGCGCTGACCTTGTCTCCCATGATGCGAATAGCTGCCGAATCTGGTCCTACAAAGATCAATCCGGCCTTTTCAACTGACTCAGCAAAGTTGGCATTTTCGGAAAGAAAACCGTATCCGGGATGAATTGCCCCGGCCCCGGTCAGCTCAGCGGCCCGCAAGATGCGATTGGCATCCAGATAGCTGGAGCTGGCTGCTCCAGGGCCAATGCACAGGGATTGATCGGCCATATTCACATGCAATAGGTCGCGATCGGCCTCCGAATGAACAGCCACTGTGCGTAACCCTAGATCCCGGGCCGAGCGCAGAATACGCAGCGCAATCTCGCCACGGTTTGCTATCAACAATGTGTCAAAAGCAGCACTGGCCATGTTCAAGCCTCCTCATTGATCGTGAACAGCGGCGCACCCGCATCAACCATTTCGCCCTCGCGAATGAGGATTGCCGAAACGCGGCCCTGTGCGGGAGATTCGATGGGATTGAGCATCTTCATTGCCTCAATGATCGCGAGCGTCTGACCTTCTTCCACCCAATCGCCGACCTGCACGAACGGTTGCTCACCGGGAGCTGGTGCGCGATAGAACACCCCGCCCAAACTTGAGATGACCGTTTGACCGTCGGCTGCTGGAAGAGGAGTCTGGGCCGCTGTTTGCACCATCGTCGTCGCTGCGTCGTCACTGATTGCTTGGGCGCTTCCTAAGGGTGAGGCCTCATCGGCATCCAGTTTGAACCGTACTACGTCTCCGTTTTCGGAGTACTCCAGTTCTCCCAATCCGGTACGCTCCGCGAGCTGGATCAACCGCTCGATGAACTCAATCTTCATACAGGCACCTGTTCTTATATAAAGCGCGATTCAACTGAAATTGGTGACTTCGATGCCTTCGGTCGCCAAAAGCTTACGGATCGTTCGGGCGATCTCTACTGCCGCAGGCGTGTCGCTGTGGACGCAAATGGAATCCACTGGGCAACTGAAGATTTTCCCCGATACAGTCTCAACGCCCCCACCGCGAATCATGCGTATGACACGCTCTGCTGCGAGCTGCGGGTCGTGAATGACCGCGCCCGCCACCTTGCGATTTTGCAAGTGGCCGTCTTCGGTATACGCGCGATCAGCGAAGATCTCAGCGCGGGTGGTCAGCCCCATGTCTTGGGCGATCTTCGCGTGGTCGCCGACGGCCATGACCAAACAGATCAGTGTGGGATCGACTGCTTTCACAGCGCGGCACACCGCGGCCGCCACCTGCGGATCCTGTGCGGTGAGATTGCTCAGGGCACCATGTGCCTTCACGTGAGTAATTGGATGACCAGCCAGAGCGGACATCGCTTGCGCCGCACCAATCTGATACGCAACGAGGCGCTCAATCTGCCCGGGCGTGAATGCCATCACTCGCCGGCCGAACCCCCACAGATCCGGAAACCCTGGATGCGCTCCGACAGCCACGTTTCGCTCTTTGGCCATAGCGAACGTCTGCGCCATAATCTCAGGGTCACCGGCGTGAAAACCGCAGGCGATGTTGGCTGAGGTCACGACATCCAGAATGGCGTCGTCATCGCCCATCTTGTAGGCGCCGTACCCTTCGCCCATATCGGTATTGAGATCGACCTTGAATGAATTCGACACGGCTTGTTCCTCGTTTTTAGACTAATTTTTTGTACGCAGTGCCGACGACTCGCCGCAGTCGGTACAGTTCATCGTCAAGCTGGATTTGCGCCTGCAGCGCTTGGTCATGCGTGACTTCGACGAATCGGAACGTCGATCCCACGGCAAGCTGTGCTAGGCGAGCTATATCAACGTCGATCACGTTGGCGATTTTCGGGTAGCCTCCACAGGTGTTCGCATCGGCCATTTGCACGATGGGTTGCCCGGCGGGGGGGACCTGAACCGTTCCAGGCAAGATGCCATGTGAAAGCATCTCCATTTTCTGCCGGGGGGCGATTGTTGGACCTGCCAAGCGGATACCCATCCGGTTGGACTCTTGGGTGACTGTCCATTTGCTTGTAAAAAAACGTCGTAGTTCTTCGTCTGAGAACTCGCTGTACTCAGAAGCAGCGGTCACTCGGATTTCAGCTTCCCCTGTGACAACCGAAGTGGGGGCGCACACGCCACCGCTGAACTCAAAAGCAGCAGACTGATACACATCAATCGTGTCTCCGCGCCTCAGACCACGACCCTCCAGCCCACCCAATGCACTTTTCAAATCAGTCGAACGCGATCCCATGACCAACTGAACATCAAGCCCGCCGGCGAAGCAGACATAGCTGCGCACGCCGACGCTCGGTGGTTGCAGCACAAGAGTGTCGCCGGCTTTGGCATGACATACCCATTGAGGTGGCACGACTCTTTCGCCTAACGTGATCTGGCAATGTGCGCCTACGACGGCGAAGGTCTGCTCCTTGGTGAACCTTAATTTGAACGGGTACATTGCCACTTCAAGCGCCGCGCAAGCTGGGTCGTTGCCCAGCACCAAGTTACCAACCGCCAGTGCAGTAGCATCCATAGCGCCGGACTGCGCGACGCCAAGGTTCAGATAGCCGAACCGACCGGTGTCCTGAACCGAATTCAAAGCACCCGTAGTAAGGATCTCGATCACGATTGGATTCCTTCAATGACAAAACGAATCCGGTCGCCTGGTTGCAGCAGAGCCGGTTGTTCAGCGCTCGGATCAAACAGTCGGGTTGCCGTACCGCCAATGACATGCCATCCAGACGGTGCAGCGCATGGCGTGATACCGGCGTGACTGCCCCCGATGGTGACGGACCCTCCGTCGAGGCTCAGCCTCGGAGATGAACGTCTCGGCACCTGAATGCGCGCATCGAGTCCCGTGAGATACGGAAAACCTGGCATGGCACCCAAGCAAGCCACTTGGTACTCAGCCTCACTGTGAATACGGACGAACTCTTCCACCGACACGCTGCAGTAATCGGCGACGGTTTTGAGATCGCAACCTTTCGCTCCCCCATACTGAACGGGGATTTCAAACAGGCGACCCGGCGAGTTAACGGAATCGGTCTGATCCCATAGCGCAGAGAGCTTTCTCATCAGATCGCCTGCGCTAATGTTGCGTGGCTCGTAAACCACCAACAAACTGTTCACGCCAGGCACCGTCTCAGTCACAAACGGATGAGTGTCGACCGTTCTGGCCATGGACAGGATTCTGCTCTGTACCTGATCATTGAACTGCGCCTGCGCGGCATTCAGAAAAATGCCGCGAGTTCCTGCAACGCTCAACATCGGTTTGAGATTGAGGCTAGGCATAAGCCGATCACTCGTTAACAGGGACTGTATAGTTGAGGATCAGACGGCCGCCATCGGGATAGATGGTCTGTCCAACTATGTACGAAGCATCATCGCTGGCGAGGAACGAGGCCACACTAGCCACCTCGGAGGCATCGCCCAGTCGGCCAATCGGGGTACGTGACAGGACTGTCTTACGCTGTTCTTCACTAGCCATGACCGAGTTCATCACCAGTTCGGTTCCGATGGTGCCTGGGCCCAGAGCGTTGACGCGAATACCGTGTTTAATCAGCGCCACTGCCATAACGGCCGTCAGTTGCTTCACCCCACCCTTGGAAACGGCGTAACCCACCGCACTCGGATTGGCGAGGATCGCGTTGATGGACGACATGTTGATGATGGCACCCTTGATGCCACGATCGATCATGACGCGTGCCGCTGCTTGCCCGATCAGGAAAGGCGACTTGAGGTTGATGCGTTGAATCCGATCAAACTGATCTTCAGGGAAATCTACGAAGTCGGCGGTATGGATGACGCCCGCGTTGCAGAGCACGATATCAATCGAGCCAAAGTGATCGACTGCTTTAGCGACAATCGCGGCTGCCATCGCGCTATCAATTTCGCTGAGATCCGCCGCATACCAGGTAGCTTTTTCACCCAAACGCTCGGCTTGTGCTTTGACTTTCTCGCCCTGCACGTCCACCAATACCACTTTTGCACCATCTGCCAGGAACCGTTCGGCACATGCGAGACCCAACCCCTGAGCGGCACCTGTGACTAGCGCAACTTTGTTTTGATGCTTCATTACCTGCCATCTCCGTTGATGAATTGAAACTTCCCTGGGTTTTGGCTCAGGGCAACTGTCTCAATGCTACGGAGCTAGCCTCTAGCTGGCTTGCACCCTCTGTGGTGGCTTTTCTCGGTTTTTTGCACAGTTATGCTCGCCAGAATGAGTGCTATTGCCGCTTTTTTTGACGGATCCCCGCCTTATCTGGCTCATCAGTTCAGGGGCGCACCTGGTAGTTTTTCTGCGCTAAAAGCGAACGTTTGTGCGTGGATTAACAGAGCTAGTGTAAGCCCATAGCGCAAAAATCATCATCGTTCAAATATCCGTCTGGCTGCGAAAACTATGCAGTAAACCGTGATTATCGACGGAGCCTCTGCAAGACAATAAAACAAGGCGAGCTGCACACTATTGGCTCAATAGAGAGAAGTGTGGAGAGGACGTGATGAGCCAGGTATCAGAAACGGTCGTCATCATTGGTGGCGCCATCATTGGAAGCTTTGCTGCGTACTTTCTGAGGCAGGAAGGCTTCAAAGGACAGATCAAGATCATCGAGAAGGACAGCACCTACCAGTTTTCTTCTACTGCTCTGTCTGCCGCATCAGTACGTACTCAGTTTGGTTGCCCATTCAACATTGGAATGAGCCTGTTTGGCGTTCATGTGTTCAAGAACGTCCAACAGTACTTCGGTGACGACGCCGACATCGGCTTCGATGAGCGCGGCTATCTGATGCTGGGGTCGCATGATGCGGCGCAGAGTCAGCGTGAAAACGCGATGATGCAGCGCGAGCAAGGCGCGAGTATCGAGATTCTGACACCTCAAGATATCCGCGCTCGTTATCCCTGGCTGAACGTCGACGATATAGGCATCGCGACTTATGGCAGTGCCAACGAAGGCTGGTTCGATGCCTGGGCACTCCTGCAACTGGTGCGTAAGCAAGCACGCAAACTCGGCGCGGAGTACATCAATGGCGAGGTTACTGGCATTGAGACTTCAGCAGACGCAGTCGTAGGAGTTCGGCTCGCTGACGGTAGTCGAGTTGCCTGCGACTGGTGTGTCAATGCAGCTGGACCGGCAGGCGGCCAAGTAGCTGGGCTTGCAGGGGTGCAAATCCCGGTCGAGCCGCGCAAACGTACGGTCTTTCACTTTACTTCGCCCGTCGCCAGCGAGGGATTCCCGATGCTGTTCGACAACTCTGGATTGTGGGTGCGGCCTGAGGGTGATGGTTTCATCGCTGGTATCGCACCGGACGAGATCGACGATGCTCACCCCAACGACGATTTCGAACCCGCACATGGGCTACTCGAAGGCAAATTGTGGGAGTTACTTGCCCACCGTATTCCGGCAATGGAGCAATTGCGTCTGCGCCGTGCATGGGCAGGTCATTACGAGATGAATCTACTGGACCACAACGGAATCGTCGGTGCCCACGACACTCTGAAGAATTTCGTGCTGGCGACTGGATTTTCCGGGCATGGCGTCATGCATTCACCCGCGACTGGCCGTGGAGTCGCCGAACTGATTACCCACGGCAAGTTCACCTCGCTGGATCTCTCGCCGCTTGGTTTTCAGCGCATTCGTAACAACCAGCCCATCGTGGAATCAGTCGTCTATTGAGGTCCGATACACCTGTCAGCAGGAACTACCTATGAGCAAAATCGAACAACTGTTGCAAGAACAAGGACTTGAGTTGCCCGTACTGTCCGCAGGCGTTGGCAGCTACAAGCCTTATTACCTGGCCGGCAGTTTGCTGTTCCTTAGCGGGCAAGGCCCCCGCGACGACCAGGGAACTCTCCTTAAGGGCAAAGTAGGTGCCGGATATACCACCGAGCAGGCGTCTCAGGATGCTCAGCGTATTGCCCTGCAATTGCTGGCCACCGCCAAGCTTGCATTGGGCGACCTGAATCGGCTCAAGGGCGTGGTCAAGGTATTGGGGCTGGTCAACTGCGTACCCGAGTACACGGACCACCCCAAGGTAGTAGACGGCTGCAGCCTTTTGTTCAACAAGGCTCTGCCCCAAACGCCAGGGCATGCTCGTTCTGCCGTGGGTGCTACGTCTCTGCCCGGTGGAATCAGTGTCGAAATCGAAGCGATTTTTGAAGTCGAGTGATTCGTTTCCTAATCCGTTATCTCCAACTGCTGAACGATCGCCCAGCCTCTGTAGAGGCGCTAGAGGTTAGCCATGTCCGAGACAAAAAGTGCCTTTGTGAGCACTGATTCCATCCGCCTGCAATTTTCCGAGGCGATGTCCGATATGTATAAGCAGGAGGTCCCGCTTTACGGTGACCTGCTGGAATTGGTCAACGCAACCAATACTCAAGTGCTGGACGAACAGCCTCTGTTGGCCAGCCAGCTCAGTGACGATGATCATTTAAGTCGTTTGTCAGTCGAGCGTCACGGCGCCATTCGCCTCGGGAGTTCCAAGGAACTGAACATGATGCGGCGATTGCTGGCAGTTATGGGTATGCATCCGGTTAGCTATTACGATCTGAGCGTTGCGGGTGTCCCTGTTCATGCGACTGCATTTCGCCCTGTCACTGACGCCGCTTTGCATGCCTGCCCCTTCAGATTATTTACATCGTTGCTGCGCCTTGAACTGATAAGCGACCCGGAATCCCGGGAGCTTGCGCGCGAGTTGATCGAAAAACGCGACATTTTTACTGACCGCGCAAGGGAGTTGGTCGCAGCGTTCGAAGCCTGCGGTGGGCTGACTGAGCCCCAAGTACGGGAATTCGTAGCGCAAGCACTGCAAACCTTCAAATGGCACAGTCAGTCGACTGTCACCAGCGAGCAGTATTCCCGCCTGAATGCGGAGCACAGACTCGTTGCGGATATCGCCGCGTTCAAAGGACCGCATATAAACCATTTGACGCCTCGTACCCTAGACATCGACCGCGTACAGGCGTTGATGCCTTCCTACGGCATCGATGCAAAAGCACTGATCGAGGGCCCGCCGCTGCGGCGTTGCCCAATCCTGCTGCGTCAGACCAGCTTCAAAGCGCTGGAAGAGGCAGTCGCGTTTACCGATCAGAACGATGCACAGGGCCGACACACTGCCCGGTTCGGTGAGATTGAACAGCGGGGGATCGCTCTGACCCGCAAAGGCCGTGAACTGTATGACCAACTTCTCACCCAAGCCAAGGCCGCACACACCAGTGCTGGTGGAGGACCTGCGACATATGGGCAGCATCTTGAAAGGGCGTTCACTCAAATTCCAGACGATTACAGAGATTTGAGAACATTGGGCCTTGCGTATTTCCGCTACAGCACCGCGCAACCCGCCGATGCTCCGCCACTCGATGAAAGCTGGAACGTCGAAGCGTTGTTGGAACACGGATATCTGACCATCGCTCCACTGATCTACGAAGACTTCTTGCCAGTCAGCGCGGCGGGCATCTTCCAGTCAAACCTGGGAGAAGCGGTTCACGGCGACTATGGCATCCCGTCCAACCAAACCACGTTCGAAGCTGCTCTGGGTCTGCCAGTGCTGGACGAGTTCGAACTCTACGATGCCGCACAAGCCCAGTCTCTTGAGAACAGTCTCAAACAACTGAAAACAATTCACGGCTGATTACGCGATAACAACGATCCATTTCCCGCGAACAACAGAGCGAGAGCTGCACATGAACGACCAGAATTTGCCGATTACCGATGACGACAGAAGCTTGCTGCTGATCCAGGCTGATCACTTTGTAGACGATCGCACCGGCGCACTTGTGCCTCCTATCCACACTTCTACTGTCTTCGCGCGCGACGAGAATTACGAGCTGATCGGCAACATCCGCTATGGCAGATATGGCAATCCTACGACCATTCTGGCAGAGGAGCTGCTTGCGAAGCTGGAAGGTGGACGAGAAGCTCGCTTGTTCGGCTCAGGTTTAGCGGCCACAACCGCCATCCTAGAAACGGTCAAAACCGGTCAGCATATCCTCGCGCCGCAGGTTATGTATCACGGCGCCCAAAAATGGATGCGCCGGATTGCCGAGCGCCGGGGTATCGAACTCAGCTTTTTCGACCAATCGAAGCCAGGCGCGATGCGTAAGGCAATCCGCCCAAACACCGGCTTGTTGTGGATCGAAGCCGCAGTCAATCCAACGTGGGATATCATCGATATCAAAGAAGCCGCAGACGCGGTGCACGCGGTTGGCGGCATTCTGTGCGTAGACGGCAGCGTTTCGCCTCCTGTGACCTCACACCCACTGGAGCTAGGCGCGGATATCGTTTTCCACTCATGCTCCAAATACCTGAATGGGCACAGTGACGTATTGGCTGGAGTGCTGGTTACCAATACGCTTGACGAACGCTGGGATGAAGTTAACGTCATTCGCAATTTATCGGGAGCGGTGCTGGGGGCTTTCGAATCGTGGCTACTGATTCGAGGTATGCGTACGTTGTCGGTACGCTTCGAGCGCGCATCCGACAACGCCCTTGCGTTAGCCAAGCACTTCCTCAAGCACCCTAAGGTACAGGGCGTACTGTATCCCGGCCTTGAGTCTCATCCAGGTCATGAAGTAGCAAAGCGGCAGATGACCAATGGCTTCGGCGGGATGATGTCTATTCTGTTCGACGGGTCGCCAGAAGACGTGCAACGGGTCGCTTGCGCGCTGAAGGTGTTCATTATTGGCGCATCACTTGGCGGTGTTGAAGGCCTGGTCGAACATCGTGCGTCGGTTGAAGGGCCTGATAGCGTAGTGCCGAAGAATTTGCTCCGGTTCTCGGTTGGTATCGAACCGATTCAGGCGCTGATCGGTGACCTAGAGCAAGCGCTCGATGTGCTCAACAAATAGTCACGAAGCATCTGCGTAACGCTCGGGTTCCAGCCAGTCTCAGGATCGGTGAGAACCCGACTGGGTGCGATGGTTATGAGGAATACAAGCGATGATGACTGACTGCGAAGGATTGTTTCGCGCTGCGGGACGCGACGTCGCATTACTTGAACACATCTTTGACCGACTCCCAGATGTGCTGTTTTACATCAAGGATCGAGAATCTCGGTATGTAGTCGTCAATTGGGCTGTCGTGCAACAGAGTGGTGTCAAAAGCAAGGAAAATGTCTGCGGCAGAACCGCTGATGAGCTGTTTCCCGTCACGGGGTATAGCACTTGGGCGCAGGATATGGAAGTGATCAACAGTGGGAAGGAGATTATTGACCTACTGCGTCTCTACTTTTCTGCTGATGGCGGCCGGCAGTGGTGCCTTAGTACAAAGTATCCCATTCGTGGAGACGATGGCGAGATTCAAGGCCTTATCGGAATATCCAGGCGACTCCCACGCCCTGATGAAAACCACCTTAACTACAAGCGGTTGGATGAGTTCCTGAAAATTCTAGGCGAGGACTGCAGTCGCAAGATTCTCATCAGTGAAGTAGCCAAACGCGTGAGCATTTCCGTTGACATACTCGAAAAGCTATCGAAAGAGATATTTCATCTAACCCCCAAGCAATTACTTCTGCAAATGCGAATAGACAGAGCCTGCATGCTACTTGAAACGACAAACTTGAACGTTACCGAGGTCGCCGCAGAATGCGGCTACTCGGACCACAGCGCTTTCTCCCGCCAGTTTAAAGTGGCGACGCACTTCACTCCGCGCGACTACCGTAATTCTAAATCCGCCTAAACTATGTTCCTATTCAGCCTCGTCCTAAGAAACGTAGTGCCCACACGGCTCACACATAATGTCTAACAATCTCGCTTTTGACTGCAAGCATACATCCTAAAGGGGGTAATACGGCCGCAGAGGTTAGGAGGCACTGAAGTATGCCGCGGGTAGATTACCACCCACGACACTGAACATGTTCACCCATTCGGCTGCTTCTATAAGCCATTTCGCAATTGACTAAACTTGCTCAGCCCTGCCAAGAAACAGAACTCTCACACTAGCACTGTGCAGTTGCCAGCCCGTTCGGGAATATATATTCGCGGATTAAATTTTCAGCGACTTAGGTGGACGAAAGGTAACGATCAAACCGTGATCACCTTCGGTACATGCTTGATATGGTTAAGAAACGTCTCGACGACGTCCAGCGTTCTGAGCTTCATATAGCCTGTGGTGGTGCCATCACTGCAACCGTACCAAGGATTTGATACTACATCCTTATCCAGCACGACCTGCACAGCGTCAACGTCATCGAGAAGCTTTGAGAAGACGGTGGCAGCCCCCACCGTGACGCCCATTTTTTCCTTCATGAAACCTGTTGGAGCGAAAGATACGCGAGAGCACCCTAGTGCCTGGCTGAAAGCTTTAGAATCAAATGCTTTTTGGCCGCATGTAACAAAGAGATAGAAACGGCTCTTCTGCGCATTGGTCAGAAAAAGCGTCTTAACCATCTGCATGTCTAGCTTTTCATCAATGAGCTTACAATCACTCATAGAAATAGCCGCATCAGTACTTACGCGCACAAATGGAATTTTTAAAATCTCTAAGACCTCATACACCTTTCGTTGCAACTCAGTAGTGAACATTGCAGGCGACGAATACTGCAAATCACTGATATACATAACCGCTCCAAAGACGAAGAAATTAACGACCCATCACCGAAACCATGTACATTGCACAACACTGCCAGAAGCAAAATACCCCGAACCCTTTAGATATTTCAACTCATCCTCCCTAAAAAGCGACTCTACTGAGCAAGCTCAGCTAAAAGTCGCTGAATGACACGGTTTTTTGCACAGTTTTTTTGATAGGAGCACTGTCTTTTATTTCAGCAGCCCGGTGAAATCTTGCAGAGTGGGGACGCGTATTGGTAACAGCCTACATGCAGCTTTTTCAAAATGAGCGTTTCCCAGTTACTTAGCTTATCGCGATGACATAGCGCCCCCCTCAGGTTGGCCCATTCCGCAAGTCGCGTCAGAGTTCACATGGCAGAGCGACAAATACCACGCGCTTACTGAAAAGTAACCGGACAGCCGCGGTTGCGACCCGAGCGTCCGCTTTGGGTCGATGGCTGCCCCACAAGCGGGAGATCAAGCGATTCTCCCGCTACGCTGGCCGAGGTCCATCAACCCCATTTCCTTGAGGGTGTTTGCTGCGAATTCGATGAACGCGATACCGCACGAGGCAGTTGACGGCGACTGTGATAGACAAGATGCACGCCTTGTGCGCCTGAGGTGTAATCAGGTAGCACTTCCTTCAAGCGTCCAGCATCGATGTAGGTAGCGCTGAGTGCCACTCCCTGTGGGCGATCTACGACTATTTCCGGGGCAAAAACGATGAAGTCGAGGCTGCGCTGGAGGCACAGAACGATCAGGCGGGACGCATGATCGACGATCTGCTCTGGCACTTTCCGGCACGGCCGCTATCACCTCGGTGACGGCGGTTTTCGTTTGAGCCCTGTCAGCGACCCTCAAGAAAAAAGCCACGGCAAGATTGAGCAGATCGCACAAAGAAATGATCCCATCGCGAATAATCGGCTTCGCCCCTCCCCTTAATCTGAGCCCACACCAACTTAAGGGCTCATCATCATGACCTCCCCCAATACCCTGATTCAAAAGCTTCTAATCCAGGCAACCCAGCTCGATAAACTCGGCGTACATCTGATCCGTATCGGGGTCGCGATCATTTTCATCTGGATTGGCGCGCTGAAATTCGTGCCGTACGAAGCCGACAGTATTACGCCGTTCGTGGCCAACAGTCCTTTCATGTCGTTCTTCTACGCACACCCCGAGCAGTACAAGGCTCACCTGACTCACGAAGGCCAACTCGACCCCGTGCAGCGCCAATGGCAGACCGACAACCATACCTACGCGTTCTCCGACGGCTTGGGAACAATCGAAATTCTGATTGGCCTGCTGGTACTGTCGTACGCCTTCTCAAGACGCCTGGGCATGGTTGGTTCCGTTCTCGCATTTCTGACGCCGCTGGTGACGCTGTCATTCCTGATCACCACACCCGAAGCCTGGGTATCGAACCTTGGAGATGCGGACTTCGGCTTCCCCTATCTGTCCGGAGGTGGACGGCTCGTGCTCAAGGATGTGCTGATGCTGGCGGGAGCGGTGGTCATGATTGCGGATTCGGCTCGCCAACTGCTTCAGGAAAAACCGGCTCGACAGGCTTACGAGGCTCAGAGCGTCTGACGAAAACCTCCGCACTTGCACTCGTCTTTGCATGTTTCGCGGCGAATGCCTTCGCTCAGGAGGCTTCGCCTACCTCGGCACGATCACTGGACATTGTCCAAGTCATCAGCCAGACCACTGACGACGGCCGTTGTGGCCTCGTACCGATGCACCTGGTGTACAAGGACTCCGAGGGCCTGGTTCATACTCTCGATTACACGATCAGCGGATGCTCCAGCGGCTGACGGACAACCAAGGGAACCAGGCCTGCGCTTCGTCAACCGCCACGGCAGCGAACTGCCTGGGCAATAAGCTCGACCCGTCCGATGAATAGCCCTGGGGCAACTCGGGATCTGGCGGGTGAGCCCATGCCATTGCAGATCGACATCCGATATCTGATCGATGGAAGCGTGAAAGCGGGGGTTCATGGCCCCCGCCGCCACGTCATCAATCCAGCAACCGCACGGTTGCTCCGGGTAGAGACTACCGAACCGTCTCTGTGGCAGCCCTTAGAAGCCTTCGAGAACGATCTTGCCCTTCGCCTTGCCGCTTTCCAGTAGCGCATGGGCACGACGGAGATTTTCTGCGCTGAGGCGTCCGTAGTTATCGCCGACCGTGGTGCGCAAGAGACCCGAATCAACGTGCCGCGCAATCTCGTTGAGGATGTTGTGCTGCTCCTGCATGTCCTCGGTTTCGTAAAGCGAGCGGGTATACATCAGTTCCCAGTGCAACGACAGGCTCTTACGCTTCAGCGGTACGACGTCAAGCGTGGCCGGATCGTCGATCAGGCCCAGCCTGCCCTGGGGCTTCAGAGATTCGATGATTTGCTCGTAGTGCCGATCAGTCTGGGTCAGACTTGCGACATAGCTGACTTGTCCGATGCCAATGCGCTTGAGCTCTTCGCTGAGTGGCTTGGTATGGTCAATGACGTGATGCGCACCCAGCTCGGTGACCCAGGCTTGGGTTTCCGGGCGCGAAGCCGTGCCGATGATTGTCAGCCCAGTCAGCTGACGCGCCAACTGAGTCAGGATTGAACCCACCCCGCCCGCAGCGCCGACGATGAGCAGGGTTTCGCCCCGGTCGGTGGTATCACGCGCAACACCGAGGCGATCGAACAGCAATTCCCAAGCGGTCAGGGAAGTCAGTGGCAATGCCGCCGCGTGGCTGAAATCCAGCGACTGGGGCATCGAACCGACGATACGCTCGTCCACGAGTTGCAGCTCGCTGTTGCTGCCTGGGCGGATCAACGACCCGGCGTACCAGACCCTGTCACCCGGCTTGAACAGCGTCACGTCGCTGCCAACCGACTTGACCACGCCGGCAGCATCCCATCCGAGGATACGGGGCTGGCTTTCGTCTTCATGCGGTACGTAGCCCTGTCGCACCTTGGTATCGACAGGATTGACCGATACGGCTTTCACCTCTACGAGCAAGTCGCGCGGCTTCGGCACTGGCTCGGTCATATCGATCTCCACCAAGGCATCGGGATGTTCGATAGGCAGGCATTTGAAGTGTGCAATGGCTTTCATTCGAAGGACCTCAGGAGATGCGATACATTTTTGTGAAGGTGAGCTTTTCAGCAGCACGCTCGATGATAGGGAGCGCTGCCTGAAAATGCGGTGTCGCTTCGTGTGCCGTCAGCGCCGCTTCAGTGCGCCACTGTTCGATCATATGGAAGGTGCGAGGCTGCTCGGCATCACGATGGAAGTCGTACTGGATGCAGTCCGCTTCGGCTCGGCTCGGGCCTTGCAGGCCCTGCAGCGTCTGCTCCAGCTCGCCGTCAAGTCCGCCCTTGGCGATCAAAGTGGCAATCAGTGTCAGAGGGGTGGTCATCAAACCTCCTGATGGGCGTTAGAAAAAGAGCGCGCTGGCTGGCACGGCTTTATCGACGATAACCCCGCTGGCGGCCGTGGGGCCGACAAACTTGAATCCGGGGTATTGCGAGGTGCCTGCCTGGTCGAAATCCAGACCATGGACACGGCAGGCATGACCTCATGGCTGGAGAAGAGTTGAATCACCGTGTTCCAGGCGCTGTGGACGCGAACCTGTGTGGGCGCGATCAAGCCTTTCGCTCAATGACGACTTTGCCAATCGCGCGACCTGACTCCAGGCGAGCATGTGCGGCACTGACACCCGCTGCAGTGAAATCATGGCGCTCATCGATCAGAGGCTTGACCAAGCCGCGATCAACCAAGGCAGCCAGTCTTTCCAGGATCTCCCCATGGTGCTTGCGGCCTTGGTTGTGAATGATCGAGACAGCCATGAATACCAAGTCGAGTCTCAATGCCTTGAAGTGCATTTCGGTCAGATCGTAAGTGTCGTAACCGATGATCGAGACGACATGACCCTTGAGCTTCGCGGCCTTGAGGGAATTCTGTAAGACCTCGCCGCCCAGGGTATCGAAGACCGTATCGAACCCCTGTCCTCCGGTGATTCGCTGACTGTATTCCTGAGGCGTCTCGGTGGCATAAAAAATAATGTCATCGGCGCCCAATCGACGGGCTATATCCGCTTTTACCTGCGTGGAAACCGTCGTCGATACCCTGGCTCCCAGGACCTTGGCCAACTGGATGCCTATGTGCCCGACACCACCGGTGCCGCCATGTACAAGGACGTTGTCATTGGGTTTGATCGAAGCACGGTCGATCAGCGCCTCCCATGCCGTAATTGCCACGAGCGGCAAGCTTGCTGCTTCGCCAAACGAGAGCGACTTGGGCTTTAGCGCGAGCATCTGGGCATCGACTTCCATCTGATCTGCCAACGCGCCGGGAATCCCCACGATGCCGCCGAAACAACCGTAGACTTCATCGCCTGGGTTGAAGCGCGTTACGCCAGCGCCGACGGAGCGGACCACCCCTGAAACGTCAATGTGAAGAATAGCCGGAAACGTCAGACCGGCCGTACCTTCGCTGCCTCGACGAATTTTCGTGTCCACTGGATTCACGCTTGTCGCCCGCACGTCGACAATCACATGCCCCGCTCGCGCAACGGGATCGTCCGTCTGAATTTCGACGAAGAGGTCCGAGCCACCATGCTGATTTATCACTATGGCTTTCAAGTGCTTGACTCCGAGGAACTGTAGGCGAATAAATTATCATCAATAAAACAGGATAAATACGCTAAGATCGTTGAATCTTTCGGTCCTTTTGGTTGGTAATCGTGCTGGATTCCATCGATGAGTTACGTTTGTTTACTGCCGTTTTCGAGGAGGGCTCAATCCGAGCGGCTGCCGAACGACTGGGGATGACGGCTGCAGGTGGAAGTAAGCGTCTTCTGGCCCTTGAAGACAGCGTCGGTCGGAGACTTTTTAACCGCACCACCCGCAAACTCAGCCCCACTTCGGACGGCGAGAAGCTGTATCAGCATGCCTTGAGCATCCTCGAAAGTGTCGAGAAGGCCGAGCGAGGATTCTTTCAAAAGACTGAGATGACCGGTCATCTGCGCGTCACCGCTTCCGCGACATTCGCCCAAGCTTATTTATCGAGCGTCGTGAGCAGCTATCTCAAACGCTACCCTGGTGTCATCGTTGACCTCCATCCGACGGATCAACTGGTTGATCTGGCTGCCCATGGTACCGATCTCGCGATTCGACACGGCGTGATGGCCGATTCGTCCCTGATTGCGCAAAGAATTGCTGATTCCCGACGCCTGATTTGCGCCGCTCCCCAGTATTGGGAAAAACAGGGCATGCCTGTCTCGCCAAAGGAGTTGGCCACACTGGATGGCCTCATCATCGGAAAGGATTCCAGTTGGGCGATGTCCCGCGGAGGCATCAAAAAAACCTGCAAAATACGCAAACGGTTTTCATCCAGTCTTGGGGAAGTGGTTCGCCAGATGGCGATAGATGGGCACGGCGTAGCGCTGCTCATGGACTGGCACGTCCGAGATGATCTCGATTCAGGAGCACTGGTCGAGGCGTTGTCCGATTGGACCATTGAGGCGCCGGTGGGAATGTATGCGGTCTACCCTTCAAGAGAGAACATCTCTCCGACTGTGCTCAGCTTTGTTGCTCATCTCAAAGAGTGGGTCGCGACCCACCCCGTTTGAAGAAAGCAACCGTGCCGGCACGATGAAACCCGCCGGATGGTGTAAGAAGCCGGAACGTGTCAGTTGAACTGCAGATCAATCAGGTTCGTTGCCCCCGGACAGGGGCGTCGCTTTCACATAAAGCTGCAGCAGATCAGAGTGCATCCTGTCCACCGTATCCGTTCATCCGGCAAAGGCCTTCAAACTTCAAGCCCCTCAAAATGAGAATGATGATGGGTGGACGTCAATGATCGTATTCGCGCGATCGGGGCGCCCGTTCAGTCGAATTGTGTACCTTTTTGAATCAACTCAACCTTATAGCCATTGGGGTCCTCGATGAACGCGATGATCGTGCGCCCATGTTTCATAACACCTGCAGGTCGCGGAACGCGATATCCCATGATCGCAGCACGGCTGCATAACGCTTCCGCATCTTCAACCTCGATAGCGACATGCCCGTAAGCATCCCCGAGCTCGTAGCTGTGTTGACCCCAGTTTCGCGTCAGCTCCAATGCAACCGTCTCGGTCTCCGGACCATAACCCAGGAAAGCCAGTGTGAACTTGCCCTCTGGATAGTCTTTGCGTCTCAAGAGGCTCATGCCAAGCAGCCTCGTGTAGAAGTGAATGGATTTGTCCAGGTCCACTACACGCAACATGGTATGCAGTATGCGCATCTATTTCTCCACGGCAGCGTTGGCCCATTGCATGGCCAACATCTCTTGAAAGGCTTCTCGTGGCCCGATTCCAGGCCTATTTCTGCGCAAACAGCCAGGCTGTTCAACGCTGGAAGCCCTTGATGGGAGAATGTTAAGCTGCCCACTCAATCACTAAAAGTGACTAGATGTGAGCCAGACCATCATAAAAGGAGATTCTTTTGAAGCTTTCGCAGCTCGGCTTTTTTTGCGCCGTCGTCGAGCACGGCACGATAGCCGCCGCCGCCGCATCGCTGCACTGTGTGCCCTCGAACATCACGGCCAGACTGCGAGAGCTCGAAAGTCAACTTGGCGTCGTTTTGTTCAACCGCGAAAACAACCGATTGCTGGTCACTCCCGAGGGCAGGCTGGTCTACCGGAAAGCCAAACAGCTCATTGACCTGGCAGCTGAAACGCGCTCGCTCTTCTCAAACGATTCCATCCAGGGAGTGCTTCGCGTCGGAGCGCTCGATGTAGCGCTGGCCAATCATTTACCAGAACGCCTGGTTCGCTATCGCCTTGAGGCACCGGGGGTCGAAGTTCACATTCGCCCGGAGCACTCGCTATTCCTTGAGCGGCTTTTGATGGATGGCGAGCTTGATTTGATTCTTACTGACGGCCCGATCCAGCATCCCTTGCTGGATAGCCGATTAGCGTTTCGTGAGCGCTTGCTCAGAGTAGTGCCCAAATCGCTTTCCCCGCCCACGCCTCAAGACCTGTCGGGGCTCGAACTGTATGTATTCGGTCGCACATGCCACTACAGACAACAGGTCGATGACTGGTTGGAAAGCAGCGGCATCCAGCCTAGGGCTATTCTGGAAATCGAATCGTATCCGACCATCTTCGCCTGTATCGCGCAAGGCATAGGTTTCGCCTGTGTACCGGAGAGTTACGTGGATCGTTTTGCCAGTCAGGCGCACACGTTTCAGGCTGACCAGGCGCCCAGTCTGGACTCAAGCGATATCTACTTCGTCTGGAGAAAGAACCAGCAGTCCCCCCTGATCAGAAATTTCATTGAGGTCATCGACCGTCAGGGTGATTAATGGCAACCACGCCTTACCCGTCAAACCCCCACGGCGTCTTGTGCTGGGGCGTGGTCGACACGCCCTGACGAAGCAGGGCTGAGTGTCACGACTTTTTTTCCTCCGACAATCTGCCCTGTTTGCTAAACAACCAAAAGATGATACCCAAGACCAGCGTTGCAAACCCCATTGCAGCGATGGTGGCAGCCGGCGTCGAAGCCGAATCAAGAATCACGAACTTGCGGCTCAAGGCCAGGAGCGCGATCAGAATCACTGTCCGCAGTTGTACGATGCTGCCTTGCCTGAACGCTGGACGAATGATGGAGTGCTTGAACTCCAGAGCGATCAACACGGTGAATATCGAACCGAAGAGTACCTGGAAGTCGCCGTGATCCAAGGGATCAATCGCGCCCCCCACCACCAGCGGCAGCACTCGTCTGTAGAGCTGGATCAAAGCAATGACGATGACGCACGAGATGATCACACCGAGCGCCAGCACGATGATTTGCTCGAATCGCTCATAGGCGTTCATCAGTGACCACTGGACACGAAGGTTTTTGAACGTCGACCTCGAAGGCAGTGGCGCTGAGGGGTCCGGATTATTCATTAGTTTTTTCTCCAGCTCGTGTGGTTTTAGCCGTCGGCATGGCTCGCCTGTAGCCGCTGATCCAGCGCGCCGGAGGGTTGAGTCAAGCAGAGTTTCAGGGGTACATCGGAAACAATCCTAGTGATCTCGATGCGCTATCCGCTCGGCGGATCGATGCGATCAATATTTCCCAGCACCAGCGCACGGCCGGCAAACAGGCCGCCCGCTGTCTCCAGCGCAAAGCGTTCGGCATCGCGTTTGCGAACTTCGTCGACCAATGCGTCGGCTTCTCGCTCAGACGCACCGAGCGTCAACACTGCCTGACGACCGAGCAACAGGGCAGCTTCAAACGTCTCTCGCACAATGTAGCCCGCATTGTGTTTGATCAGCTCGAGCGCGTGTTCACGGTCAAAGGCCCGCACCACCAGTTTCACGTGCGGGCAGTAGTGCCGCGTGCTTTCGACAATGCGTGTCGCTGCTTTTTTGTCATCCACACAGACAATGATGGCGCGAGCGTGATGCGCCCCGGCCGCGTGCAGGATTTCATGGCGCGCGCCGTCGCCGTAATAGACCTTGAACCCATACGGTGTCACGGCGCGGATGACCTCCGGATCGATATCAATGATGGAAATGTTCGCCCCCTGGGAGAGCGGCGCCTGGCAGGCAATCTGCCCTACACGCCCAAAACCGATGATGAGCACATTGCATCGCAGATTGTGTGCGGCCTCCACCCCGTCCAGGGAAACGGGTCGCGCGGGAGCCAACCGTCGAGACAGCAGCAGCGTCACGGGGGTAAGCGCCATGGACAGCACGACGATAGCGGTCATGTTAGCGTTGACTTCCGCACTGATGACCCTGAGTTTGAGTGCCTCGGCAAACAATACAAACGCAAACTCGCCCCCCTGTGCCATCAGCATGGCGCGATCCAGTGCGTCGCTATGGCTGCTTTTCGCGAAGCGAGCGACGCCATAAATACACAGCGCCTTGACCGCCATCAGCGAGAGCACGCCGGAGGTGATGAGTGCCCAGTTTCTGGCCATGACTTGCAGATCCAGCGTCATGCCGACACCGAGGAAGAACAACCCCAGCAGCAGGCCACGAAACGGTTCTATGTCGGCCTCCAACTGGTGGCGGAAGGTCGACTCCGACAGCAACACGCCCGCCACGAAAGCGCCCATCGCCATTGAAAGACCGCCAACTTCCATCAGCAGCGCCGCGCCCAACACCACCAGCAGCGTCGCAGCCGTCATGACTTCGCGCGCTTTGGCCTGGGCCAATACCCGAAACATCGGATTGAGCAACCACAGACCGATGGCGGTTAATGCGCCCAGGGAGAGCGCGGCGATACCGACGCGTTGCCAGAGAGGGGATGCAGGTTCATGCGCCCATTCAGGGGGCGCCAGGAAGGCGACTACTGCCAGTAACGGCGCAATCATCAGGTCTTCGAATAACAAGATGGACACGATGTGCTGTCCCCTTGGCTCGGTGATGTCACCGCGCTCGGAGAGCACCTGGGTAACAATGGCCGTGGACGACAGGACAAAACCCGCCGCGCTCACGAACGAGACCTGCCATGGAAACCCGAAGGCCATGCCCACCAGGGTGAGCAGCGCAGCACAGACCAGCACCTGCAGGCTGCCCAACCCAAAGATCTGCCGGCGTAAATCCCACAGATGCGAGGGTTTCATCTCCAGGCCAATCACAAAGAGAAACATCGCCACACCCAGCTCGGCGATATCAATGATGGTGTGGGGGTTGTTGATCAGTTGCAGCCCGAAGGGACCAATGATCAGCCCCGCTGCCAGGTAACCGACCACTGAGCCGAGTCCGATGCGCTTGAGCAATGGCACTGCCACCACCGCAGCGGCGAGCAAAGTGACGACAGTGAATAGTTGGCCTGCATTGCCTTCAGCGACCATGGCATTGACCCTCATCCCACATCAGGACCGTAAGGCATCCGCAGGCAGGCGTGCTGAACAGAGCGATGAAAAAAGTGCCCGGCCCTGAAAAAGGCTTCAGGACCCGGCACCCTCCGGAGCGTGCAGCAAGCCGAATCGTCGTCCGCCGGGCTCGGCCAGGCGTCCAAAGAGCCAATGCTTCATCTCACGACGTGATCGACAACGCCGCTGCCCAATAACGGGAGTGGGTTGCGTTAAGTCCCTGTCCCCGTCACAGGCACGCGATCATCAGGCCAATCAGGCGGACTCACAGTTGCTGAGGTCGCTGGCGCGTCCAGCTTATTGAACATCACCTCGTCACGCGTTGTGTCGTAACTCAGCTCAACGCTGTCGCCGCCCTGGAGCTTGCCGGCGAGCATTTCCTTGGCAAGACGCGTTTCGACGGTCTGGCGAATCTGACGTTTCAACTCCCGCGCGCCAAACTCGGGCTGATAGCCAACCTCCGCCAGGTGATCAATGAGCGTGTCAGCCACTTTCACCGTGATGTTTTGGGCAGCCGCGGTTCGAATGACCCGATCAAGCTGAATGCCCACAATCGATCGGATGTTGTCCCGAGTGAGGGCATGGAACACGATGATGTCGTCGATGCGGTTCAGGAATTCGGGACGGAAATGCCCTTTCAAGACGCCCATCAACTCATCACGTAACGCTTTATCCGTAAGGCGATCATCTTCTGGCCGCTCAAGATTCTGCATGATGATGGAAGAGCCCAGATTGCTGGTGGCGATGATGATCGTATTGCTGAAGTCCACAACGCGTCCCTTCCCGTCCGTGAGACGACCATCATCGAACACCTGCAGCAATACGTTGCTCACATCGGGGTGCGCCTTCTCAATCTCGTCGAGCAAAATCACGCTGTAGGGCTTGCGGCGGACGCGCTCTGTCAACTGACCGCCTTCGTCGTATCCGACATAACCGGGCGGGGCGCCGATCAACCGGGCCACCGCATGACGCTCCATGTACTCCGACATGTCGATCCGAATGATCGATTGCTCGTCACCAAACACCGTTTCCGCCAACGCCTTGGCCAGCTCGGTTTTTCCGACCCCGGTCGGGCCAAGAAAAAGAAACGTGGCAATGGGTCGATTGGGCTGACCAAGGCCGGCCCGAGACAAACGAACGGCATCGCTGACCGCCAGCACGGCGTCCTCCTGCCCTACCAGCCGATCGCGCAACGTGTCTTCCATGTTCAGCAGCTTTTGACGCTCTTCCTGGGTGAGTTCGGTCACCGGAATACCCGTCAGACGGGACAGTACTTCGGCAATCGACTCAAGGGTCACCTCAAGGGTTTCGGAACCCGTCTTGCGCTCCCAGGCCTCTGTCTCCTCTCCTAACTGGGCTTGTTTTTGACCGATGCGCTCTTCGAAGCCTTTGGATTCATCAAGCGTTTGCGCGAGGATGAATAGTCCTGTTCGCGTTTGAGCTGGGTGATTTCCGCTTCCAGTTCCTGAATCCCAGCAGGCCTTGAGGAGGCGCTGATGCGCACGCGGGCCGCGGCCTGGTCGATCAGGTCGATGGCCTTGTCCGGCAGAAAGCGCGAGGTGATGTAACGGTCCGACAGTTCCGCGGCGGCCACGAATGCTTCGTCGGCGAACGTCACCTGATGATGCGCCTCAAGCTTGTCCCGCAGCCCACGCAGGATAACGATGGTCTGTTCTACGGTGGGCTCGGCTATCAGGACATGCTGAAAACGCCTTTCGAGCGCCGCATCTTTTTCGATGTGCTTTTGGTACTCATTGAGCGTCGTCGCACCGATCAGGCTGAGCTCTCCGCGCGCCAGGGCGGGTTTCAATACGTTGGCAATATCCAGGCCGCCCTCTTCGCCTCCCTGCCCCGCGCCCACAATCGTGTGCAGCTCGTCGATGAACAGAATCAGCTCCGAGCTCTTTGCAGCCACTTCATCGAGCAGTTGCTTGGCGCGTTCCTCGAACTCGCCCCGGTATTTGGAGCCCGCGACCATTGAGTTCAGGTTGACTTCAACCAGCCGTCTGCCACGTAGAATTTCCGGGACATCGCCCTTGACTATGCGCTGTGCAAGCCCTTCGACAATGGCTGTCTTACCGACGCCGGGTTCGCCGATCAGGACCGGATTGTTCTTCCTGCGGCGGGCGAGCACCTCGATGGTATTTTCGATTTCCTGCGCGCGGCCCAATACGGGATCCAGCTTGCCCTCGCGAGCCAATGACGTCAGGTCGCGACCGAACTTGTCGAGCGTCGGTGTTCCCGTCGGGGTATCGACCCTCCCGTCCTCAGCCCCCTTGCCCACCACCTTGACCACCTTCTGCCGCAAGGCCTCAGGGGTTACGCCGTATTTTTTGAGCAGCGTTCCGGCGATGCTTTCGGGCACCGAGGAAAGCCCGATCAATAGATGCTCGGGCCCAACGTACGAGTGCCCTAACTCACGAGATGCCTGGAATGCAAAATTGAACACTTTTTTCAGGCGAGGCGAGATGCTCATCTGATCCACCGGGGCCTGCGCCTCCGCTGCGCCCCTTTGAGCGTGTTGATCGATGTAGCCTTTGATGTCGTCGGCTGAAAGCTTCAATTCCTTGAGCAAGGCGGTGCCAACGTCGGTGTCGGCAAGCACATACAACAGGTGCTCGGTGTCGAGCTCGCTGCGGTTCAACTCATGGGCTTTCTCTGCAGCGCGTTGCAGGATTTCCAGGGTCTGGGAGCTGAAGGCATCGGTTGCATCGACAGATTCGCGAGGCACATGCGCCGAGAGCCTGAATTCGTCCCCTCCCGGGTCCGCTGCACCTCCCATGCTGTCGAAAAAGCGTGACACGCCGCCGCCCAGCAAAGAGTCGAAGGGATTCAACATGCTTTGATGGCGTAAAAGTCGACGGTAATCGTGGTCGCAAATGGACATCGTTCTGGCCTGGCCATTTTGCGATACAGTCACTCGCGCGACGGCCGGTCTGGCATTACATATTTCACAGAGAGTAGCCATGATGAGTTGTCTCCAAAAATGGATAACACGGACTCATACAGATGGATCTACGTGCCCGTAAGCGATGCTCAAGAAACAGGGGCATGAGACCAGCAATACGCTGAGCGTGGTCGGGAAGACGATTGCGTGGGAGGGAATGGCGGCCCTGGGAAGCGACGCCACCCGATCAACATAGTCGCGATCTCATCAATGTGCGCCTCGTCGACCCGATTACCGACGAACGACCCCCAAGACAGCTCGTTGACAAAATGACCTGTCGTCACCTATCCACCCACGTGCTCTCTAGCGATTGAGCCCTCGCATTGAGGCAAGCTTGATCGCCTGACTCATCTCGGTGACCTCGGGTGGCCCGTCATAACGGAGGCCGTCGATGTAAAATGCGGGCGTGCCGTTTACCCCGCTACGGACGCCGCCATTGAAATCGGATTGTATTTTGGGCAGGTAGATATCGGTTTGCATGGCAACCGCGAGCTCATCGCTGGAAAGGCCGTGTCTCAGCGTGATGGCGTCATACAACGGCAGACCCAATCGATCCTGATGTTCATACAACTCGTCGTGGGCCTCCCAAAAGAACCCTCGACTTCCGGCGTATTCCGCGGTGACAGCTGCGCTCAGCGCATGCGGGTGAGCGGTGGTCAGTGGAAAGTTGCGGAACACAAGCAACAGGTCCCCGCCAAAATGCTGCTGCAGCTTCTTGACGACCCAGTACGCCAAACCGCAATAGGGGCATTCATAGTCACCATATTCCACCAGTGTGACCTTGGCATCCGCCCTTCCCTGGCGATGATCGTTTGCAGTTACCGGGACTTTGAGAGTGGCCATATGATCACCTACTGGTGGTGGGTGGGCGTGCTGTGTGGGGAATCCGAAAGAGCATCCAGCGCATCCAGAATGCCGTCCGCTCCAGGGTTGATTGCCATCGGTGAAACGTAGCTCCAGGCGATCACCCCCTCCTTGTCAATCACGAACAACGCTCGCTTACACACTCCAAGGTGGGCATCGTACGCACCATACTGTCGCGCCACTGCCCCTTTGGGCTCGAAATCGGCAAGCAGGCTGAAGTGAAAACCACGATCTTTGACGAAGGCCTGATGACACCAGGCGCTGTCGACGGAAATACCCAACAGCGTCGCGCCGTACTCTCTGAATGTGGGGAGCACCTGGTTGTACAAAGTCAGTTGGTCGCCACACACCGAGCTCCAGTCGGCGGGATAGAACGCCAGTATGACGGGACTTCCCTTCAGCTCGTGCAGGGACAGCCGCTGATCGGGGGTCGCGTACAGGGAGAAATCGGGAGCGACAGTGCTGGCTGAAAGGGGTTCTTGAATCAGGCTGTCGGTCGTTTCTTTTGCATCATCCAATGCTGAGGTGTTCATTGCTTGAGCCCTGATAGGTGGAGGTGGGTTCTGCTCAGCCGGATACGACTCACCCGGCGGGATCACTCCATCCACCGTCAAGGGATTCAAAAATGGCGAAGATGCCTCGATACAAGCCTGAGTGTCTTCGGCTGCGAGGTTAGGGGCCGCATCGACAAGCACGAGGAGGTCCGCCGTGCTTTTGCGGAATGGGGGTTGAGGTCAGGTTGGCAGCACAATGGCTGATCTGATCTGGTGCACCCATGACTATAGTCGCTGTTGGCACCTGCCGACCGAAAAGAGACCTGCGGTACGTCCGAACTCCGCCGCGTAAAAAGTGGCAGGGACGAGTTGGAGTGCCTTGTCGAGCGTGCTTAGCCGGGCAGCTTAGCCGCAAGGACGTCAACCTTCTCGATTGACGGCGGTTCGGCAAACAATTCAGCAGCCTTTGCCATAAGCGCGGCGGCGACCTTTCCCGAAAGATGAGCCTGTCGGCCTGCTTCATCCGGGAAGGCGTCAAAGATGCCAAAGGTGGAAGGCCCCAAGCGGATGGCGAACCAGGCCGTGGTGGCTGGCTCCTCCTCCACGATAGCGAGACCACTCATTAAAAAACGCTCCACCTCTTTCTCTTTCCCGGGTTTTGCTTCGAGACGAACGAACAACGCTACGTTGACCATGACGTGTCTCCTCTTCTACGACCAGTCATCATGCGCCATGCTTTCCGGTAAGCCCAACGGAATATTCGCCAAGTCGTCAGTAAGGTCCAACGTCGCGGGCAGGGAAACCAACGTCGAGTCATGTTGCCGACGGAGCAAGCGGCCAGAAGCGCACGCTCAAGATCGGCAGCCTCCGCACGCAATCGCTCGGTTAGAAGCGGTCGATCGCAAGCAACGGCTTCAAACCGTCGCCAATTCTCACCCGACAGGTCAGAGCTTGTAGCCACCACTTGCTTCAATCACTTGTGCGGTTATCCAACGCCCTGCATCAGAGGCCAGAAAAAGCAACGACCGATGTGATGTCTGCAGTATCTCCAAAACGCCCCAGGGCGGTATCGGCCTCGATTGCTTTCACCGTGTCGGGATTTTCACGAACAGCCGCATTCATGTCGGTTTTTACCCAGCCCGGTGCAACGGCGTTCACGGTGATACCCCGTGGCCCCAGTTGCATGGCAAGCAAATGCGTGAGGTTGTTGATGCTCGCCTTCGCCATGGCGTAAATCGGTACAACCGGCAGTGGGCGAGTGCCAAGCGCTGAAGAGATATTGATCACCCGTCCACCCTCTGCAAGCCGACTCAACGCGTTTTGGACCACGAAGAATGGCGCGCGGGCGTGGACAGCGAAGATTGCGTCCCAACTGGCGGGAGTCGCATCCGCGAAACCGCCCCAGCCTGGGTTCCCGGCGTTGTTGACCAAAACATCGAGCGTAGTGCTCCCACGCCGTTTGATGAACTCACTGTCCAGTTTCACGAACAAGTGTGGAATGGCGTGTCCATCCAACAGGTCGACCTGGAGTGCGAACGCGTTACCACCGGCTTGCTGGATAGAGGAGACAACTTCATCGGCGTCTGCCTGGTTGGCGTTGTAAGTCAGCGCGACGGTCGCGCCTTCTCTCGCAAGACACAGGGCGACTGCGCGTCCAATGCCTCTGGATCCGCCGGTGACCAGGGCGGTTTTTCCGATAAGTGATTGAGACATGAATATTTCCTTGGCCAGGCCAAATGCGTAGCTGATTGTGCGGAATGAAGGGGCGTTGCTGATTGATGTCTAGCGAACGAAGGGGCCTGGGGTAGCCTCAATGATGGCGAGACCCAAGCGAACAAGATCGGTATCACCGTTGTATTCGTGCTGTGCGATCTGATGCATCAAGACACCCAACTGCTCGAGTTGCCGGGCGGCTTTCAGCGGACCTGCGTTGACCGGAACCATCCCAGCGTCCTCAATCAGCCGGCGGGCGATCTTTCCCGCTTCCAAGTCGTCGGTGACGTAGAAAACACTCGGCTTGACCGGACTTTCCGTCCAGGCAGCAGCCTCCAGCAACGGCGCGGCCAGCAGATTGAAGGTCTTCACTACACGAGTTTTGGGCAGGCGCTCTTGCAGGTACTCTGCCGTTGAGTTGTCGTGCATGAAGTCATGATCGTGGAAGTGGACGAACTCAGCGGTGACGCCGAGAGGATTCATGGTCTCGATCACCACCTTGCCATCGAGCCCATCACCAATCGCGTCGATTACGGCGTTTACTCGGGGCCAATAGACCGAAAAAAGCGCGACCTCGCCAAAATCCGCAGCTTGTCTGATCGTCCCCAGACGTGCTCGCTCGCCCAGTTCGGCGATAAGTGGAGTGATCTTGCGATCCTCTCCGTCTTTTGCGAGGACCAATTGGTGCTCGGCCGCTGCCCAAGCTCTAGCGAGCCGGCTGCCGATATTGCCGGTATTCAGAATGCCTATTTTCATCATGTTCCCACGGTTCGGTTTTCGTGTTCGGAAGACGGCCATGAGCCTACGCGTGGCGTCTTTCCATTCACGCTGATGCACGTGCGCTGTCAGCGGATGCACTCTAACCGTGGCTTTTCGTAGCGATAAATAGGTGAGAAAACAACTGAGTGTTGTCGTCCAAACCGACAATCACTCGATGAAAGGCGCCAGTTTCAAGCAACGAAGCCGTTCGTGAACTCACTCAAACAAAGGTCGATGAAACCTCGTACCTTGGGGTCCATGTAACGGCTCGATGGGAATAAGGCGTGAACCGGAGCGGGTGCCTGTGACCAGCCGGGCAGTACCCGAACCAGAGCGCCGTCGGCCACATAGGGCTCAGCCATGAAGCGTGGCAGGTGTGCGACCCCAATGCCGGAGAGTGCAAGGTTCTTTGCGGCGATGACGCTGTTGACCGCAGCGCGGGGAGCTTGCGCCCAAGTCAGTGTTTCCTCCCCGTTCAACAGTGTCCAGGTCGCTCGGCCGCGAGAGGGTTTCATGATGAGATCGTGATCTTTCAGATCCTCCACGGCGCCAGGTTCGACCTTGCCGACGAGATAATCCGGGCACGCGTATAGCCCATAAGTCACCTCACCGATCTTGCGCGCGGACAACCCGGAATCTGGAAGCACGCCCACCCGAACGGCGACATCGATCCCTTCATGGATGATGTCCACCAAACGGTTGGTGTATTCCGCCTCGACCGTCACTTTCGGTGCCAACCGCAAGAACTTTGCGATCCATTGGTCTACCACCATTGTCCCGAACTCTGATCCGGCCGTGATCCTGAGCAGGCCTTTAGGTTCTCGACCCTGATGCGCCACTGCGGCCTCGGCAGCCTCCGCAGCACTCAGAATGCCGACCGCTCGCTCGAAATAATCGCGCCCTACTTCCGTGACGCTCAGTCGGCGGGTGGAGCGAGTAAGAAGTTGGGCGCTGAGTTTCTGCTCCATACGCCGCACGATGCGACTGACCCGAGCTTTGTCGGTGCCCAGCCGCTCTGCTGCCAACGTGAACGAACCGTCCGTCACAACTGCGACAAACGTCCGCATTTCCATAAGGTCGATTGATGTACTCATAGACAACAGTCTGTGTTTTTCCGTTGTATTTATCAAACCAGCACACCTTTCTACAGTGCAGCGACAACCCGCTCTTAACAATATGGGCGGCAGGCTGCTGCCCACTCAGGAAGGAAATGCAAGATGGCCCATACCCTCGGAATAATCGGCGCAGGCCTTGTCGGCAAGGCGGTTGCTCACCTGGCCGTTGCGGCGGGATACAGCGTCGTGATCAGCAATTCGCGCGGCCCCGAGTCCTTGTCCGGCCTGATCACCGAACTCGGCCCATTGGCGCGGGCAGGATCGGTCGAGGAAGCGATTACAGCCGCAGACATTGTCTCGATCGCAATTCCGCTGGCTAATTTCGAAGCTCTGCCTGCTGAGAAACTGGCTGGAAAGATCGTCATCGATCAAACGAACTACTACCCAGGTATCGGTGGATTTCGCAGGGCCGATCTTGACCGTGGTGAGCTGACATCAAGCGAGCTGGTACAGCGGCACTTGCCAAGCGCGAAGGTCGTGAAAGGGATGCACAATCTGGGGTGGATTCACATGCAACAGAACGCCCGACCAAGGAATGATTCCCAACGGACAACCCTGCCCATTGCGGGAGACGATGCGCTGGCAAAGGAGTCGGTTCGACGATTCATCGAAGCAATCGGCTACGACGTCGTTGACGCTGGCTCACTGGCTGACAGTTGGCGCATTGAACCCAACACCCCTATCTATTTCTGGCCCTATGCGCCAGCCATTCCGGAAGGCCTGAGTGAAGATGAGGCGAAGGAAGCCTATCAGCGCCCAGGCAAGCCACTCTCACTCGACGAGGCGCAGGAGCTGATCGACCAAACGCAGCGTCCATCTCCAATCGGCGGCACGCTGGAAGGCATGCCCCCCATTCATATCGCGCTGTTTCTCGAGCTTGCCAGCGCCAACACGATCAAGAAGTAACGTATGACGTCAGGCGCCACATGCTGGCGCTTGGCATCAAGTCGACACTTACAGCGTTCCCTACGCTCGTCAACCCACGGAGCCGGTATGAGCATTTTGAACCCAATCGGGTGTGCCACATTACTGCTTTTGCTAGCAGCTTGTGCAACCGAAGCGTCTCGCCCAGAGGACGGGCAAACTGTTGTCGATCTGCGCCCCACACCCGGGAATGAGATGGTCGCAAGACGGCTGGGTCAAGCGCCTGTCAGCAATATGAACAGTTTTCGATTCACCGGCAGCAAGCAGAGCCTTGAAATTGGACTGGCCAGGCAAGACTATCGAGGCATTCATCGTCGGTGCGTCACCACGCTCAATTACGACGACTTCCAGCCCGATCAACGCTACTCAATCACCGAAGGCAGTGTAGATGGGCAAGCCAGCGTGCGGCTTGCCGACAGCAATGGAAGAGTCGTAGCCCAAGTCGACAAAATTCCATGCTTGTAAAGGTCAGGACCGGAAGCCTTCCATTCACGGACCTGCTCAGGGTTCAAGAAACTCAATGCAAACACTGCCTCACGCTGACTGCCCTCGACTTTGAGCTAACCAAGCTTTAGCAGAAGGCCACTGCGACGCCGACATTTGCGAGGGACCGCAAAAGCTTTCGCATGCTCCCCAGCGGTGTCGACAATTCGCATCACGGGTAGTCGTCGCCCGATCCATTGTTCTCCGCTCTGGAATTCCTCATTTGGAGCCAGCATGCGCTTGTGCCCACCACCGCCCAAGGGGAGCAGCGATGACTTGACCATCCTACGCGAGGTACGGGGGTGAGCTCGCCCTGAAATGCTTAAATTTTCACATTACACTTGTAGTGATCGATACATAGAAATATAGTGGTCACTACAAAAAGCATGAATGTGCACTGACCCTACCCATTAGCCATTCATCCAACATCGATCCAACACGGAATGCGCAATGAATTCTTTTGCTGATACCAACGTTAACGCTTCGATCTCGGCCGAGCGTGAGATCGGTCGTTTGATCTCGACCTATTCCTACCTTCTCGACAGCGGACAATTCGACGAGGTAGCCAAGCTCCTGAAACATGCCACGCTCGAAGTGCCAGGGGCGACTGCTGAAGGAGAGGCCGATATCGAAAAGTTTCTGATCTCGGGAGTTCAGCGCCATGAAGACGGTACCCCTCGCACCTGGCACGCGGTCTCTAATATGCTCATTGATGTCGATGTTGAGCAGGGCTCAGCCACGTCAAAAAGCTACTTCACGGTTCATCAGGAACTCAAGGGTTTCCCGCTGCAAGCCATTTGTGCGGGCCATTACCACGACACTTTCTGCAAGCTCAACGGCAACTGGCACTTTGTGCGAAGGGCTGTCACCGCCCATTTGATGGGTGATTTGAAGTTTCATGTTGGCGGCCTCAGCAGCGACACAGCGTCATGAACGTAACGGCTACCGCCTGTAAGACGGCTTTGATCACCGGTGGCAATAAAGGCATTGGCTTTGCCATCGCCACCGGGCTAGGCAAGCAGGGATACAGCCTGTGGGTCGGCGCTCGCGATGTTCGCAGAGGTCAGCGGGCGGTCGGGCAGTTGGTGGCAATGGGCATAAATGCTCGCCTCCTCCTCATTGACGTCACCGACGATGAGAGCGTCAATGCCGCCGCGCGGCGAGTGCTAAAGGAATCCGGGCACCTCGACATCCTGGTGAATAACGCGGGCATCATATTAGGAGCGGATGCCTCGCCTTTGGAGCAATCGCTTGCCGAGGTCAAGGCCGTGTATGAAGTCAACGTATTTGGAGTTATCCGGGTGACGCAGGCCTTTGTGCCAGCACTTCGCAAGTCGGAGAGCGCAAGGGTTGTGATTATCGGCAGCGGCTTGGGCTCGTTGGGTCTTGTAAATAACGCAGCGTCTATTTACTCGACGGCCAATTTTCTGGCTTACAACTCATCGAAGACGGCCGTTAATGCCGTTGCCGTTTCTTTTGCAAAAGCGCTGGCGCCAGACGGCATAAAGGTCAATGTCATTGAGCCGGGAAGTGTGGCAACCGATTTGAATGAGCATCAAGGCGCGCTGACGCCGGACGAAGGTGCATCTGTAGCGATACGGCTGGCCACTATAGGGGATGACGGTCCGACGGGAGGCTTTTTCGGGCACGAGGGTGTGCAGCCTTGGTGACGAAACATTCCTGTGTATCGCATGAGACCCATCCTCGCGGTCGAGGCTGTTTCAGCGGTGCGAATGACACCCCAAAGCTTGCGTCCATCGCTCGATTACCGTTGCATTGGCTCCGAATAAATTTTGGACAGGCGAATCCAATATGAAAAATCTACGTTCGCAAGCAACACCACAAGGCGCTGAGGACTTGGCTGTCCGTAAGCAAAGGCGATCCCTGGACCGAGAGGCGGGAATACTCATCGCGAAGGATCTGTTTCACGAACGAGGGTTTGATGCTGTTGGTATCGCGGAGCTGACGCGTGCTCTGAACATCAATCCACCCAGCCTCTATGCTGCCTATGGCAGTAAGGCCGGGTTATTTGAGCGATGCCTCGCAGTTTACGTCGAAGAAGCAAACCTGCCGGCGGATAAAATCCTGACGGATGATCGCCCCTTGCATGAAGCGATGACCGACTTATTTCTTAATGCAGCCGCGCTCTACACTCGGTCCAAGGTCAAGCGGGGCTGCATGGCCGCGGAAGGCATGCGTTCTGCTGATCCGCAGGTACGTGCACTTGCTAACGGCTATGGAGACGCTGCCGCTTCGTTCATCGAGCGCTACATCCGCCAAACTCAGCCGCAACGCTCTCGCGAGCTGGCGGATTACGTTGTGACCACATTGCAGGGCTTTTCGGCGGCGGCTCGATCAGGACTGTCCCGGCCTCGCCTCACGAAAGTCGCGAGCCTTGCTGGCCAGAGCTTCGAGGCTTTACTCGCCCCCACGAGCGGCTCGCATCCATGACAGTCCTAGACCACATCGAAGTGGCAGTAAGTGACGCTGAGACGTCGCGGCACTTTTACGAACGAGCCCTGAAACCTTTGGGCATCTGTCGCATCATCACGATCGAACCTTCGCGGACACGTACGGGCGGGACGCGACATGGCTTTGGCAGGGAGGGGTACCCCAGTCTGTGGGTCCATGACAATGAAGAGCCTAACGTCGGCATCCATATCGCATTTGCCGCACACTCAAGAGACTTGGTCGACGCCTTTTACAAAGCGGCTTTACAGGCTGGAGGGACGGACAATGGACCACCGGGCGTGCGCAACCAGTACCACGCCCACTACTACGCCGCTTATGTGCTGGATCCGGATGGCTTTAACGTTGAGGCGGTTTGCCAAAGCACCCAGGACACAGCATTAGAGGATCCATTAAATGCCTAGACTGACTATCCAACCGCCTTCTTTATTTTCGAGTCTTGAGTGGGGATTTTCGCAAGTCGTGGTCTGTGGGCCAGGAAACATTGTATCCATCGCCGGGCAAGTCGCTTGGGACGCTACGGGTACGCGAAACGCAGAAGGATTAGAGGGCCAGTTTCGCCAGGTATTGAAGCAGGTCGTTATCGCTGTCGAGGCGGCTGGCGGCGTGTCGGATGATATTCAGAACCTGCGAATCTACGTTCCAAACTTCCGATCGGGTGCGGATGCCGATGTGCTTGCAAAGGTTTTAGTTGAGATTTTTGGCTCCGAAAACCCACCGGCCTCCTCGTGGATCGGGGTCCAAGCGTTGGCCCAACCGGAGTATCTGGTGGAAGTAGAAGCCATGGCCGTCGTTCCGGGCAAACGCCAGTTCCGATCGTGGTAACGGATGCTGGGTAAGAACTAAGAAAACTATGACGCTCGGTCCATGAGTACGAACTCTGTCAGAGCCGCGTCTCCTGAAGTTTCTTCAGACCCCATTAGAGTAAAGTTGTCCAGAATGCCAGATAAGTTTCTGTTGAACGGGTAACTCGTGGCCGTATGGCGGGCGTCACCCGCGAGCACTGTAAATACATTGGAAGAATCTGGCAGCCAAAATGCTCTTGGTGGAGGGCCACAGCTTAGGCATAACGTTCGCTCACCCTGAACAACTGTGAATGTCGCAGTCTCAATTAAACGAAAGGACCAACTAATGTCAGGCAAACTTTCCAATAAAATCGCTGTTATCACAGGCGGGTCGAGCGGAATTGGTCTCGCTATCGCCAAAGAATTTGTCGCTGAAGGCGCCTACGTATTCATCACCGGCCGCCGCGCCGCTGAACTTGAAAAAGCGGCTAAGGAAATAGGACGGAATGTCACCCCTGTTCAGGGTGATGTCGCTGACTTAGAAGACCTCGAGAGGCTTTACGGCATCGTTGAGCGTGAGAAAGGCCGCGTCGATATTATCGTCGCAAACGCTGCCGTTGGGGGGTTGGCTCCGCCAGGTGCCGCCGCGTCGCCGGATCACTTCGATCGAGTTTTCAACGTGAACACCCGAGGCGTCTTCTTTACCGTGCAGAAGGCCGTCAAACTACTAAGCGATGGAGCGTCTATCGTCCTCACTGCGTCGAACGCCCATTATCTGGGTATTCCCGGTTTCGCCCCCTATTCCGCCTCCAAAGCAGCCGTTCGCTCATTTGCTCGTACGTGGGCCGCTGAATTCAAAGATCGAGGCATCCGCGTCAATACCCTTAGCCCTGGTCCTATCGATACACCGATCATGGGCACATCTGGGCTCACTCCCGATGAGGTCGAGAAGTTTATGCAGCAAATAGTGGCGAATGTGCCCCTCGGCCGCATGGGTCGGCCCGAGGAGATGGCGAAGGCAGCTCTTTTCCTCGCCTCTAGCGACTCAAGCTTCGTCACCGGCATCGATCTGGTTGCCGATGGCGGTATGACTCAGATTTAATTTATTTGTGTCACGCCGCCACATTCGTTGGGACAAGCGAGCGCCGCATGATCTGGCACTGAATCAATCCAGTAAATACCGCTGCACATAAGCACGGTGAGCAGCGATTAACGCTCGCCTTGCTTATCCCGCAGCACAGCAAGGCGCACTGTGATATCGGTTCATTAGGCACGGAGGCTGTATGTCCTTCATAGCTGCCTCCCATGGCACCGACGGCCTTGATACAACTTCAGCTTAGGTGCCAGGGTAGGCTCGAAGGATGAACACAACTTAGGTGCTTTTTTGAGGAACCTTTACTCACTCGACTGGCGTTGCGGGCTTCAGGTCGTATGCGGCCTGCACGAGCTCATGTCGGGTACCAAGTCCGTCCTGAAACGAACGATCCCAGACCGCTTGCTGTTCATCTTTGACCTGCGTCTCAAAGGCCTTGAGCACGACATTTCGATAGCGCTTCGAACGGCCTTCAATTACATCGAGGACCGCGTCGACCACCGGTTTGAAATCAAATTGCTTGTGGGGAAAGGCAATTGAACTGTAATCAAACAATCGAGATTTAGGGTCGCTGGCCCATGTCTGGCAAGTTTCAAACATTCGGTCATTGAATCCGGTCAAAAACGGGCCTGGATTAATGGTAGCGACCTGGACGTTGAATTCGAGCATCTCCTTTCGAAGGGCCTCCGCGAAAGCTTCCACAGCGTGCTTAGATCCCGCATATGCACCGGTAAAGGGGTCAACGGTCAGGCCGGCTACAGACGACATGAAGATCACCATCCCTTGACCCCGCCTGGCCATGCTCTTCGCGATTCCCTGCGTCAACAAAACAGGCCCAAATACATTAACCTCGAACTGACGCTGGAGCTGTGCGTGTGGAATATCCACGACGCTTCCGCCCTCAGAAATACCAGCGTTGTTCAGTAAAATGTCTATTGGCCACAGCTGTGCTCGGTCCCTGTCCTGAGCATCGGTCACGTCTAACTTCTCAACCTGAAGATCCAACCCTCGGCGCTTGGCTTCATTGCTGAGGTCTGCGATCTGCGCAGTGATTTCAACCCCGGCAATCACATGATGCCCCGCGGCCGAGGCTTGTAACGCAATTTCTTTCCCGAACCCAGTTCCAGCGCCCGTAATAAGGATAGTTTTGGATGACATAGATATAAGTCCGCCTCAGTTTTTTTGAGAATGCATTGACTTTGGCATTGCGTTTTTTTCAAACGCACCTACCGCCGCTAGCGCGATTTGATGATCCTGCTCGGCCGTGCCGCCGCTGACCCCAATGGCTCCGATGACGCAGCCATCTGATTTGACAGGAACTCCACCTGCGAACGTGATTACTCTTCCATCGATGCTGCCGGCAAGCCCGTACAGCGAACCTCCGGGTTGCGCCTGATCAGTTAGCACGCCTGTATCTGAACGCAGTACGCAGCTCGTAAAAGCCTTATCAATAGAATGATGTACGCTGCCCAATTGAGCACCATCCATCCGAACATGAGCTATTAAGTAACCTGTGACATCCACAATTGCGATATTGCTTGGACTGGAAAGCCTGTTTGCTTCTGTCTCGGCGGCAGCAATAAGCGACTTCGCATCGGTCAGTTCGAGTGAAACTAGGCTGTGCATGCTGGCACTCCCTGATAGTTGATGGGTTGCAGCCGCAGGGATTCTTCACGTCCCCTGCGCCGATCTCCATTTGAACTTTGAAATCGTCGTATGGAGGTGTTCTATTGAGCGATTGAACAGGAAGATGTTTGATGAAAGAAATTCAACTCGGCGATGAGCAGGCTTGGCCGATCGCCGTTGTGTAACCGGTGATCAAAATACTCGTCGCTAGGATGAGGTTTCCTCATCGAACCAAATCATCCGTGGAACTATCTCTTTTAATGCGCCACCACCCAAACAGATATTTCTAAAGCTGAACCTGGTCACGCGCTCCTTGCCCCTTGGGGTCAGAACAGTGTGCAGCTTCAGGCCGCGATGGGAATACATCGACTATCAGGTGTCGCTAACGCTAACCATGACCATCGAACTCGGTCGGTCGTCTTCAATAGAGACCGTTCTCGGTAAAGGGGTTGTTATGACCGAATACAACAGTACACGGAGAAGATTCTTAGCCATGTCCGCGACCGCTGCAGCGGGCGCGACATTGCTGCCTGCCTTCGGCGACGAATCGAGCCAAACGAATCACGGAGAACACACCATGACGACCCGCGCGCACCAGATATTCAAGCCTGAATTCAAATTTGGCTTGGGGGGCGTTCCCCTGGGCAACGAATTCGATAAGCATACTGATAAGCAGTCAGATGCCACGTTGGAAGCAGCTTGGGATGCGGGCGTTCGTTACTTCGATGTCGCTCCGTGGTATGGGTTCGGATTGGCAGAGCGGCGCTTTGGTCGCTTCCTTCACAACAAAGCCCGCGACCAATACTTACTGTCCTCAAAAGTAGGAAAACTTTTCAAAGCATCCAAGAATAATAAACATGCAGAAATTTTTCCGCTGTCCGATTCCCCAAATGATTTGGTCATCGACTACACAGCCGACGGCGTCCGCCGCTCCATTGAGGACAGTCTCCAACGCTTGGGTGTATCACATCTGGATATAGCCTTTGTGCATGATTTGTCACCCGATTTCGCCTACTTCCCGAATGGATGGGAAGAGCAGTACGAGATCGCACGCAAAGGAGCCTTCCCCGCGCTATCCAAGATGCGAGATGAAGGCATCATCCGAGGTTGGGGCGTTGGGGTAAATACCCCTAACGCCATACTGAAAGTGATAGAAGATGCGGATCCGGATGTATGCCTGTGCGCGCGACAGTATTCGCTTATTGATCATGAAGATACTATTACGAGGCTCTTTCCGGCTGTTCGAGCCAAGCAGGTTTCTCTAGTGATGGGATCTTCGCTAAACGCCGGCTTCATTTCCGGCAGCTCGCGTTATAACTATGGAAAGCAAAACTTCATGATTCCAGCAGCGGTTCTCGCTAAACGTGACCGTCTTCGAGCAGTTGCCGCGCGGCATGGCGTAGACCTGCGCACGGCCGCCCTGCAATTTTCCGCTTCCGCGTCCGAGGCGGTTGCACTGGTGGTGGGAGCGCATAGCGATCAGCAAATTTTAGAGGACTATAACTCGATGCAGGCGAAGATTCCCTCTGAGTTCTGGGAGGAGCTGTTGCATGAAAAGCTCATCGCAGCAGGTGCCCACTTGCCACCAAAACCGAAAGCCTAGGTATTAGAACTCGCCACGTTGCCCACTCGCAGCGCTTTGGCATTTGCCACCCACAAACGGGGCCAACGATGGCCCCGTCATTTCACGCGGGTCAGCAGTTAGACTATTTTGATAAATATTGATCATCCACCGGCACATCATAGCCGAGCGCCAAGCGGTTGGTTGCATTCGCCAATGCGATAACTGCTTGTAATTCACCAAACATTTCGCTGGTCATTCCGGAGGTCTTCGCTGCAGCGGTGTGAGAAGCTGTGCAGTAAGCGCAGGCGTTGGTGATGCTGACAGCCATGTAGATCATTTGCTTGACTAGTGGACTCAGCGCCCCTTCGTCCATGATTGACTTGACAGAGTGCCAAGTATCCCGAAGTGTCGGTGGGTGAGCAGCAACACACTTCCAAAAATTGTTGACATCTTCGACGCCTCGATGAGACATGATATCGTCGTAGACAGCTCTGACCTCTGGAGATGCATCGTCGTACTCTATCAATTTGTTGAAAGCCATCTGTTGATTCCTCTGTAGTAAGAAAAAATTAAGCGCTAGTCATTTGTTTGGCGATAATCAACCCCCCTCCACGTTTTCATGCAAAAACATTCGAGCCGAGCGTCCTACTGCGTGGGATGCTTCCAGCTATCGTCGATAAGCATTTTTCCGGGCCATGTATAAGCCATTACTCCTCCGTCGACCAGCAGGGACTCACCCGTCATGAAAGAGCTTTCATCGCAAGCCAGGAATACAGCTACGCTTGCAACTTCCTCAGGTCGCCCGATCCGACCTAACGGCGTAACCCATGTTTGCGCGTCTCGAAAAGCTTGCCCATCACGGTCTTCCTTGGCCCCTGCCAAGGTATCCACTAGCGGCGTCTCAATCGTCCCAGGGCAAATGGAGTTGACACGTATACCCTGACGTCCATAATCAATTGCCATCGCTTTCGTAAGATTGGTAATACCTCCTTTAGCCGCGTTGTAGCCTGACCGATCAAGATCGGCGGCCAAGCCTGACATTGAAGATACATTGACGATTGAACCGCCTTGTTGGAGCATCAGGGGTATAACGTATTTACTCATCAAAAATGTACCACGAAGATCAACCGCCACGATTTTGTCAAATAGCTCTGTCGGATAATCGTGCACTTTCCCGCCGATTGCATCCACTCCAGCATTGTTGAATAGCACATCGACCCTCCCGTAATGTTCATTGACGTAGCGAGTGAAATGAATGATCTTTTCTTCGTCTCCCACATTGAGCGTGTATCCCTCTGCCAGACCACCCGAGTTAACAATCTCCTGCACAGTACGTTTTAGCTCATCTTCATTGACGTCGACCCCGACCACGCGGGCCCCTTCTCGCGCAAATGCAATAGATGTCGCTCGCCCAATACCGGTGGCCGCGCCCGTCACGATTGCAACAGTGTCTTTCAGACGTTTCATAGAACCTCACTCATGATAGTTAGAAACGCGAACTTGATTCGCTTTCGGTTGACCACGAGAAGCTGCGTACAATCGTTTACTATTACTCAACATCGGCGTTAGGAAACTTCAAATGACGGAAACAGACAGTGCAATGCTGGGCGATCTGTATGTTTTTCAGGTAATTGTCCGCCATGGCAGCTTTGGCCAAGCGGCAATTGAATTGGATGTGACCCGTTCGGCGCTGAGCCATCGGCTGCGCAGGCTAGAACAACGCTTGGGAATACGTCTTCTCAACCGCTCCAGTCGCACGATAACAGTGACCGAGGCAGGTATGTCGCTGTCGCGTCAACTGGGGGTAGGTTTCGCGTCGATACAGCGCGCCCTGAATGAGTTAGAGGGGAGCCGGGGCACGCCAAAAGGCATTTTGAAAATTACCGCATTACGCGATGGTGCCAGGCTTGTCCTGGCGCCAGCACTCACATCGTTTTTCGCAGCCTATCCCGACGTAAAACTAGACGTCTGTGTTGATGACCAGATGGTCGACATTATTCAGCGAGGATTTGATGCTGGCATTCGCTATGGGGACAAGGTGCCGAACGATATGGTGTGTGTAGCGCTCACGGCTTCAGTACGCTGGGTAGTAGTAGCGGCCCCAATGCTTATCGACCAAGTCGGATTGCCTGAGTCGCCCGCGGATCTGCTGCAGCTACCTTGCATACAGATGAGAATCGGCGATGGCAGCCTGTACCCTTGGGAGCTGGGCAACGGTGAATCGACGGTTCGACTCCACGTCGACGGCCCGATCTGCGCTAACGAAACCGAGCACACAGTGGGCGCAGCCATTAGTGGGTTAGGCTTCGCCTATTTGCCTGAGCGCCGCGTGAATCTCCACATTGAACGAGGCCACCTGCGCGTTGTTTTGCCAGAGTGGGCCTCATCAGGAGCTCCATTCTGCCTTTACTATTCCAACCGTCGGCTTCCGCCGCCCGGCTTGCGCCAGCTTGTTGCGATTGTTCGCCAACATGAAGGTCTTGAGCCCATGCTGTAGGGCGGCAAAAGCTCAAGCCTTGGAGCCGAAACACGTTGGCTGCGGCGTGATTCGAATGGTTAGCACCTTAAGCCGATGTTCGCTCCCGGTTTACGATCTCAGGTCACAGGACGCAGAGGGCCACGCACCCTAGCTAGCTGTGTCATTAGCTATCCTGACTGGGAAAATCGGTGATTGTCGTGTCGGCGATCGTGAGGGCGAAGCCGTAACCGAACAATCCAGCAGGAGTTTGAAAGCCCGGCAAATATTCGCCTGCTAACACCCGCCGCGCGGCCTCGGCCGAAGCCATGGCGGTAAATGTGTAGCCGTTTACTGATGAGAGTGATGATCGAATCGCTCGACCATCTGCACCGGTAACTTCCGCCGTCGCTCGGTACCTGTTAGCAGCACGCTCCTCGGGTGTCGGACCGGCCGTCGGCGCGTCGCCCGAACTCGTCGAAAATTCGCCTTCGCTTATATGAACGAACGTTTCGATGTTGCCTATACCGGTCATGTGATGCAGCGTCAGGAGATCAGGTAGGGTTACTGGAAACGATGAGCGAGGGCCGCGGCCGAAATCGAAGTCTCGGACTTCATCCGGGCTGCGAGTTACGAGGTTTCCGTTGATCAGTTTCAGGGGGTTCATCGCCATCCCCCTCCCAGCAGTGGCAACTGACCCCTTTGACATTGAACCTGTCACCTCAAGGGCGATGCTCAAACTGCGCGGTTCAGGCACTCGAGACGCAGCATGACCCGCGAGACTGCCCAGCATTGCTACGCTGCCGCCGCTTCCTGGCATCAGCATAACGCCGTTAACCCGCGCCTCATCACTCAATGCTAGCGCTTGTCGATAACTGCTTAGCTCAGCTGAAAAGTCGAGGTAATGAACGTTCGCCCGAATGGCTATGGACATGAGAAATTCGGCGGTTTCTACAAAAGGTCCCGCCGCATTCAGTACGACGGATACGTCCTTGGACAATCCTTCCAGAGCGTCGCCTCCATGGAGGTCGAAAACTCTCGCCTCGGCACCGAGCCGTCGGGCCAGCGCTTCAAGCGCCGGTCTGTTGCGTGCCCGCCCTGCGACTATTAAATCAAGACCGATAGATGCGGCATACTCCGCAGCCAACGCACCGGTGTAACCAGTAGCGCCGTAGATCATGAGCTTTTTCATGAATTCACCTTGGTAAACGTCATTCCAAGTAGGCGTGGATGTGCGTTATCAAGCCTTCGACATTCAAGGAGATGTCCATCACCCCAATTTCGTGGCCAAAATCACCCGTGAAGTCGACCCTTATATGGGCTCGACCTGCTTCGAAAAGCTCACACTCCAACATGCGGGTTACCGTTTGGTAGGCGACGAAATACCGTTCCAGATAATCTTGAACACCTAGCAGCCCCGTGAAGATATGCCCTGTGGATGGGTCGTCGATCACGGCGTCGTTTGTGAAAACCGCCAAGGCGGCGGGTACATCGAATAGGTTCGTGGCCGCGAAAAAAGCATGGATTGCGGTCAATGCGGGCTTATCCTGCTCGTCCATTGCATCACCTCAGTGTTGCCAGCTTTTGTACACGAATTCCAAACTGTACCCATCAGGGTCTTTGACCTGAGCGGCGTAGTAGCGGGGATCATAATGACGCTGTGCCCCAGGCGGATGCACATCCACCGCGCCACAGGACAATGCCTGCGCATGGGTTGCGTTCACTTGATCTTCTGAGTCCGCTACGAACCCGACATGAACCGCCCCGGGCGCTGGGGTGCCCTTACGCAACCAGAAAAACATACGGCCTTTGGCGCCAAACCCCTTGAGTTCAATGGGCCCTTCAACCTCGGATGCCCCTTGGTAATCAAGGCGACTGGTGATACCCAGCATTGGAAGCACGGTGTCGTAGAAGGCGATGGAGCGATCCATGTCACGAACGGTGAGAAAAATATGGTCAATCATGTGCTTATCCTCAGATGATGTAGCCGCCACTGACTTCAATGTTTTGAGCATTGATCCAGCCGCCGTCGAGGGTTAGCAATGAGGCGATGACACGAGCAACCTCTTGTGGCTCGCCGACTCGTCCAAGGGCCGTTTGAGAAGCCAGCAACGATTCGAATTCGTCGCTCAGCCCGCCACCCAGCTCTGTTCGGATAGGGCCAGGCGAGACTGAGTTGACGCGAATGCGTCGTGCGCTGAATTCAGCCGCCATGTAGCGGGTCAATACTTCCAGGCCACCCTTGAACGTGGCATACGGCGCCACACCAGGTGTCGCTACACGCGTCGTGGCGCTGGTGAGGTTGACGATACATGCCCCCTCGTTCATCAATGGCAGCAGCGCCTGCGTCAGAAAAAACGGCCCCTTCAGATGCACGTTCATCAAGCCATCGAATTCGGCTTCGGTCGTGGCGACAATAGGGTTATACATTCCGTACCCTGCATTGTTCACTAGCCCACTCAGACCAACTTCTCCCCACGTGGCCTCTAATGCATTTTCCAATGCGTCCTTGAAAGAGCCAAACGTCGAGACTTCAGCAACATCCAACGGCAACGCGACAGCTTTGCCGCCCTCGTCGACGATTTGTCGGACGACGTCAAAAGCCGCCTCCGCGTTCTGGTTATAGGTCAGCACCACCCCTAAATTGCGACGGGCACACTCGATGGCGGCGCTGGCACCGATTCCCCGGCTACCACCGGTAATGACAATGACATTCATGACGGACTCCGTAGTGATGAGTACCGTCAGGTTAATATTCCGCACTGACACTGACCCGCTTGATCCTGGCTCAATCCTGCCTGTTTCTCTTTTTTTAACTGGTCTGACGCCCTTTCCAGCCGTTTAACGCCGGCATGAAACGGCAACGGGATGAGCTTCGCAGCTTCACCGCACACGCGGAAAACCGTCGAACAGAAACCGGCATTTCTCGCGGGGGCAGGGTCCAAGGCGCCGTACTGGAGCATGAGCGTGCGGCGGTCTATGGGCCGATGTTTAAAGGCAGCAAATCCTTCAGGCCACTGCCCGGCTGGAAGTTGCCCGATGGGGATGTCGTGGCGCTGTCCCATCAGCGCGATGGATACCCGGAGTGAACCCGACATTTCATGCGCTTTCTGCAAGACACATTCCGGCCGGAACCACCATGGCGATCGTCGGTCATGACAAGAAGCTGCTCGTGGGTAGGCTAGCGCAGCGGCTCTCATGGGCCCTTCACACGGGACGGCCCTTCAAGGCCCTTGGCAGCAGCGACGCAGGAGGCTGGCTCACCGTTTGAAACGTCTTCTTGTAGTCGTTCAACTATCCTGACCCTTCATCCACCTGAATTGGAAAACGCATATGAAACGTTATGTCTGGCTCGGTCTTCTCGGTACGCTTTCTCTGGGAGCTCAGGCGGCATCGCTGGATGTGCCCATGAACCTGGTCAGCGCGGATGGCGCACCTCGGCCGATCGGTCAGGTTACCATCAGCGAGACCGCGTACGGTCTGGTGTTCACGCCCAAACTGAGCGACTTGCCCGCTGGAATCCACGGCTTCCATGTGCATGAAAACGGCAGTTGCGATGCAGGCACCAAGGACGGCAAGAAAGTCGCAGCCCTCGCCGCGGGAGGGCACTTCGACCCGGCCAAGACCGGCAAGCATCTGGGCCCCTATGGCGATGGGCACTTGGGCGACTTGCCGGCGGTCTACGTGACGGCCGACGGCATGGCGAATTACCCAGTGTTGGCGCCTCGCCTGAAAAAGATTTCGGAGGTGAAGGGCCACGCCCTGATGATCCATGCAGGTGGGGACAACCACTCCGACATGCCAATGCCCTTGGGCGGTGGCGGAGACCGCGTGGCCTGCGGCGTTATCTAGGCAATGCCTTCGACCCTCCGCGAACCGCCCGGTCCGCGGCGGGATGTTGCCCATCACGGCGTGCTTGGTACTGCCGAAGTATCGTGCGATCGCACAACGCGGCTGACGCATTGCAGCCGCTCACGCTTCGAGAATGTGCGTCGCATCCACGCCATCAATGGCCTGCTATCACCTGCCCGCTGCGCCGGTGGCCTCGGGGAAAGCCATGCACGCGTGCCCGAAACGCAATAGCGAGGCTGAGCAATAGCAACACCAGCAAAACGCTGGGAAACGCAACGACGCCCCACTGATCAAGCAGCACACCTCCCAATACGCCACCGCCCGCGATCGCACTGTTCCAGACCACGACGTTCATGGAGAGCGCGACGTCGGCGCCTTCGCCCGCCGCATCGGCGAGCGCCGTCTGCAAAAGCGTGGCGGCGCCGCCGAACGACAGCCCCCAGAGGAAAACGCCCGTGTAGACGGCCGCCGCTGACCCCGAAAACAGGCCCATGAAGATTGCGACAGCAGCGAAAGTTGCGAGGCTCGCGAGCACGGCCATACGCAGATGACGGTCGACCAATTGACCGGTCAGCCAGATGCCCGCCAGCGCTGCCACGCCGAATGCCAGGAGCACCCGGTCGACTTGACTGGCCAGCCCGGCTTTGGCAACGAAGGGGGCGATGTAGGTGTAGAGGATGTTATGCGCCAGCATCCAAGTGAAGACGACGGCCAATACCGAGCGTACGCCGGGCGTGAACAATACCTGCCGCAACGCCAAGCGTTGGCGGGACGATTGGCCCGGATAATCAGGGACTTTGATCAGCACCCACGCGATCAACACCAAGGTCAGGCCCGACATCAGCGCAAACGCCATGCGCCAGCCCATGAAGCCGCCCAGCCATGTTCCCAACGGCACACCCAGTGACAAGGCGATCGGTGTACCCACCATGGCCACGGCCAACGCACGCCCCTGCAACCGAGGAGCGACCATGCGCCGCGCATAGCCTGCGATCAGACTCCAGGCCAGCCCGGCCGAGACGCCAGCGAAGAACCGAGCGATCAACGTCAGCCAGTAGTTGGAGGACAACGCCGTCGCGGAATTGAACACCAAGAACCCGACAACCGTGAGCAACAGCACGGTCCTGCGGCGCCAGCCTTGCGTGGCAATCGTCAAGGGGATCGCTGCCAGCAATGAACCCAGCGCGTAGACCGTGACCATCTGCCCCGCCAGCGAGGGCGAGACCTCCAGCCCTCGTCCTATCTCCGGGAGCAAGCCCGCGGGCAACGTTTCCGTCACGATGCAAATGAACCCCGTCATCGCCAGTGCGAGCAACGCCCCCAGCGGAAGCTTTCCATCCTGTCCTGAACCTACAGCCATGTCCGTCTCCTCCTTACTAATATACTGATCGATATGAATATAAGGAGAGTGAACCGAGGGGTCAACGATTTATATATTGATCGGTATCTAAATGGATTGGGAAATGCCTGTTAAATTAAAGACCATGATCCCAACCAATGAATTACGGCCTCGAACGGCTCATCTGCGAGGCTGTCACGTCGCCAAGGTCTCGACGATGACCTCGGTGATCGACTGCAGTCGTGCGGTGGCCATCGGATCGCTTTGTGTGGCTTCCAGCAACACAAATTCCACGTCCGGCAGCGCGGGTAACAGACCGTCAGGCACCTCCGTCATCCCCGGCTCGATCAACGCGGAGGCATTGAGGCAACCGATTCCCAGTCCTGCGCCCACCGCCGCTTGCAGGCCCGCGACCCCCGAGGCGATGTGGGCGATGACGTAGGGGCGCCGATGGGCGTCGAGCTGCTGACGTGCCAAACGATGAAGGGAGCAACTTTCAGGCAGCAAGGCCAGCTCCACCGGTTTTTGTGCCTCGGTCATTTTCTTCTGACTGGCCATGACCCAGATCAGCCGCTCGGTTCGCAAAACCCGTGCGTCGCCGTATGCCCCCCGTGCAGCACCGGCAATCCGCATGACGATCGCCAGGTCGAGACCGTTGTTGCGGTAAGCGGCGATCACGTCGTCACTCTTGCCCACCTGCGTGCGAATCCTGAGGCCCGGGTGATGTTCAGCGATCCGGTTCAGCAGCCCCATGAGGTGGCTCGGTCTGAAATAATCGGAAAGGCCGAGATTAAGTTCGCCCTCCAACGCAATGCCGTGCATGTCTCGCCAGGCCGCCTCGGACAAAGCCAGTAGTTTGCGAGCGTGGGCGACCATACGCTCGCCCGCCGCCGTGGCCTGCACCCCAAGCTTGCTGCGCACCAGCAGTTGCCCCCCAGCGGCCTCCTCCAGTTTGCGCAACTGCTCGCTCAACGAGGACTGCGACAGAAAGCGCGTCGACACCGCTGCGGAAATGCTGCCCGCATCGACCACCGCCACAAGGGTCTTCAACTGCTCGAAATCAAATCCGCGCATTTTTATCCATCCGAAAAAACGATAAATGACATCGTATCTTACGGCTTTTCCAATAGGAAGAAGCTTCGCACAATGGCTCCGTCAACCATTCAAAGGATACCTCTCATGCCTGCAATCACCCTTCAACTGTCCGGTTCGCGCAATCCTGATCTGGCTCACAAAGCGATGGCGCTGATCAATCAGCTCACCGCCGAGGTGCTGGGCAAACAGCCCGAATTGATGGCAACGACCGTCCAGTTCATCGCCAAAGAAGACTGGTTCATCGCCGGCCAACCCCTGTCGAAGATCGGCGGCAATGCCTTTCATCTCGACATCAGCATCACCGACGAGACTAACCTGAAGAAGGAGAAAGCGCGCTTCCTCGCAGACGTCCATGCGGGTCTGAAAGCGCTGCTTCCTGATGTGCACGAGGTGTCCTATATCCACCTCATCGACGCGCGTGCAGCGGCCTATGGCTACGGCGGACGCACGCAGGAATGGCGCCACCAGCAAGCCGGTGTTTGACCAACCGGAGGGCCGCGTCAGCCCATCTCGATGAGCATGTCCAGAAACGCACGGACGGCGGGGTTGGTGCGTCGGCTCTCTGGCCAGATGGCCGTGATGTTCTGCCGCTGGACCGCAAACTCGGAAAGCACCGGAACCAGCCGCTCGGCCTGGACGCCCGGATCGGCCATGAAGCTCGCCAACATGCCGATCCCCGCGCCCGCGGCCACGGCAGCGACGACGGCCTCACTGGCATCGACGATAACCGGTGACGCCGGCACCACCTCGATCTCTTTGTCTGCAACACGAAAGGGCCAGCGCATGGCCTGACCGGTGCTTTGATAGCGCAGGTTCACCGTCTCGTGGCGAGCCAGTTCATCGGGATGCTGCGGCGTGCCACAGCGGGCGAGGTAGTCCGGCGAAGCGTAGCAACCCAAGGTGTAGGGCATCAGTCGCCGCGACAGCAGCGAAGAATCCGAAAGCTCACCGATCCTTATTGCCAGGTCGATGCCCTCTCCAATCAGATCGACGATCTGATCGCTCAGCCGCAGGTCAACGAACACCTTGGGGTAGCGGCTGCGGAACGCGGCAATGGCGGGTGCGATCATGTGCAACCCGATGGGCAGTGACGCTGCGATGCGCAGCGTGCCGGCGGGCTCGGCACGAGCCGATTTGGCGACCTGCTCGATCTCCTCTGCCTGACGCAACAATTGCAGCACCCGCTCATGCAGGTCGCGACCTTCAGCGGTGAACACCAAGGAGCGGGTGGTCCTGGTGAACAGCGAAACGCCAAAATGCCGCTCCAGCCGCTGAATACTTTTGCTGATGGCAGAGGGAGACAGCGAGAGCGAGCGGGCCGCTGCCCTGTAGCTGCCCAGAGAGCCCGCGCGGGCAAAGGCGATCAACCCGCTCAGTCGTTCGAATCCGATTGGTTCCTTCATGTCACCATTGAAACGAATGACAGCCTCATTATCAACCTCACCGTTTGGACATAGCCTGTGCTGACCCCATCGACTTGACGCTAGGAGGCTGTGATGAACGACACGATGAAAGCCGTGCGACTGCACGAATTTGGCAACCCTGACGTGTTGCGCTACGAGGACGCGCCGCGCCCCGTCGCACTGTGCGGGGAGGTTCTGGTGCGCGTGCGTGCGGCGGGTTTGAACCCGCCCGATTTCTACTTGCGGGACGGCTACCGGGCCTTGCCGCCTGAATGGCGCCCGGACCCCGTATTTCCCTTGGTGTTAGGCACCGACATTTCCGGAGAGGTCGTGGCCCTCGGCGAAGGCGCGAGCCGGTTCAGCGTCGGCGACGAGGTCTATGCCATGGTGCGCTTTCCCGCTGACCTGATGACCGGCAGTGGTGCCTATGCCGAGTACGTCCGTGTCCACGAGACCGAGCTGGCCCATAAGCCCGACAAAATCGATCACATCGAAGCGGCAGGCGCGCCCATGTCGCTGCTCACCGCCTGGCAATTTCTCGTCGATCCTGGCCATGACGCGCCGAACCCCTTTCAGGCCTTTCAGCATCAGCCCGTCCCACTCCTAGGCAAACGCGTGCTGGTGAACGGTGCCGGAGGCGGCGTGGGTCACCTGGCGGTCCAAGTGGCCAAATGGCGAGGGGCACACGTCATCGCCGTCGCCTCCGGCAAACACCAGCGTCTACTTGGCGAACTCGGTGCCGATGCCTTCATCGACCGCACTCAGGTCGCCGCCGAAGCGGTCGCTCAGGACGTGGACCTTGTGATCGACGCCGTGGGTGGCCCCAACATGGAACGGTTCCTGAGCGTGATCCGGCCCGGCGGCCGGCTGTTTCTAGTCAACCCGCTGGGTTTTTCCGGCCATGACGAAGCATCTGAGCGGGGGATTACGGTCTCATCGATGCAGGTGCGTTCCAATGGGGCGCAATTGCAGGAGACCGGTCGCTTGCTGGAAGACGGCACCTTGCGCGTGGTGATCGACAGCACTTTTACACTCGCTCAGGCTGCGCACGCCCATCGTCGAGCCGCTAAAGGGGGCCTTCAGGGCAAGGTGGTGCTGGTGGTCTGAGGGCTCGAAAGCCAGATGGCCCAACCATTGCCCGGACGTCCATCGGGGCAGCAGGCGGGGCGACGGCGTGTGCAAAGCGACGCTCGGGAGCGATATCGCACTGGCGACGAGGGTGAAGGCTCACGTACAGTGACCCCCCGCAAGTCGTAACCCAAGGGATTGATATGTCAGCCACCCCCCAAGCGCCTGCCCGCACCCGCCGCGCCCCCAAGGGCGAGAAACGTCGTGAAGAATTGCTTGATGCCGCACTGGCCTTGTATTCGCTCGAGGGATACACCGGCGCGTCCATTGCCAGAATCGCCGAGCATGTCGGGATATCGGTGGCGGGTGTGCTGCACCACTTCCCTAACAAGGTGGCGCTGCTGATGGCCGTCCTGACGCGCAGGGACGAAGTCAACCGCAAGGTGGTCGACGAGGCCCAAAGCGAACCGACGCTGGATGGGTTCATCGACGGGTTGCAAAAACTCAACCGATCGAACGCGACGGCGCCCGGGGTGATCCGCGCGTTCAGCATTCTCAATGCCGAAAGCCTGGTGGACAGCCACCCGGCTTGGGAGTGGTTCCAGAACCGGTACCAAGGCATCTACGGACGTATGCGTACCCGCCTTGACTTCCTGGTGTCGACCGGCGAAGTGCGCGCAGACGTCGACCTTGACGTCATCATCCAGCAAATTCTGGCGATGATGGACGGCCTGCAGTTCCAATGGCTGCGGTTTCCGGACCGAGTCGATCTGGTCAAGGACTTCGAGTGCTACATGGCGCAGGTCAAGCGCGAAATTCAGGTGAAATGAAACGGGGCGATCCACTCGCTGGATCGCCCCGCTCCCTTCATCTCCGGTGAGGTCGAGACCTGGCTCGCGCCCTGCCCCTACCCCGTGCGGCCATCAGTAGTCGGTGTTGCCGTCGTAGTCGGCGTTACCGTTACCGTCATTGACGTTCTCATCCTGATCGAACACGCCGCCAGTCTTGACCGGTGGCAGCGTGACCTTGACCGAGTTCAGTGCAGAACGAGGCAATGGGTTGCTGGTGGTGGTCGACAGCTCCTGGCGGTACTGATTGACCAGCTTGCCGGTCAGACGAATATCGTCCGACGCCGCACCCAGGCTGATGTTGAAGGTGTCGGGATCGATCACCCACTGCTTGCTCGAATCGTCGTAGTACGCCAACGAACGGTCATTGAGTTCGATGGTGACATGACGGGTTTCGCCCGGCTGCAGGAACACCTTCTTGTAGCCCTTGAGCTCTTTGACGGCGCGTTCGACCTTCGGATTCTGCTGGCCAACATACACCTGGGCCACTTCGGAACCGGCACGCTGGCCACTGTTGGTCAGGTCGAACGAGACTTTGATCGGCGTGTTGCCCACGGCGACACCCGGCGTGACCGACATGTTGTTGTAGGTGAAGCGGGTGTACGACAAGCCATGGCCAAACGCGAACAGCGGCTTGGTGCCCGTCTTGTCATAGCCACGATAGCCGAGCATCGTCAGGTCGTGCTTGTAGCTGATTTCCTTGAGCGTGCGGGTGTTGTCGTAATGCGGGAAGTCCGCGTACAGCGGGTTGTCTTCGATGTGACGTTCGATACTGATCGGCAGTTTGCCGGACGGGTTGACCTTGCCGAAAAGGATCTCGGCCAGGGCCTGACCACCGTTCTGGCCCGGATAGAACGCGTGCAGCGCAGCTGGCACTTGATCGATCCAGTCGCTCATGTTCAGCCCGGTACCGCCGTGCATCGTGACGATGGTGTGCGGGTTGGCCTTGGCGATGTTCTGGATCAACTCGCTCTGGTACTCAGGCAGGTCGAACCCATGGTCGAAGCCTTCGCCTTCGTATTCGTTGCTGTTACCCACTGCCACCACGACCGCGTCGTACTGGGACAGGTCCTGAGGCGCAGCCAGCGAAGCCCAGGCCATTTGCACGCCAACCAGCCCGCCCATGGTGGACAGGTAACCGTCACGACGCGAGTACTCGAGTTTCACGTCATAGGTCTTGCCGGCTTCCAGTTTGATCTTGCCCGACACCGGAATGGTCGGCGGGATGCTCTTGTTGGTGATGTTCTCACCATCACCGTTGTCGATGATCTTCTCGCCATTGATCCACAGGCGAACAGCGCCGTCGGCGCGCACCTTGAACACTTGCTCGCCACTGGTGACCGGTTTCATCTGGCCCGTCCAGCGGATCGAGGTGTTGGCTGTATCGCCATTGCTCGGCAGATCGTCGGTGGACCAGTCCATGTCGACATGGGTGTCGATGCGCGTGGCCGACGGGTCTCCGGACCAGTTGGCGTTGGTGAAGAACTCGGTCTTCAGGCCCGCGACCGTGTTGCCTTTGCTGTCGGTGGTGGTCCAATTCGAAGCCTTAGGGTCCAGCGACAGGCCGTCGAGGAATTCGACCTTGGCGTTGGGCGCCATTTGCTGCAGGCCGCTCAGCTCACTGATGTAATGGGTCGCGTCCACATGGGCGCTGCCGAAACCGGTTGGCGGCGCGTATTTGGCGAGGTCGCCGACCACGGCGATGCGCTTGACCTTGGCCTTGTCCAGCGGCAGCACGTCGTTCTGGTTTTTCAGCAGGACGATGCCTTCACGGGCGATGTTCAACGCCACTTTGTTGCTGGTCGCGCTGTTCATGTTGTGGGCGGTCAACGGCGCGAACTTGTCGAACTGGTACAGGTAGATGTTCTTGAGGATCGTACGGACTTTGTCGTCCACAGTCGCCATGTCCAGCTCACCGCTGTCCAGGTAAGGCTTGAGCACCGAGCTGTTCATCTGGCCACCCATCATGTCCAGATCGGTACCGGCCTTGGCCGCCGGCAGCCCATGCACGATGGCGTTGTAGTCGCTCTGCACCAGGCCCTTGAAGCCCCACTCCTTCTTCAGGATGTCAGCGATCAAGTGCTTGTTTTCACACGCGTATTCGCCGTTCACCTTCTGGAACGAACACATCATCATCGCGACGGTACCGTTCTTGGTCGCCGATTCGAACGGTGGCAGCGTCATCTCGCGCAGCACGCGCTCAGGCATGGTCTGGTTGAGGATGAAGCGGTTGGTTTCCTGGTCGTTACCTGCGTAGTGCTTGGCTTCGGCCCAGACGCGGCGCTGCTGGATACCGTTGATCACCGCAGGGCCGAGGCTGGCACCGAGGAACGGGTCTTCGCCGGAGAGGTATTCGAAGGCACGACCGCTCCAGGGCATGCGATAGAGGTTCATGCCCGGACCGGTCACGAACTGATAGCCACCGGTCGCGGTGTCGTAGCCCAGCGCGCGACCGAAGTCGATGGCGCGACGGGGGTTGAAGGTCGCCGCCAGGTTCGGACCGGAGGGGTAAACCACACCCGGATCATTGCCCTCGCTGGTGTAACGAATACCGGCGCCGCCGTCGGCACCGTGAATTTGCGGAACGCCGTATTGCGGCAGTGGTTTGACGTCCCAGCCGCCGATGCCACCGATGTAGGCCAGCTTTTCTTCCTGAGTCATTTTCGCCAGCGTTTTCTCCGCCGCCTTTTCGGCCCGCACTTCCTTGGCCGCCAACTGCTCCTGGGTGGTGGTCGTCGCCGCGTTGGCATGACCAATGGCCAGACTCAAAAGTGCCAGTGCCGAATGGGCACCGATCGTTCTACGGGTTCGCATAAATAATCTCCAGATCGCCCCTGTGCGCAATTGTCGCAGTTGACAGGCGCAAACCCTTATTTCAAGGCGATAAAACACCTATCCCGCAGCTCATTAACTAAACAGCGGGCAAAAAAAGGAGAGCGCGCCAACAAGCTGGAAACTTGGGCAACAGGCTTGGTAAGACCAAAAGTTACTGGCAATGCGCCAGCTAAATACGCAGTACTGGACCGCGCTTCTTAAATTAAGACAGGCGTTTTTTGTTGAAGTCAAATAAAAAATAATCGCCTTAGAAATCGCTGAAATTTTTTGATACAGTCACTGAACTCCCACTAAACCTATAGGTCTGTAGGTTTAGCAAAATGACCTGACACTGCGCCTGACCGCCAGTGATTACGGGGGAGAGCCGCCCTGGTGGACGGCTCTGACCGTCACCTCCGGCAGGCAGGAGAGTCCCTTTTTACCGTTAACCCCATAGGAGAATCACCGAATGAAGATGCCCCTGATTGGTGCACTGGCCGCAATGACATTGGCAGTATCAACCGCTGCAATGGCGACCGAATCAAATACCCAGGAATCGGTTTCCGGCGCACCGGACTCGACGGTCATGACGCAAACTAAAACGGTGGAAGTCGCGAAGAAACAGCATAAACAAGTTCAAGCCGATGAAAACAAACGGGGTCGCCCTACCGACCAGACTTCGCACACCAGCAACTAAGATCAATCACTTACACTTATTAATCACGTACACGAGGGCGCCACTAAAGGCAGCCCTCGGTGCGTCGCTACTTGAACTTTAATCGTGTCCGATCGTTTGAATCCCGTCCCCCTCGAAGAACTGAGCGAGCACTCGGCTGAAGCGCTGTGCGCCTGGTTGGTGAGTCACTCAGGGCTCAAGATGGCAGACATGGATCGGGCACAGCGCCTTGCCCAGGACTCTCCAGGCAGTTCGCTGACCGAACTGCTGACACGCCTTGGCCTGGTGTCGGAACTTGACCTGGCCCGAGCGTGGGCCGCCACCCTGGAGGCGCCCTTGCTGGTCGCCGACGCCGTCACGCCGCCGAACGACACCTTGCCACCGCTGAGCGAACGCTTCATGCGCCACCACCGTCTGTTGCCCATCGGCAACCACGCCGATGGCGTGCATGTGCTGGCGGCCAATCCCGCCAATGCCTATGGTCTGGACGCTGTGCGCTACGCCTGTCAGACGCCGGTGTATGTGTCGGTCGGGCTGTCCAGCGAAGTCGACGGATTGATCGAGCGGTTCTACGGCCAGGGCCGCTCAGCCATGGGATCGTTGATCGAAACGATGGACGATCAGCGCGGGGCCGATGAAGACATCGAACACCTCAAGGACCTGGCTTCCGAAGCGCCGGTCATCCGCTTGGTCAACCTCATTCTGCAACGCGCGGTCGAGCAGCGCGCCTCCGACATTCATATCGAACCCTTCGAAAGCCAGCTCAAGGTGCGCTATCGCATCGACGGCGTGCTGCACGAGGCCGAGGCCCCGCCGTCGAGCTCATCGGCGGCGATCATTTCCCGTTTGAAAATCATGGCGCGGCTGGACATCGCCGAGCGGCGCCTGCCGCAGGACGGTCGGATCATGCTGCGCATTCAGGGCAAGGAGCTGGACCTGCGGGTCAGTACCGTGCCCACCAGCTTCGGCGAGTCCGTGGTCATGCGTTTGCTGGATCGCCAGAACGTCAGCTTCGACTTTCCCAGCTTGGGCATGGATGGCGAACGCCTGCAACGCTTTTTGGACGTCCTGGAAAACCCCCACGGCATCCTGCTGGTCACCGGCCCTACCGGCTCAGGCAAGACCACTACGCTGTACACCGCACTGTCACGGCTCAACACCGCCGAGCGCAAGATCATCACCGTCGAAGACCCGGTCGAGTACCAGCTCGAGGGCATCAACCAAATTCAGGTCAAGCCCTCCATCGGGCTGGACTTCGCTGGAGCGCTGCGTTCCATCGTGCGGCAGGACCCGGACGTGATCATGATCGGCGAGATGCGCGATCTGGAAACCTGCCGCATTGCGATTCAGTCGTCGCTCACCGGCCACCTGGTGCTGTCGACCCTGCACACCAACAGCGCCGCGGCGAGTATCACCCGGTTACTTGACATGGGCGTGGAAAGCTACCTGATCGCCTCCACGGTCAAAGGTATTCTGGCCCAGCGATTGGTGCGCCGACTCGACCCCGTGACGAGGATCGCTTTCGAAGCACCGGCCGAACTGGTGGCGGAGCACGGCCTGGAGCGCTTTACCGATCAGCGCCCGATCATGCTGTACCGCCCTGACAGCGACCTGCCTGGCGGCGGTTACCACGGGCGCAGCGCAATCACCGAGTTGCTGGTCATGACAGAAGAACTGCGCAGCCTGCTCATGCGTCAGGCAGACGCGGCCACCCTGGAACAGGCCGCCCGACGCGGTGGATTGCGCACGCTCTATGAAGAAGGCCTGCGACAAGCCGTGGCCGGGGTGACTTCCCTGGAAGAGGTCCTGCGCGTGACGCGCAGCGAATGACCATGGCCCATTTCAAGTACCGCGCACTGGACGCCGATGGCGTCGCACACAACGGCACGCTCGAAGCAAGCGATCGAGATGCCGCCGTAGCGAGTCTTCAACAGCGCAATCTGCTACTGCTGAGTCTGGAGGCTGGCGCCCCGGTCGGGCTGCGTGCGGCCATGCGCCGTAGCGTGCTCAATGGCCCGGCCCTGGTCAGCTTCACGCAGCAACTGGCCACCCTGATCGGTGCCGGTCAACCGCTGGAGCGCGCGCTGTCGACCCTGATCAGACAAAAGCATGACCCTAAACGTCTGGCACTCTTCGAACGCGTGCGCGAACAGGTCAAGGCCGGCAAACCGTTGAGCCAGGCGCTTGAAGAGGAGCACGGTCAGTTTTCCAGTCTGTACGTCAGCATGGTGCGCGCGGGCGAAGCCGGAGGCTCGCTGGAGCACACCTTGAGCCAACTGGGCGACTACCTGGAGCGCAGTCAGAAGCTGCGCGGCGAGGTAGTCAACGCGCTGATTTATCCGATTTTTCTCGTGGTGGGGGTACTCGGTTCGCTGGCCCTGCTGCTGGCCTATGTCGTCCCGCAATTCGTACCGATCTTCCGGGACCTGGGCGTACCCATTCCGTGGATTACTCAAGCCATCCTCGGCCTGGGTGAGTTTTTCAGCGCGTACGGCCTCATGGTGTTGGGCGCCCTCGTTGCGACGTTATGGGGCATCGCAGTGCTGCGACGGGATCCGCGGCGCCGCCAGCGGCACGATCGTCGTCTGCTCTCGCTGAAGGTGATTGGCCCCCTGCTGCAACGCATCGAAGCCGCGAGGCTGGCGCGCACGCTCGGCACGTTGTTGAGCAACGGCGTCGCACTGCTGCAGGCGATGAACATCGTGCGCCAGGTGTGCGGCAACCATGCCCTTCGCGCCCAGGTTCAGCAAGCGACCGACTGGGTCAAAGGCGGCGGCACCCTCGCCCAGGCGTTCGGCGAGCAGCCGCTGCTGCCGGAGCTCGCACTGCAGATGATCGAGGTCGGCGAACAGGCCGGCAACCTCGACAGCATGCTGCTCAAGATCGCCGATGTTTTCGACCTTGAGGCCAAGCGTGGCATCGACCGCCTGCTCGCCGCGCTGGTGCCCAGCCTGACCGTGATCATGGCCGTCATGGTCGCCGTGATCATGCTTGCCATCATGCTCCCCCTGATGAGCCTGACCAGTAACATTTGAGGACTTACACATGACTCGATTCACCTCAGCGCCTGGCCGTCGCCAAGGCGGCTTCACCCTGTTGGAAATGCTCGCGGTGATCGTGCTGCTGGGCATCGTCGCCACCATCGTCGTGCGTCAGGTCGGCGGCAACGTGGATAAAGGCAAATACGGCGCCGGCAAGGCACAGCTCGCCAGCTTGAGCATGAAAATCGAAAGCTATGGGCTGGATGTCGGGTCACCGCCGGCCAACCTGCAGCAACTGGTGACCAAACCGGCCAATGCCACTGGCTGGGCAGGGCCTTACGCGAAGTCGTCGGACCTCAAGGACCCGTTCGGTCATGCATTCGGCTATCGCTACCCCGGTGAGCACGGCAGCTTCGATCTGATTTTCTATGGCCAGGACGGCCAGCCCGGCGGCGATGGCTACAAAGCCGACCTCGGTAACTGGGAATAACATGCGTGCCCTGCCCCGCGCCCGCGGCTTCACCCTGTTCGAATTGCTGGTGGTGATCGTACTGATCGGCATCAGCGTCGCGCTGGTGGGCTATGGCGTGGGCAAAGGTCTGCATGCCGCCAGCGAGCGGCGAGCGCTGAGTGAAGTGGTGCAGGCACTCCGCGCGGCGCGGGTTCAGGCCATCGTTACCGGGCAACCGGCGCAGACGCGTTTCGATCTGAAAGACGGGCAGTTTCAGGGTCCCTTGCAAAAAGTCCGACGGCTGCCCAGCGACATGCACGTGCAATTGCAAACGGCGGAAGGACTTGGCTCGGCCTTTGAGTTCTATCCGGACGGCGGAGCCAGCGGCGGGCATGTGCTCTTGACACGCAATGACAAGCGATGGCGGGTCGATATCAACTGGCTCACCGGCAACGTGCAGTTGCGGGCGCTCAATTGAGCGCTCAGCGCGGTTTCACCCTGCTGGAGATGCTCGCCGCCCTTGCGGTGCTGGCGGTCTGCAGCAGCGTGCTGGTGGTCGCCTTCGGTCAGAGCGCCCGCGCCCTGCAGCAGACCCAGCGCAGCGATCGGCTGAGCCTGATCGCCCGGTCATTGATGGATGAAGCGCGTTCGAGCCGCCTGCGGGCCGGCGTGACAGAGGGCGACAGGTCAGGCGCGAAATGGCGGCTGGAGGTCAGCGCCGCGCCGGCGAGTCAAGCACCGCTGGCCACATGGCGGCTGGACCTTCAGGTCAGCGAGGGGACCCGACATGTGCATTACAGCACGCTGCAAGTGCGCAGCGCCGGAACCAGGGCGGACCGATGAAGCACCGCACCCAGGGTTTTACGCTGCTCGAAGTGCTCGTGGTCCTGAGCCTGCTGGGTGTGCTGCTGACGCTGGTCGCAGCCGGACTCACCGGCGCCAACCGCGCACTGGGCAAGGCTGAGCGTTTCAGTACACGACTGGACGAAGTGCGTTCGACCCAGAATTTTCTGCGCACTGCCATCGGCCAGGCCTTGCCACTGGCCGCCGGTGCGGAGGGCCCCGCGTCAGCGCCGGTGTTCGAGGGGCACGCTCACAGCCTGCGCTTTTATGCGCCGTTGATGCCTTGGCTCGGCGGCGGTTTGTACCGCTACAGCGTTTCGCTCGCGGCAGGGCATCGCTTGCAAGTCAATCTGGAACGCCTGAGTGACCAACGCTTGCTGCCTGCACAGGATGAGCCTCAGGTGCTGTTGCACCAGGTCAGCAGCCTTGCATTCAGCTATCGCGGGATTTCCCCCCAGGGCGTGGCCACGGACTGGCTCGATCACTGGCCGTGGCCGGGGCGTTTGCCGGTGAGCGTGAGGATCGACGTGCAACTGGCGGGCCCCGTGCCTTGGCCACAGCAGAGTATCGATCTGCGACTGGACTTGTCGTCAGAGGCCCGAACGTTATGACGCGTCAACGCGGCGTGGCCCTGTTGCTCGTTCTCTGGGTGCTGGCGCTGCTGAGCACGCTGCTCGCCGGGCTGTTGGGGTGGGTGCATCTGCAGAACCGTCAGGCTCTGTGGCAGCGCCAGCATACCCAGGCCGTCCTGGCCGCTGAAGCAGGCCTGGCCATGGCGGTGACCGCACAGTTGGATCGCGACCCGCATCGTCACTGGCTGGCCGACGGGCAGCCTCATGCGCTGCGCTTCGACGACGCGACCCTGGCCGTCAGCCTGGTCAGTGAGGCTGGAAAGCTGGACGTGAATGCTGCGCCCGTCGAGTCGTTCATGCGTCTGGTGCTGGCGTGTGGTGGATCGAACGCACAGGCACAGGCCGTTTCGGGCGCACTGAACCAACGACGGGGCGCAGACCGTCAGCCGCTGCGCACGGTCGAGGAGGTCCGGGAATTACCGGCAATGGATCAACGGGTTTACCAGTGCGCCAGCGCGCACCTGACCCTGTGGAGCGGGCTGCCAGCACCGGATGCTGCGTTGGCATCGGGCTGGTTGCGGCGGGTCCTGAACCTGCCTCAGGCCAGCTCCGCTGCCCAAGACGCGGGCCCCGTCGTCACCGTACAGAGCCAGGCGACATTGCCCGGCGGTTTTAACGCGACGCTGATCGTCACGCTGTTACTCAACCCATCGAAGGAGGGTGCCAGGCCTTATCGGGTCCTGCGCTGGCAAGAATGAAGCATTTACTTTCCAAGCGGTTCGCCCCGCTCCAGGCCCGCCTGCACAGCCAGTGGGATGGGAGCCTCGCCCAACAGGCCTGGCGCGCCTGGCTGAATGAGCTGCAGGCGCTGCTCCCTGCCGCTGTCCGTGACCGCTGGCTGGCGCAGGCCCGTGAACGCGTGATCGAATGGCCGCTCAGTCTCCCCGTTGACGCAGCGGACGAAGATCGCCTGGTCCTGACGTTGCCTGCGAATCTGCTGCTGATTCAGACCCTGAACCTGCCAGCCGCTGCAATGCGGGATCTGCAGACCGTCATCGGTTTCGAGCTCGACAAGTACACGCCCTTCCCTCGCGACCAACTGCAGTACGTCGCCCGCGTCACCGGCAAGGATGGCGCATGGGTTCAGGTGCTCCTGGTGGCCGTGCTGCGCGAGCGTTTGCAGCCGATACTCGATGCCTGCCGTGCGCAAGGCCTGGTGCTGCATGCGGTCGATGGCTGCAATGCACAGGGGCAACGGTTGGGCATCGACCTGTTGCCGGTCGATCAGCGCCCGCCACGCAAGGCCCACGCACGGTTGAGCGGCTACCTGACGCTGGTGTGCGGTGCACTGGTGGTGAGCTGCATGGTGCTCTGGCTCGATGCGCGTCAAACCAGGGTCGAGGCCATGCAGCGCGCCGTCGATGCGCAACGGGATGATGTCCGAGCCGTCCAGGATCTGCGCCGTGAACTGATCAATACCCAGGGGGCTGCTCGCTACCTGGCTCAGCAAAAAGCGGCGCAGCCGACGCTGTCCAGCGTACTGGTGGACCTGACGGGATGCTTGGGTGCCGACACTTGGGTCGAGCAGCTGGAAATCAGCGACGGCGGCGGCGTATCGCTCTCCGGTCAAAGTGCCAGGGCCAGCGCGCTGATCGCTCGCATGAAAGACTGCAAGACCCTGAGCGACGCGCAGTTCCAAGGCATCATCCAACCCGACGCCCAGACCGGAAAAGACCGGTTTTCGCTGCGTGCGCACCTGCGCAAGGAGGCGGTCGATGCGCCGTGAACTGACTCGTCGAGAGCGCCGCGGGGCGGCGCTCATCGTCCTGGCCCTGCTGCTGTGGGCGGCATGGTGGCTGCTGGTACAAAGCTGGTTCCTCGACCCGTTGAATGAGCTGGAGGAACAGGCTGACGCCCTGCGCACCCAACAGCAACGTTACGCCGCCGTCCTGGCAGAACGCGACGGCCTGGAACAGCGCCTGCAGGCTGCGCGCCGGGACCCTTCCAGCCGCAGCAGCCTGTTGCCGGGCGAAGACCCGGGTGCAGTGGCCGCAGACCTGATGCAACGCAGCCTGGACCTGGTGAAAGCGCATGCCTCGGAAGGCCCGGGCTGCCAAGTCACCCAACGCATGCCGATCACCCCGGAGCACGACAGCGCCGAGCCCTACCGCCAAGTCAAAGTCAGCCTGACCCTGGAGTGCGCGTTGGAGCCTCTGGCCAACCTGCTGCACGACATTGAATACGGCCAGCCCTTTCTATTCGTCGACACCCTGAGCCTGCGCCGCGCCACATCGGCTCCCGCCACGGGCGGTGCCGGGCGTCTGCAGGTGCACCTGCTGCTGCGCGGCTACCTGCAACAGGCACCGACTCCATCGTCCCCAGGACCACAACGCGAACAGTCCGCACCCAGCGAGGCCCCCGAAGCATGAGGCTCGATACCCTGACCCTGACGCTCTTGGCAGGGACCGCCCTTCTGACGGTAACCACCGTCGGTCTGCTCCTGGGCGCTGGTCAAACCCCTGAGTGGCTGCCAGCGGGCGAAACCCGTGAATGGGCCCCCGCTGCCAGGCCCCCGACCATTGAGCCGATACCCCCTCAGGCCGTGGCGCTGGTCTGGCAGCAGTCGATGTTCAGCCCCGACCGCAAGCCGGACCTGGTAACCGGCAAGAATCAGCCCTCATCCCTGGACGGCATTCGCCTCAGCGGCGTGATCATCGAAGGACAAGCTCAATGGGTGCTCCTGCGCATGCCAGACAAACGCAACCTGAAACTGGCCGTCGGCAGCACGCTCGATAACGGCTGGACCCTCACCGCTGCGACACCTCAGCAGGCGACTTTCAGCCATCAGGGTCAGACCCGCGAGCTGCGCCTGCCTTTGCTTCGCCTGCCACCGCCCTCAAACGTTCCCCCTATTACCCTTCCAGACGTACGCACACCATGAACGATCGCCACCTTCACGTGTTCCATTTGCGCAGCCCGATGATTTGCCTGGCCGCCGCCATCGCACTGGCCGGTTGCGCCGAGACGCCCCGCCACTTCGAAAACGACCCGGCACTGATGCACGAAGCATTGCAAGGCACCGGCTCCCAGCGCGGGCCGGTAGCCGACGTGCCCCCGCAATCTGCGCCGTCGAATCCGGACGCCAGGACGGTGCCGCGCCAGCAGATCATTCGGGGAAGCCAAACATTCGTGCACAGCCCCGCAGCCCCATCGGCCGGTGCTGCGCAGCCCAGCGGCGATATCGTCTTCAACTTCACCAATCAGCCCATCGAAGCGGTGATCAACAGCGTGATGGGGGATCTGCTGCACGAAAACTACAGCATTGCCCAAGGCGTCAAAGGCGACGTCAGCTTTTCCACGTCAAAGCCAGTCAACAAACAACAGGCGCTGTCCATCCTGGAAACCCTGTTGTCATGGACTGACAACGCGATGATTCGCCAAGGCGACCGCTACGTAATTCTTCCGGCCAATCAGGCCGTGGCCGGCAAACTGGTGCCGGAGATGCCGGTGGCGCGACCGTCCAGCGGCCTCTCGGCGCGCCTGTTCCCCCTGCATTACATCTCGGCCACCGAAATGCAGAAGCTGCTCAAGCCCTTTGCCAGGGACAACGCCTTTCTGCTCGTCGACCCGGGACGCAACGTGCTCAGCCTGGCCGGCACGCCCGACGAACTGGCCAACTATCAGGACACCATCGACACCTTCGATGTCGACTGGCTCAAAGGGATGTCCGTTGGGGTGTACGGCCTGCAGCGCGCGACCGTCGGCGAACTGATGCCGGAACTCAAGAAGATGTTCGGCCCCGACAGCGGCATGCCCATGGCGGGGATGGTGCGCTTCCTGCCGATTGAGCGCACCAACTCGGTCGTGGCGTTTTCCGCGCAGCCTCGTTATCTGAGCGAAGTCGGTGACTGGATTCACACCATCGACGAAGGCGGCGGTAACGAACCGCAGATGTACGTCTACGACGTACGGAACATGAAGGCCACGGACCTTGCCCGATACCTGCGCCAGATCTACGGCAACGGCCAGATCAAGGACGACAGCGCGGCCCGGGTCGCACCCGGTTTGCGGACCCGCTCCCTGTCTTCGCTCAATGGCAGCTCAGGGAGCACGGGCATGGGATTCGGAGGGGCCGGACAAGGAATCGGCGCGGCGTCAGGCATGGGGTTGAACGGCAATGGCACACTCAACGGCAACGCGCAGGGTAACGTGCAGCCGCTCGCCGAAGAAGAAGACGAACCGACCGATGATGACGCCGGCGGCGTAGAGGGTACGGACAGCGAAACCACCGACTCGTCATCCGGCGCGCGCCAGCGCCTCGATGACAGCACCCGCATCACCGCGCAAAAGAGCAGCAACCAGTTGCTGATTCGCACCCGTCCCGCGCAATGGGCTGAAATCGAGTCTGCGATCAAGCGGCTGGACAATGCACCGATGCAGGTGCAGATCGAGACGCGGATTCTCGAGGTCAACCTCAGCGGTGAGCTGGACTTGGGCGTGCAATGGTACCTGGGCAAGCTGGCCGGTAATTCCGGCAGTACCACGGTCGCCAACACCCCCGGTAGTCAAGGCGCGCTCGGGGGCGGCGGCGCCGGCCTCGGCGCCACGGATTCGCTGTTCTATTCGTTCGTCAGCAACAACCTGCAGGTGGCACTGCATGCGCTGGAAACCAACGGCCGCACGCAGGTGCTGTCCGCCCCGTCGCTGGTGGTCATGAATAACCAGCAGGCGCAAATCCAGGTCGGCGACAACATTCCCATCAGCCAGACGACGGTCAACACCAACGTTTCCAACACCACGCTGAGCAGCGTCGAATATGTCCAGACCGGGGTCATCCTGGACGTCGTTCCACGCATCAACCCCGGCGGTCTGGTGTACATGGACATCCAGCAGCAGGTCAGCGACGCCGACAACACCGCGACGACCGACAACAACGGAAACCCGCGCATCTCCACTCGCTCGGTGTCCACTCAGGTCGCCGTGCAGAGCGGGCAAACCGTCCTTCTGGGTGGTTTGATCAAACAGGACAATAGCGACACCGCCTCATCGGTGCCCTACCTGGGGCGCATACCGGGGCTGCGCTGGCTGTTCGGTACCACCAGCAAAAGCAAGAAGCGGACTGAGTTGATCGTGCTGATTACGCCGCGCGTCGTGACCAGCAACAGCCAGGCCAGACAGGTGACGGATGACTACCGCCAGCAACTGCAATTGATCAAACCGGTGCAATAAGGGATCGCCATTACCCATTCGACCCTCTGCAAACAGCCGACCGCTCCACGAGCGCCTCAGGATGAACCCGAGGCGCCCTTGGCGGGGGCTTGTAGAACAGAATTGCAAAAACCGCGCGAGCTCCCCTAGACGTCATCCGAGTATCCCGACGATCAGTGCTCAAAAGCACTCGCGTGGCCCTTCAAAATGTTTTATTTTTGAAATGCAGTTCTATTTAAATAAAAATCCGGCTTTCCGGCTGATTGCATCAGGAGCGTTCATGAGCTTCTTTCCCGCCCCTCAGATCACTGAAACAACCGTCTTCACCCGTCTGCCCGACCACTTTCGCAATCCGCGCCCGACGGCGTGGGCCAATGCCAATCGCCAGGGGAAGGTCATCGATTCGTTCCTGGAGGGGCCGTCCTTCGATCGCGAAGGCAACTTGTATGTCACCGACATCCCCTACGGACGCATCTTCAGAATCTCACCCGCGGGCGAGTGGACCCTGGTGTGTGAATACGACGGCTGGCCGAACGGCTTGAAGATCCACAGGGACGGTCGCATTTTCATCACCGATTACAAGCGCGGCATCATGCTGCTGGATCCCCGCACCGGGAAGATCGAGCCGCTGCTGGAGTCCGCGGGTTCGGAAGGCTTCAAGGGCGTGAACGACCTGGTGTTTTCGCCCGCCGGCGATCTGTACTTCACGGATCAGGGCCAGACCGGCCTGCAAGACCCCACCGGTCGGGTCTACAAACTGGACACCGCTGGCAACCTGACATGCCTGATCAATACCATTCCCAGCCCTAACGGCATCGTCTTCGACCCCAAGCTCAATCATTTGCTGATCGCCGTGACCCGCGCTCAGCAAATCTGGCGCATCCCACTGGGCAACGGCTCGATCGTCAGCAAGGTGGGTGTATTCGCGCAGTTGCACGGCGGCCTGGGCGGCCCCGACGGGCTGGCACTGGACGATCAAAGCAATCTGTACATCGCCCACACCGGCTTCGGCTCCGTCTGGCGCCTGTCCAAGGTCGGCGAACCGCTGCAGCGCTACGTCTCGTGCGAAGGCATCAGCAACACCAACCTGGCGTTCGGCGGCGAAGACGGCCGCACGCTTTACATCACCGAATCCGAAACCGGTTCGATCCTGCAGGTTCGCACACCCACACCCGGCCTGGAGATGTATTCACACAGCTGAACACGCCCCGCGACACCCTACACAGTCCGCCAAAACAACGATAAAAGAAGTGACGCCATGACCCAGGAACATTCGACCAACGCTCCACTCACAGACGCCGAAGGTGAAAAGCTGCTGCGCCGCGTTTTGCTGCGCATCGTACCCTTCATCTTCATTTGCTACGTGATCAGTTACCTCGACCGGACCAACGTCGGCTTCGCCGCCATCAGCATGAACAAGGACCTCGGCCTGACCGCCACCCTGTTCGGCTGGGCAGCGGGGCTGTTCTTTTTCGGCTATTTCATTTTCGAGATTCCCAGCAACCTGCTGATGCAGCGCTTCGGCGCACGGGTGTGGATCGCCCGGATCATGATCACCTGGGGCTTGATTTCGATCGGAACGGCGTTCGCCACAGGCCCGATCAGCTTCAGTATCATGCGCTTCCTGCTGGGCGTGGCGGAGGCCGGTTTCACCCCCGGGGTGTACCTGTACTTCACCTACTGGTTCCCGGGAAAATGGCGCGCCAAGGCCACGGCCGCGTTCCTGCTGGGCATTCCGACCGCCAATATTTTCGGCTCGCCGCTCTCCGGTTGGCTGCTGGATATGCACGGCGTGCTGGGTCTTAAAAACTGGCAATTCCTGCTGGTGGCCGAAGCCCTGCCAGCCGTCTTGCTTGGCATCGCCTGCCTGTTCGTGCTGGTCGACACACCGGCCAAGGCGCGCTGGCTGAGCGCGCGGGAAAAGGCCTGGCTCGACAACAAACTGAGCAGCGAGCAGGCGTCGATCAGCGCATCCCACGGCAATACCCTGCGCGGCGCACTGACCAATCCAAAGGTTTTCGTCCTGGCGGCCATCAACTTCTGCTGCATCGTCGGCTCCATCGGGATCGGCATCTGGATGCCGCAGATCATCAAGAGCCTGGGCATGGAGAACAGCACGGTTGGCCTGGTCGCCGCCCTGCCCTACATTCTGGGCGCCATTTGCATGACCGTCTGGGCACGCCTGGCCAACCGCAGCAAGCAGCGCTTGCCCTACGTGGTCAGTGCACTGAGCTTGGCCGCGGTATCGCTGGTCGCCGCCGGGCTGACCGATCACCCGGTCCTGAAGGTTGCCTGCCTGGCCATGGCGGTCGCCAGCAACCTCTCGTTCCAGGCGACCTTCTGGGCGATCCCGTCCACGTTCCTGACCGGTCGTGCAGCGGCAGGCGGGTTGGCGCTGATCGTTTCGATCGGCAACCTGGGCGGCTTCGCCGGCCCGTTCATGATCGGCCTGATCAAAGACGCCACCCAATCGTTCTCAGTGCCCTTCTATGCCGTGGCGTCGATCCTGATGCTCGGGGCCTGCCTGATGCTGTGGCTGGGCGATCCCGCCAAGCGCCAGGCGTTGACTGCCGCCGCACCGGAACCGGCTATGAAACACTAGTGCTCTCGCCCTTTGACCGCTTCTTCGCATGGAAGCGGTCAAGCACCAGATACCCCGCCAGCAATACACCCGCCACGCCCATCGTCGCGGGTGCTCCCAGACCCACCGCAACGACGCCGGCCAACAGCCCTCCCACCGCTTCGAAGCCAAAGCGCATCGATATGTAGAACGCGATCACCCTGCCCCTCAACTCGGCGGGTGCCTGGCTTTGCAGGAGCATATTAGTGCTGACGTTATTGACCGTGATGCCGAACCCCAACAGCGCCAACGACACCATCGCCAAGCTCAACGGAATGTCGAACGCCATGCCGCCGAGCCCCAACACACAACAGGCCGTGGCACCCACGATGAACCGGCTGAGCCGAGTGAGCGAACCACCCAGGGCCAGACCCACTGACGCCACGAATGCGCCTGCGCCTGCCGCACCCCATAGCCAGCCAAGCGTGGTGGCGTCACCGTGGTAGGACACCCGCGTGATCACCGGCAGCAAGACCGCGTAGATCGACGACAGCAGATTGACCACGACCACGCCGAGCAACAACCGGCGCACCTCCAGGGTGCCCCACATATAGCTCAGGCCTTCCCGGAAGATCCGCCCGGTATTGCCTGCGACGCGTGCGCTAGGCGCACCTTTGACCTTGAACAGCGCGAACAGCAGCAGTGAATAAGCACCGGTCGTGACCAGAAAACACACCGCCTCACCGCTGTAGGCGATCAGCGCGCCCGCCAGCGGAGGGCCGACGAACCGCGCCGCGTTGATCAACATCGCATTCAGCGCGAGGGCGTTGGGCAGGTCGGCCGGATCGGCAACGAAACTGCTGATCAGCGACTGCCGCAAGGGCGTTTCGAACGCGTTGAGAAAGCCCAGCAAGGCAGCCATCGCGATGAGCCATCCCGTGCTCATGGCGCCCAGCCAGATCATCACTGCCAGAAACAGTGACTGGCAGGCCAGTAAGGTCTGTGCAATCAGCAGCAGACGACGCTTGTCGTGTTTGTCGATCCAGGCCCCTGCCAACGGACCGATCACGAGTTGCGGCGCAAGCGAGAGGAAGGTAAGCAGCCCCAACAGCGACGCCGAACCGGTGATGTGATACGCCAGCCAGGCCAGTGCCACTTGCTGTATCCATTTACCGAGCGTGGAAACGGCTTGACCGAGAAAATAAACCTGGAAATTGCGATGGGCCAACGCTCGCAGCGGCGCCGGCCACGACCGAGGGCGGGAGGGAGTGTGAGATGTCATTCAAGGCCTCTGTCGCGGGCCTGATACCGCCCGCTTTGTATAGGAAGCAGGCGGCTCGCGGTTCAGGATGCGGTACGCCAAATCACTCCGGCAACTGGCAGCCCTTCTTCTTCAACGACTCGATCACCCAACTACGGTCGTTTTCGCCGCGGGCAATCTGCTCCATCTGCTTGAGCTCTGCGTGATGCTTGGCCGTCGCACGATCGTAGACTTCAGACACCTGATCATACGGCACGCAGAGTAGACCATCATCGTCACCGATCACCAAGTCCCCTGGTTCGATGACCATGCCGTCGATCGCGATCGGAACGTTGATTTCACCTGGGCCGTCCTTGTACGGGCCACGGTGAGAGATGCCTGCGGCGAACAATGGGAAATCCCCGGCGCGGATGGCGCTCGCATCACGGATCGCTCCATTGATGACGATGCCGCCCAAGCCACGCTTGATGGCATAGGCCACCATCATTTCACCGATCAGCGCGTTGGTCAGATCGCCCCCTGCATCCACGACGATCACATCACCCGGCTGCGCGATATCGATTGCGTAGTGCAGCATCAGGTTGTCGCCAGGTCGCGCCTTGACCGTCAACGCCGGCCCCGCCAACACGCCTTCGCGATGCATGGGGCGCAGGCGAGCGCCGCCGGCGGTCATGCGGTTCATTGAGTCACTGACGTTGGCGACAGGCACTTCGCGGTAACGGGTGACCCACTCGGCGCTGACCTTGCGTGCGGCATTCAGAACGCGGAATCCAATACTCATGGCATCTCTCTCTTGAAATTGTATGTGCCGACGGCATTCGTCCGTCTTGACTATTAGAATTGCATTTCAATTTTCGATGTTCAATAGACATCGGCGCCTTTTTCTTCGCCTTTCATCACTCAAGATATTTCGTTATTGAAATGGCATTTCATTGTGTTAGGGTTGACTTGAAACACGTCCGCCACCCCGCGTGCCGGACCTACGCCATAAGAACAAGGTACATAACCATGACACGCAAGATCCTGCTGACAGGCCCTGTCCTGATGGTCGATGCCATGCAACATGCGGCCGACCTGGGTATCCAGATCATTCCCACCACGCCTTATCTCCCTGCCAGCGAGCTGACTGAAATCATCCGTGCTGAACAGCCGGAGGCGATCATCGTCCGCCAAGGCAAGCTGACCCGCGAAATGATCGAGGCCTCGGCTAAGCTCAAGGTCATTGCCAAGCATGGCGTAGGCTACGACTCCATCGACATCAAAGCGGCGGCAGACCGTGGCATTCCGGTCACGATCGCCTTGGGTGCCAATGCCCAATCGGTGGCCGAACACGCATTCGCGCTGCTGTTCAGCGTCGCGCGTCAAACTGCCTATCAGGATGCGCGCCTGCGCGCCGGTCACTGGGACAAGTCCACCGCCAACGGCACCGAGCTGTTTGGCAAGACCCTGGGGCTGATCGGACTGGGTTCGATCGGCGGAATCCTGATGGATCTGGTGGCCCCGTTGCAGATGAAGGTCAAGGTCTACGACCCCTTCCTGAAAACGCTGCCAGACCGCGCCCATGTCGAGCGCGAAAACGATTTCGACCGTTTGCTCGAAAGCAGCGATATCATCAGCCTGCATTGCCCGCTGACCGAGCAGAATCGCCATCTGTTCAGCACCGCACAATTCCAGCGCATGCGGCCGGGCAGTATTCTGATCAACACCGCTCGAGGCGAACTGATCGACACCCCCGCGCTGATTGAGGCCTTGAAGACAGGTCCCATCGCCGGTGCCGGCCTGGACACCTTCAGCCCCGAGCCTCCGCCTGCCGACAGCGAATTGTGGAGCCTGCCCAACCTGGTCGCGACACCTCATGTAGGCGCAAACACCACAGAAGCCCGCGATCGTGTCGGCCTGCTGGCCGTGCAACAGGTCGTGAAGGTCTGGGATGGGGAAACCCTTGACCCGCGTTGTGTCGTCAACCGTCACTTGATGACTGACTGACGTTTGAATGGAAGAGTGCTCGCTGCCTTCAGGTCGCGAGCATGCCCCCAAACCGTTTCTCCAAAAAAATAAACACAGGAGAGCCCCATGGCCACGACGCCAGCCAAGACCCCCGTCAGTGAAATCGAACGGGCCACCATGCACCGAGTCGCCTGGCGACTGCTACCCTTCCTCATCATCTGCTACCTGATCGCGATCATCGACCGCGGCAACATCGGGATGGCATCGCTGCAAATGAACCATGACCTGGGCCTGACCCCGGCCGTCTTCGGTTTCGCCAGCAGCCTGTTCTTCGTTTCGTATTTCCTCGTCGAAGTGCCGAGCAACCTGGCATTGCAGAAATTCGGGGCGAGAATCTGGATCGCCCGCATCATGATCACCTGGGGCCTCATCTCGGCCGGCACCGCCTTCGTCCAGGGAACCAACTCGCTCTACGTGATGCGCTTCCTGCTGGGCGCGGCAGAAGCCGGCTTCTTCCCGGGCGTACTCTTGTACATGACCTACTGGTTGCCCTCGGCCTATCGTGCTCGCATGGTGGCAATCTTCATGGTGGCCATTCCTGGCGCCAACTTCCTGGGCTCACCCCTTTCCGGCTTCCTGCTCACGCTGGACGGCTGGATGGGCATGCGCGGCTGGCACTGGCTGTTCATTCTCGAAGGCATCCCCGCCGTGTTGCTGGGTATCGCCTGCCTGTTCGTGCTCACCGACCGCCCTGAACAGGCGAAGTGGCTGAGCGACGAGCAGCGTCAATGGCTGGTAGGGCGACTGCAAGAGGAGAAGCTGCGCAAAACCAACATTGGCCATATGTCGCTGTGGAAGCTGCTCAAACACAAAGACATCTGGGTTTTGGCGCTGATCTACTCGGGCGCTTCTGCAGCAGGCAGCACCATGAGCGTCTGGGCGCCGCAACTGCTCAAGACCTTCGGCCTGTCCAACCTGGAAATTGGCCTCACCAACGCCATTCCTTATGGCATCGCCTCGGTGGCGATGATCGTCTGGGGCCGCAGTTCTGACCGCACCAACGAGCGGCGCTGGCACACATCGCTCACCCTGCTGCTGATCGCGGCGGGACTGCTCTTGGCATTGGTGACCTCGTCCCTCCCGGCGACCGTGGGCCTGCTGACCATGGTGCTCATCGGCGCCTATTCGATGAAAGGTCCGTTCTGGGCGCTGGTGTCCACCTGGCTTTCCAGCACCACCGCCGCTGCCGGCCTGGCGGCGATCGGCGCCCTGGCGAACCTGATTGGCGGCGGCCTGATGGTCAACGTCTACGGGGCCATTCACGACGCCACAGGCAGCTATGCGCTGGCGATGTTGCCACTGGCCGCCCTGTGCGCCGCCGGCGGGATTGGGGTGCTGCTGATGGGTCGCGCGCGCATGCAGCACACCGCTGAAGAAGTCGGCTCGGTCAAAGCGAGCTGAAACCGTAACCCCGGTATGCAGCGCCCGAAAGCCGGGCACTGCATACCGCCCCACCGCAGATCGAACCCGCTAACCCAGGCTGCCGCCAGCTCTGCCCGCTCATCACCCAACTTTCAAGCTCGACCCCTGCCGAGCCTGCTCCCGGCAGAGCCCCTCCCGAGCAGCAATGGGTTCACCACCTTCCAAAACAATAAAGAGCAATTCAACATGGCCATCAATCGACGTCAGTTCATTCAGGGAAGCGCTTCACTGGGGGCCTTCATGACACTCAATGCGTTCGCAGGATTCCGCTATTCCAGCGGCGAGAACAGCTCGGTGCTGGTGCCTCCCGCGGGCAGCGTGGACTGCCATATGCACCTGTACGACGACCAGGTTCCAGCGGCACCCGGGGCAACACTGCTGCCCCCCAATGCCTCGCTGGAAGACTATCGCCAGATCCAGCAACGCCTGCACATCAAGCGGATGGTGATCGTCACACCCTCCACCTACGGCACCGACAACCGGGTGATGCTGGAAGGCCTGCGCAAGGCAAACGGCGACGCCCGTGGCGTGGCCGTCGTTGCCGCCTCGATCTCAGACAAGGAATTGGAAGCGCTTCACGCAGCGGGCGTGCGCGGTATTCGCTTCAACCTGAGCTACGGCGGCGCCAGCCTGGACGATCTGGAACCGCTGGCTGCACGCGTCAACGCACTGGGCTGGAACGTGCAGGTCGTCGCGCCGGGGTCTCAATTGACCGATCTGGAAACCCGCCTGGCCAAACTGCCCTCTCGGCTGGTCATCGACCACATGGGCCATGTCCCTCAACCCGAGGGCGTGCGCTCGGCTGCATTCGCGGCGCTGACCCGACTGCTGGACAACCAACGTACCTGGGTGAAATTGTCAGGGCCGTACATTCGATCCAAGATCGGTGCGCCCCGTTACAGCGACGTCGGACAGGTCGCGCAAGCGCTGGTCAAGATCAATCCGGAAAGGCTGGTCTGGGGCAGCGACTGGCCACACCCGACCGTCGCCACCGACAAGCCCGACGATGCAGGCATTCTCGACCTGTTGCCCGAATGGGCGCCCTCGGAGCGCGACCGGACGCGCATTCTGCGAGACAACCCGGTCAGCCTCTACGGTTTCAGTTGATGTCTTCCAAGGCAGGGGCGGGTTGAGCGCCCTTGTCGTCCCTCAAGGTCTTTCCGCCCAGACTGCGGGTCAGGTCTTCTGCCACTTCGACAAACACGTCGCGAATCGATTTTGCATACTCGCTGGTCAGCCGGGTCGCGGGCCCTGAAAGCACCAAGGCGCCAACGACCTCCTGCAACGGGCCGAAGATGGGCAATGCCATCGAGGCGGCATGTGGGTCGGTTGCACCGCTGGAATAGAACGGCTCCAGGCCCTCCTTCGCGCGACTGGAGGGTGTTCGCAACGCTTCTGCGCCCGCCGCGCCGTCCATCGGGCGCATGTCGCCGGGCTGCAAGTGCAGACGCAAGCGATGCGGGGAGTTGACTCGGTACTGACAGAGCCGATAGGCGCCGTGACGCACATAGAACGAGGCCGTCTCCCCCGTTTCGTCCGTGAGCTTGTGCAACCTCGGCAACACATGCCGTTCAAGGTCGAGGGCGTCCTGATACACCGCGTTCAGACGCATCACTTCGCTGGCCAGCATGTAGCGCCCATCCGCCAGCCGGTTGACGAAACCGTAGGTTTCCAGAGACACCATAAGCCGCATGATGGTGCTTTTGATCAGATCGGTGCGCTCGACCAACTCGACGAGACTCAAAGCGGTGTCCCCCACTCTAAAAGCGGAGAGCACGGTGAGGACACGATCCGCGGATGCCACACCGTTGACCGCGGGGCGCGGACGCGTTTTGACCATCGATGACTCCTAGGCGACTGACTGAACGTCGAAAACGAACTGGCTGACATTATCCGATAGCTGAAAAGGGATAGCTACCAGCCGGGAAAAACCGCGCTGTACAGGGTACGAACGGTCACCCCGCGTCAGTGCCGACACCCTCGATTTCTCCGAGTCCGAACGGGCAGAAAACTGCGCATTTTGAAATTGTGTTTCAAAATGTCTTAAGAGTTCTCCTCTCTCGCCGACATAAGGATTTTCCACCGTCCGTGGCACTCTTTTTCCCGCGCAGAGGTTAGTCCCATGATCCGCAACATCTCCATCGCTGCACGATCCGCGATCAGCTTCACCTTGATCGCTTCGATCGTGGTCATCGTCGGCATCTACGCCCTGTTCAAGATGTCTCTGATCGACAACACCAATCGCACGATCCAGCAGACGGGTATTCCGTCGTCCGCCGCTCTGGGTGCCATGAGGGAAGCGGTCCTTGGCTTGCGGATCAACTCGCTCAAACTGGCGCTGTACGCCTCTGCCGATATGCGCGAGGACAGCAACCGCCGCCTGGAAGTCCAGCTCAAGAAATTCAGCGAAGCGCAGACCGCTTATGCCGCCAGCCTCGAAAAACCGGACGAGCGCGCGCTGTTCGAGAGCATCAAGCCGATCCTGCAAGCGACCGAACCCGGTATTCGGCAATTGATCGACCTGGGCAAGCAGGGCCGTGAGAAAGAGATGATCGAACTGCTCAACGGCCCCCTGCGGCAGAACTCCGAGCAGGCCTTTCCCAAGTTGTACGAGCTCACCGCGCTGAACGAACAGAACATGAAAGGCCTGTTCGACCAGTCGACACAGACCTACACCAGCTCCCGCAACAATGTCGTGATGATCATTGTGCTCGCGCTACTGATCACGATCGCCGTCGCCCTGCTCGTCAGCCGCAGCATCGTGCGTCCGATCGGCAATGCGCTGTCGGCGGCCGAGAAGGTGGCTGCCGGGGATCTGACCCAGCCGATCGCCACAGACGGACGGGATGAGGTCAGCCAGCTCAATGGCACCCTGCTGACCATGCAGGGCAACCTCAAGAACACCTTGCAGGAAATTGCCCGGTCGGCCGAAGTCATCGCGTCCTCGTCCAGCCAATTGCGAGCGGTCACTTCAGAGTCCAATCAGAATCTGGCTCAACAGAACAATGAAATCGAGCAAGCCGCGACCGCCGTTACGGAGATGACCGCTGCCGTGGAGGAAGTGGCACGCAACGCAGTGGCCACCTCGCAGGCGTCGCAAGAATCCCGCTCGGCCAGCGAGCAAGGCAATGCCCGCGTCGGTGAAACCATCGAAGCGATCGAATCCATGGAACGCAATGCGGCGCGAAGCGCGGAACGGGTGGAAGGCCTCGCCGACCGCGTGCGCGAGATCGCCAAAGTGCTGGATGTCATCCGCGGCATCGCCGAACAGACCAACCTGCTGGCACTGAACGCAGCCATCGAAGCGGCGCGGGCCGGTGAAGCAGGTCGCGGGTTTGCGGTGGTGGCCGATGAGGTGCGCGCCCTGGCGGCCCGTACGCAGCAATCCACCTTCGAGATCGAATCGATGGTCACCACCATTCGAGAGGGGTCCGATCACGCCGTCTCTGCCATGCGCGAAAGCACTGACCAGGCCACACAAACGCGAACGTTGGCGCGCCAGTCCGGGGATGCCCTGCAGGAAATCATGGCCAGTGTGCTGCAGATCAACGAGCAGAACATGGTGATCGCCAGCGCTTCGGAAGAGCAGGCTCAGGTCGCCCGGGAAGTGGATCGCAACCTGATCAACATCCGCAATTTGTCGATCATTTCCACTGAGCAGGCCCGCCAGACCGCCTCGGCAAGTGAAGAATTGGAGCAATTGGGCCACTCGCTGACGCGCCTGGTGGCCAGTTTCAAGATGTAAGCCAGGGTTAAAAATATCGGATTAATGAAATGTCATTCTATTATTTGCCATTTCGCTGATATACCATTCCTCGCCCGATGCAGCTGTGGTCGTTTGACGCACGCTTCCACAGCTCCGACATCCTCCCCGAAAGACCCACACGTCCAAGATGGTCAGCAGGCCACTACACAAGCACCTTCTGCCGCACGCCTGACGGAGCAACCATGAGCGATACACCTAATTCCCGACGCGAATTCCTGCGTCGAAGCGCAATTCTGATCCCCGCAGTCAGCCTGGGCGGGTATTCGGCGACGCAGATAGTGGCGCCGGCCCCGGTGCAGGCCGCTGCTGCAGCAGACGAACCGGCTCATGCGCCGAAGGCCTACGAACCGAGCTTTTTCACCGCCGCCGAGTGGCAATTCGTCAATGCAGCGTGCGCTGTCATCATCCCCGAAGACGAAGAAGGCCCTGGCGCAGTGTCGGCAGGCGTTCCCGAGTTTCTGGATCGTCAGATGGAAACCCCTTACGCCTACGGCCGACTCTGGTACATGCAAGGTCCTTTCATCACCGACCAACCGGTGGAATTGGGCTTCCAGTACAAGTTGGTGCCGCGTGAAATGTATCGCTTGGGCATCGCAGAGGTCGACGCTGTCTGCCAGACCGCCCACGGCAAGCATTTCGCAGAGCTGCCTGAACAGGTCCGGGTTGCCACGCTGACGGCACTGGAAAAAGGCCAGCTCAAACTGAATAACGTGCCGGGCGAAATGTTCTTCGCGCTGCTGCTGAAAAACGTCAAGGAAGGCTACTTCGCCGACCCCAAATACGGCGGCAACCAAGACATGGCGGGGTGGAAGATGATCGGTTTCCCCGGTGCGCGCGCAGATTTCATGGACTGGGTGGATCGTCCCAACGAGCGTTATCCGCTCGGCCCTGTGTCCATCAACGGACTCAAGGGGTAAGGGCAGATGGCAATCAAAAAACCGGAAATCGATGCCGTAATCGTCGGTCTGGGCTGGGTGGGATCGATTCTCGCGGCCGAGTTGACCGAGGCCGGGTTGAACGTGGTCGCCCTGGAACGTGGGCCTGATCAGGACACCCCTGACGACGCGAGCTACCCGAAAGTCATCGACGAACTCGCCTACACGGTGCGCGGCAAGCTGTATCAGGACTTGTCCAAGGAAACCGTCACCATTCGGCACACGCCCTCCGGCATCGCGGTCCCCTACCGGCAGCAAGGCACCTTCCTGCTGGGCAACGGCGTGGGCGGCGCAGGTTTCCACTGGAACGGCTTGACCTGGCGCCCACTGCCCAGCGACCTGAAGCTGCGCAGCCATTACACCGAGCGCTACGGCAAGAACATGATTCCTGACAACATGACCATTCAGGATCACGGGGTCAGCTACGAAGAACTCGAACCCTTCTTCACTCGCTTCGAAGACGTCGCTGGCGTCTCCGGCAAAGCGGGCAATATCAAGGGTCAGCTCATCGAAGGCGGAAACCAGTTCGAAGGCCCGCGCAGTAAGGAATTCCCGCTGCCACCGCTCAAACCGGTCTACGGCGATACGCTGTTCGAAACCGCTGCCAAGCAATTGGGCTACTCGCCCTTCAAGATCCCGGCGGGCAATGCGTCCGGGCCCTACACCAACCCTTACGGCGTTCGCCTGGGGCCGTGCAACTTCTGTGGTTTCTGCGAAAACTATGGCTGCTACATGTATTCGAAAGCCTCGCCGCAGACCACGATCCTCCCCGCACTTCGTCGCCGGAAGAACTTCGAATTGCGCCCGCTCTCCCACGTCACGAAAGTGAACCTGGATTCCACCGGGAAACAGGCGACAGGCGTGACTTACATCGACGCACAGGGTAACGAGACCGAGCAACCGGCACGGCTGGTGATCCTCAGCGCCTTCCAGTTGCACAACGTGCGCCTGCTGCTGCTGTCGGGCATCGGTAAACCCTACAACCCACAGACCGGCGAAGGTCTGGTGGGCAAGAACTACGGGTATCAGATGCTCAGCTCGATCAATGTGGTCATGCCCAAGGGCACGTACCTGAACCCCTTCATCGGGACGGGTGCGGGCGGATCGGCCATCGACAATTACAACGGCGACAATTTCGACCACACCGGCCTGGGCTTCATCGGTGGCGCCAACATCGGTCACCACCGCACAGGCGGGCGTCCCATCGGGCAGAGCAGCGTCGCCAAAGGCGCGCCGAACTGGGGCAAAGGCTGGAAAGCCGCTGTCGCCGACAATTATCAACGCAGCCTGAACATCTACACCCAAGGCTCGGTGATGGCCTACCGAGACAGCTATGTGGACCTTGACCCGACGTACCGCGACTCATTCGGCCAGCCGCTGTTGCGCGTCACCTTCAACTGGCATGACAACGACATCAAAATGTCGCAGTACGTGACAGGCAAAGCGGAGGAGATCGTCAAGGCGATGAAGCCTGATTCCTACCAGGTCAATGTCAAGAAGCTCGGTACGCCGTACGACACCCGTTTTTACCAGAGCACGCACACCACCGGCGGCGCCATCATGGGCACCAGCCCGTCCAACAGCGTGGTCAACCGCTACCTGCAATCCTGGGATGTGCCCAACTTGTTCGTGATCGGCGCATCGGCGTTTCCGCAGAACATCGGCTACAACCCGACGGGACTCGTCGGTGCCCTCGCGTACTGGTCGGCCAATGCCATCAGACAGCACTACCTGAAGAACCCCGGCAAGCCGTTGGTGGAGGCCTGAGATGATGACGTTGAACACACTGTTGAAGTGGAGCGCATTGTGCCTGGGCTCGATCAGCCTGCATGCGATGGCCGCGTCGGCTGATCCTCAAGCCGTGCAGCGGGGTGAGTACCTGGCCCGCGCCGGCGACTGCATGGCCTGCCATACGGTCAAGGGCGGCGAGCCCTATGCCGGCGGGCTGGGCCTGGAAACGCCGATCGGCGCGGTCTACGCCACCAACATCACCCCTGATCCCGTGCACGGCATCGGCGAGTACACGCTGGAGGACTTCGACAAGGCCGTGCGTCACGGTATCCGGCGTGATGGCTCGAGCCTGTATCCGGCGATGCCGTTTCCGTCGTATGCCAAAGTCTCCGATCAGGACATCGCGGATCTGTACGCGTACTTCATGAACGCCGTGAAGCCTGCCGCAACGCCCAACCGCGATGCCGATATCCCATGGCCGCTGAGCATGCGCTGGCCGTTGACGATCTGGCGCTGGACATTCGCACCGGCCGTGGCGAGCTCGGTGCCTGCCTCATCCGACCCTCAACTGGCGCGCGGTCAATACCTGGTCGAAGGCCTGGGCCATTGCGGCAGTTGCCACACGCCGCGTGGTATCGGCATGCAGGAAAAAGCCCTGTCGGCCGATGCGCAAGGTCAGTTCCTCGCCGGAGGCGCTCCGCTGGAAGGTTGGGTCGCCAAGAACCTGCGAGGCGACACCCATGATGGTCTGGGCGCCTGGAGCGAAGCGGAAATCGCCCAGTTCCTCAAGACAGGTCGCACCGACCGTACGGCAGTGTTCGGCAGCATGACCGATGTGGTGCAGCACAGCATGCAGTACCTGACCGACGAGGATCGCCTGGCGATCGCGCGTTACCTCAAGAGCCTGCCCGCGTCAGGCCCTGCGCCTGCAGCATCAGGCAGCTCCGACACTGCCAAGCAGATGGCCAACCTGGACGTGCAGGCGGTCGGAGCACGGACCTATGCAGATAACTGCATGGCTTGCCATCGCAGTGACGGCAAAGGTTACGCGCAGGTGTTCCCGGCACTGGCCGGCAACTCGGTCGTCAATGGCAAGGATGCGACGTCGCTGATTCACATCGTGCTCGATGGCGGCTACCTCCCCGGGAACCAGCACGCCCCGACGGCGTTCGCCATGCCGGGTTTCGCATGGCGTCTCTCCGACCAGGAAGTGGCTGACGTGGTCACCTTCATCCGCACCGGATGGGGGAACACCGGCAAGCCGGTGAGCGCTGCCGATGTGCAGGCCCAGCGCAAGGCCGCACACTGACCCGTCGCACGTCCCGCAACCGCCCTGCTCTCGCGAGCCCCTCGACCGGGGCTCGTGACGAGCGCTTCAGAGCCTACCCACGGTCGAGCCGAAGCACGCACCTACACCGCTGAGGGTTGGCAACTGCTCTCATATCCCCAAGGACAAAAGCCGGCCAATCTTTTTCGTCGCTTCCTGCATCAACAGGGTGAGACGAGGCAGATCACGCTCATCCTTGCGGTTTTGTGGGATGGTCGCTGAAATGGAGCCGCGAATCTGGCCATCCACGAAAAACGGAACGGCCAGGCCGAAAGCGCCCAATACACGCTCGCCAGTGCCCGTTGCCCAGCCACGCTGCGCGATGGTATCGAGGTCGCTTTGCAAGGCGTCACGGTCGGTGATGGTGGCATCGGTCAGCTTGACCAGGTCGATCGCCTCAATGACATCCGGTTCGCAGAACGCAAGCACCGCCTTGCCCGCCGCACCGGCGTACAGAGGCACCTCCGTGTGAACCGAGAGCTGATACTGGATGGGACGCCATCCCTGTATCACGTCGAGGAATTGCGCACGATTGAGCGTTTTGTCGAACGCGAGAATCGCGATGGTCTCCCCGGTTTCCTGCACCAGCCTGCTGACCGTCGAGCGCGTCAGATCGGCGATGTTGTCTCGAAAGCCCAGTCTGGCTGCCCACTGAAACAACTTTGGCCCCGGGTACAACACGGCGTCGACCGACACCACGATTTCGGACTCAAGACCCGACTGCATCAAGCGCTTGGCCGTGGCTGCATTGCACAGCAGTTGGTCATGCAAACCCACGGTGTACTTCACGCCTTGCGGCAGGGCGCAGGCGATGAGCATGAGCCGTTCCAGCCGGGAGGCAGTGGTCTTGGCATCCTCCAGTGAAATCACCGGATCAGACCTTTCACCGTCGCGCATGATCCCATCGAGCGCACTGTCCAGTTCCTCGGCAAACTGCGACACGCTTTGGCTGATGTGCGCCAGCGACTGGGCCGGCGCCCCGTCTGCCGAATGCACGGAGACCGCGATCAGCAAACCACACCGCAGTGTGCGAACCGTCACGGCCAACGGCTCCGGAAACTCATGGGCCGTCAGGTCTGCGGGGTCGGCGCGGCCAGGTTGGCCACACGCGTCCGGCCCCATCCACGCCGAAAATGCTTGGCCAATGTGACCGAACGACAGCGGGTGCATGATTCCCAACTCTGGCCTGAAGGTGAGCGACGCCTTCGGCTCACCGCACGCGGCCACGAAATAGCCGCCCTCGCAGGGGCTGTGAATGGACAGCAACACGGTCGCCCCCGTGGCGTCGGCTATCTCGGCGAGTCGTGTGCGGCCAATTTGTAACAGGGCACTTCTATCGATCAGTGCGTTGGTCAGCACATTCAACCTCGGCCCCACCGTGTATTTCCCCGCCCCGGCTTCGAGCGCCAGCCCTTGTTCCACCAGTGTGAGCAAGATCCGATTCACGGTGCTCCGGCTTTCGTCCAGGCGAGCCGCGAGTTCCCGGACGCCCCAAGGCTCGGCACCGAACCGGAAAACGAGCGCGTCGATCACTTCGATCAGTCGGATGTGGCTGGAAGCAGGTGAACCGGCTTGGACGCGGCGATTGGCTGGCGGTACTTGAGGCATCGGAAGATCGAATCGTTGGCAGGGGCGCTCATTCTGCGGGGGAAGCCGCGCTCACCGCAATGATACGCGGCAGTTGACAAGCCGCTCAGCGTTCTGGATTCTAGAAAAAACAAAAGCAGGACACTGTCCCATTTTTTGAATGGTAGCGTCCGATAATCTGGAGTGGCCATGAATAACAACAATGCGATGGCGCAGCCTGCGGTGCTGCCGACCAAAACCAGAGAGCAGGTGACCAAGGCCAAGAAGGCCACTCGCGCCGCGGTATTCGGAACCTTCGTCGAATACTACGATTTCAGCGTGTACGGTTACGTCGCTGCCACGCTGGCCACGGTGTTCTTCCCGTCGGATGACCCTACCATCGGGTTGCTTAACGCGTTCCTGGTGTTCGGCTCGGCGTTTCTGGTGCGCCCATTGGGGGCCATCGGGTTCGGCTGGCTGGGTGACAAGGTGGGCCGGCGCACCAGCCTGATCGCCAGTATTACCTTGATGGGCGCGGCAGCCACCTTGATAGGCCTGCTGCCGGGCTATGCCGTCATTGGCGTCTGGGCGCCGATTCTTCTGGTGGCACTGCGGATGCTCCAAGGCTTCTCGGCGGGCGGGGAGATCGGGGGTGCAGCCAGTTACATCCGGGAATGGGCGCCACCCAGCCGCCGCTCGCTGTACATCTCCTTCCTGCCCTCCATTGCCCAATTGGGCAAGGGCCTGGCGGCTGCCATTGCAGGCCTCGCTGCCGCAACGCTCACCGACCCGCAAATGCTCGAATGGGGCTGGCGCGTGCCCTTCCTCCTGGCGCTCCCGCTGGGCATCATCGGCCTGTGGATGCGCCTGAGCATTGAAGACAGTCCGGAGTTCGAGGCGAAGAAAGACGACACAGCCGGCAAAAAGAGCCAGCCCTTTGCCGAACTGATCAGCAGCTACCCGCGCGCACTGTTCAAAGTGGTGCTGATCGCCCTGGTCCAGAACATCGGGACCTACATCGGCACCGTCTTCATCGCCGCGTACTTCAGCTCCATCCTGGGTTACAGCAAAGGCCAGGCATCGACCATCGTGCTGATCGCGGTGATCTTCGCTGCGTTCCTGATTCCACTGGCTGGCCAACTCGGTTCTTACCGGGGTGGGAAATCGATCCTGCGCCTCTCGTACATCGCTTACGCGGTGCTGTCGATCCCGTCCTTCATTCTGATGCAGCAGGGCTCGGTCAGCCTCGCCATCGCCGGGCTGGCGCTTGGCATGATCCCCTACGCCCTGTGCCAGGCAGGCACCTATTCGGTCATGCCGGAGTTTTTCCCCATGCACATCCGTCACACCGGCGTGGCGTTCGGCCACAGCGTGGGCGCGGTGATCGGCGGCGGCGCCGGCCCATATTTCGCCACTTGGCTCATCGGTGCCACCGGCAACCAATACGCCCCGGCTTACATCCTGTGCATCGCCGGCGTCATCGGGCTGATCATTATTTCGACCGTGCGCAAGAACGCGCCGGCCGACCAAGACACCACGACCCATCAATATTCCTGAGGTGGCGCTCATGCCTTTGATTTACGTGACAAGCCCTGTCCATCAGGACGTGCTGACACGGCTCGCAGCCGTGGGAGAAATCCGTCTGGGCTATGGCCCTGACGCTGTAGCGTATGAAGAAATTCAAAAACAGGTGGATGCGGTATTTCTCCGTGGCGGACAGGTGTCTGCCGAAATGATCGCGGCATCGCCAAAGTTGCGAATCGTGGCCCGGCACGGTGCGGGTTATGACAACGTCGATTTCAAAGCCGCTGCCGACCATGGGGTGTGGGTGACGAACACCCCGGGCGCCAACCGACGCAGCGTCGTCGAGCACGTGTTCGCGTTGCTTCTGAGCCTGGGCCGCAAACTGCAGATGGCCTCGGAACAGACCCGAAACGGCATATGGGCAGAAGACCGGCTATCCCTGACCGGCATCGAGCTGGAAGGGCGCACGATGGGGCTGATCGGTTTCGGCGACATTGGCCAACACGTCGCACCTGTCGCGCAAGCGTTCGGCATGAACGTGCTGGCCACCGACCCCGCCTACGACTCGAGCTTCGACAGCCGCCTGGTCAGCCTGGACACCCTCCTGGCCAACGCCGACGTCGTCAGCCTGCACGTTCCACTGCTCCCCGGCACCCGCAAGCTGATCGGCAGCGCCGAGCTGGAGAAGATGAAGAAAGGCGCGATCTTGATCAACACCAGCCGTGGCGGCGTCATGGATGAAGCCGCCGTGGCCGCAGCGCTCAGGTCCGGACATCTGGGGGGAGCCGGGGTCGATGTGCTGGACGCGGAAAACGTCGACATGATCCATCCATTCAAGCACAACAGGTTTCCCATCTCCGAGCTTCCTAACCTCATCGTGACCCCGCACGTAGCCGGACAGACCAACGAGTCCCTGCTTCGGGTGGGTATGAGCGCTGTCGATGCCATCGCAGCGGTGCTCAGAGGTGAGGCTCCTCGACACCCGGTGAACGCCCCCGTCGCTCGATCGTTCGATTGACCCCCTTGTCCTTCTACTGTCAGAGGTCTCCATGTTCATTAATGCATCCGATGAAAACATCGCCGTGAGCGATAACTGGGAGCGGGCGCCCCTCAACCTGATCGAAGACATTTCCCGTTATCCCGTCGCCTTGATTGGCGATGTGCTTCAACGGCTGGGCATGATGGCCTCGGCCATCCGCCACGTCGCCGGGAAACCCACTTTCTTTGGCACCGTATTGCCAATCCTGACCTGGGAAGGCGACAACCTCGCGATTCACCGAGCGTTGGATGATGCGCAGCCGGGCGATGTATTGGTCATCAACGGTAACGGCGAAACCAACCGTGCCGTGTTCGGCGACCTGCTCGGCGAGGTCTGCCTGGCCCGAAACGTGGCAGCGGTGGTTATCGACGGTGCCGTGCGCGACATCGAAGAGCTCGACACCATGGGGCTGCCCGTCTATGCACGAGCAGTGAACCCAGCCGGGCCGTCCAAGCACGGCCCAGGTCATGTAGGGGCGCCCGTGGCGTGTGGCAATGTCGTGTGCAATGCCGGCGACGCGATCCTGGGAGATCGCGACGGCATCATCGTCATCAGCCGACACATCCTGCCGACGCTGGCCGAAAAGCTCTCCATCCAGGACGGCATCGAAAACACCTTCCGCGAGCGCGTGAGAGCCACCCTTCGCTGATGCCGACATCGTCGCAGACGAGGCCTTCACAGGCTTTCGTTTGCGACGTGATTCACACAGGGTTTGAGCAAATCCAGGAGACCGCCCCCCTTGCGCCTGCGCAAACCGACCCGCGGACGTGAACTCCGCGTGTCGTTCCGTCGGGTATGCTGTCCTGCTGAACAAGCCCACACGCCGAGGTGTTAGTCATGATGGGGCCGGTTTTCCAGGCACTGATCCCTGTAGTCACGCTGATCGTCCTCGGTTATCTGATTGTCCGAGTCGGATGGTTGCGGGCCGAGGGCATGAGGGACATCTCGAACGTCGCGTTCCTGGTGCTCGCCCCGGCATTGCTGTTTCGCAGCATGGCCACCGTGCACCTTGCAGAGATCGATTTCACCCCGGTCGCCCTCTACTTCTGCGCCATCTGGGTGGTCTTCACCCTCGTCATGGTCAGGCACGGGTTCAACAAGCGCGCCGCGGTCCTGGCCTTGTCCACTACCTTTTCAAACACCCTGATGATCGGGGTGCCGTTGGTGAGCATGGCCTATGGGCAAGAGGGGCTCGTGACCCTGTTTGCGCTGATGTCGGTGCACTCCCTCATCATGCTGACGATGGTGACCAGTATCGTAGAGTTCGCGGACGCACGTGAGGCCAGCGCCAATGGCTCTTCCATGGGAAGCCGGTCACCCTTCACCCGGTTCGCCGTTACCTTGATAAAGGCCGGGCGAGCCACCTTGCTTCATCCCGTGCCACTGCCCATCCTGCTGGGGCTGATCTATTCCGCGAGCGGACTGGCCATGCCCTCCGCCCTGGATCAAACGCTGCAACTGATCGGAAGCGCATTCTCCCCCATCGCGCTGATGCTGGTGGGCGCGACGCTTGCGATCAACAAGGACTTGGCGCACCTGAGGACAGGGCTCTGGTTGGCGCTGACCAAGAACTGCATTCATCCGCTGGTCTTGTTCGCGCTGGGCATGCTGGTGGGTCTGAAAGGCGTGGGCTTCAAGGTCATGATTGTCAGCGCCGCGTTACCCATCGGCGCCAATGTCTACCTCTACGCCACCCGCTACAAAGTCGCAGAGCAGGAAGTCACCGCCAGTATTGCCGCCTCCACCGTGCTTGCGTTAGTCACGTTGAGTGGCGTGATGCTGGCGGTTGCCCATTTATGACGGTGGTGAATGACCGGAGCGTTCTCACGAATCCAGACGCTCAAGGGCCGCCCGCAGCTCATGGCTGTTGCCGCCCAACGCACTGGTCGCAATAGCGGCATTGCGCAACAGAATCGCCGCCGTGTCCCGGATGTGGTCCTTGAGCAGCCGGTCGGACGGCCCTGAGAGGGTCAGCGCCCCTTTGAGTTCATACCCCATGCTGAAAACAGGGACAGACACGGCGGTGGTCTCAGGGTCCCGCTCGCCGAATGAACAGGCCCAGAAACGCTCCCTGATCTCGACAAGCGCAGGATCGTTCAGCTTGGAAAAGGCTCGGAGAATTTTCCCGGCTGCGCCTGTGTGCAGCGGAAAGCGCGCCCCCTCCACCACGGAGACACGAACGGCCCGTTTGGGCTCGACGCGGAACAAGACGACGCGACTGCCGTTTTCCAGCACGTAGAACGACGACGTCTCTCCGCTTTCTTCGGTGATCGACTCCAGCAAGGGGTGAATCACATCGCGCAGGCGGAAAGACGTCTGATACAGCTGTGACAGACGCAGCGGCTCGGGACCGACCGAGTAGCGACCATCGACCAGCTTGCGCACGAACCCGGCTTTTTCCAGGGACACGATCAGGCGCAGGATCGTGCTTTTATACAGCCCCGTCCGCCGTGCGATCTCGGCCAGACTCAAGCAATCCTGCTCGACGTTGAAGGCTGCGAGAATGGCAAAAGCGCGATCGACGGCCGCAACGCCGCCCTCCGCGCTTTCGGGTTGTTCAGTCAGTTTGTTGTCGGATGGGTTAGTCATGGCCACTCATAATCGGTGTCTTTGGCAAGCGACCGAAGGGCTTCACTGCCGCGACGGTCACCTGCCAGACAATATCAGATCTTCGCTGGCTCTTTTCTCCGATCATCCCGTTGGGCCCGTTTCATTCTTCGCGCAAGAACAGACGCAACGACATCACCATGGCGGCTGCCACGAACATGATGCACCCCATCGCCATCAGGCCTGCGTTGAAAGAGCCGGTGTAGTCCTTCAAAAAGCCCATCAGGTAAGGGCCGACAAAACCGCCGAACGCACCGATCGAGTTGATCAGCGCGATGCCGCCCGCAGCGGCCTGACCACGCAGGAACTTGCCCGGCAAAGTGTAGAAAATCGTTTTCCCGGCGATGGTCCCGACCAGGGCCATGGTGATCCCGGCCAATGCCGGAATCAGCGCGTTCATCTGCAGGGCCACCAGCAACGCAACACCGGCGAGCAGCATGGCCAACGTCAGGTTCAGGATGCCCTTGCCGGTGCGGTCGACATGCTTGGCCCAGATCAACAAGCCTACGGTGGCGAAGAAGTACGGAATGGCGGCCACCCAACCAATCAGGCTGACTTCCACGCCATGGCCCTTGAGCATCTGAGGCAACCAGATACCGATACCATAAGAGCCGAGGGTGAAACTGAACGTGATGGAGCTGAGGATCCACACCCGCGGATCTCTCAACGCGGCCGTGAAACCGTGGCTGTGGCGACCCTTGGTCTGCTCATCGGCCAACATGCCGGTCAGCACATCGCGCTCATGCGCCGTCAGCCACTTGGCTTCGGAGGGCTGATTGCTCAGCACCTTGAGCGTGATCAGGCCGAGAATGCAGGCGGGCACGCCCTCGATGATGAACATCCATTGCCAGCCGGCCAGCCCCAGGGTGCCGTGCATTTGTAACAGCCAGATCGACAGCGGGCCGCCGACCAGGAAGGAGATCGGCGTCGCCACGGTGAACCAGGCCAATACGCGGGTGCGGTATTGCGCAGGAAACCACAGCGTGAGGAAAAAGATCACGCCGGGGAAGAAGCCGGCTTCGGCGATACCCAGGATCAGCCGTACGAGGTAGAAGCTATAGGGCCCGACGATCAGAGCCGTCGCGGCGGCGGCAAGGCCCCAGGTGATCATGATCCGCGCCATCCACAGCCGCGCGCCGAAGCGGTACATCGCCAGGTTGCTCGGCACCTCGCACAGGCAGTAACCAAAGAACATGATGCCCGCACCCAGGCCGAACTGCGTGGCAGTCAGGCCCAGTTGGTCGGTCATCTGCAGTGCGGCGTAGCCGACGCTGGTGCGGTCCAGGTAATTGAAGAAATACGCCAGCGCCAGCAGTGGAATCAGGCGCCAGGCGGCCTTGTGCAATACGCGAGTCTGCTCGGCACTCAGTGTGTCGGGCTGGACCTGTTTGTTGCTTTGCGCAGACGTCGTGACGATCGCCATGACTGATTTCCTCGACATTATTATTGTAGGGCTGGCGGCGGGAATGACCGCCAGCCACGGTCTGAACGGGGCGTGGCGCGCCGGATCTAGCGAACGATGCCGCGCCCCTGCAGCGCTTCGATATCCGACGCTGCATACCCCATCTGTTCGAGCAGCTCACGGGAGTGGCTGCCCAATAGCGGGACGTTCAGGCGCGCATCGAACCGCTGGCCATTCATCTCGAACGGCAGCATCGGCACCTTCACCTCCTGACCATTGTCCAGCGCCAACTTTGCCAGGCCGCCGGAAGCGTTGAGGTGCACGTCCTCGAAGAGGTCCTGTGGCCGCTGGATCGGCGAGAACGGCAAACCGGCCTGCTCGCACATGACCATGACCTGTTGTTTATCCAGGGTCGCAAGGCGCTCCTTGACCAGCGGCAGGATCCTCGCACGGGCTTGCACCCGCTGTGTGTTGCGCGCCAGCGCCGGATCGCGCCCCAGCGCTTCGAAGCCGAAAGCGGCGCAGAAACTCTGCCACTGGCTGTCACTGACCACGCCCATGAACACTTGCTCGTCATTCAGGGTATCGAACACGTCGTAGATGGCCCAGGCCGACAGGCGACTGGGCATCGGTGCCGCCGGCTTGCCAGTGGTCGCCATCTGCATCATGTGCTGGCCAACGAGAAACGCGGAGTTCTCGAACAGGCCCGTCTGCACGAATTGTCCTTCACCGGTCGCCTTTCGCTGCCAAAGGGCCGCGAGAATCGAAATGGCACTGAACATGCCACCCATGACGTCATTGACCGACGCGCCCGCTCGCAACGGACGGCCCTCGGGCCCTGTCATGTACGCCAGACCGGTCATCATCTGCACCACTTCATCGAGCGCGGTACGGTGCTCATAGGGCCCCGGGAGAAATCCCTTCATGGAGCTGTAGATGATGTCGGGCTTGATCGCCTTCACCTGCGCGTAACCCAGTCCCAGTTTTTCCATGGCCCCGGGGCGGAAATTTTCGGTCACCACGTCCGCGCTTTCGATCAGCTTGCGCACCGCAGCCATGCCTTCTTCGGTCTTGATATCGACGGCAAAGCTCTTCTTGTTGCGGTTGTAGGTCATCCAATAGCCGGCCCCGGAGCCCGTCAGGCGGCGGGTATTGTCGCCTTCCGGTGTCGGCTCGACCTTGATCACTTCGGCGCCGAGGTCTGCCAGCACCAGCCCACAGGTCGGCCCCATCACCATGTGCACGAATTCGACGACCCGCACACCTGCCAGCGGTAAGCCCTTGAGGTTCGGGTTTTGCGCGCTCATCGGGCACCTCCGGCGTATTGAAAGTTCTTGCCCACCCCGGCATCCGGAATAAAGCCGTACAGCGGTTCGCCAGGCAGGCCTTTTTTCAGCCACTCACGCGCAGCCACCAGTTTGTCGATGTCGACCCCGGTTCGCAGCCCCATGGCTTCGAGCAGGTAGACCAGGTCTTCAGTCACGATGTTGCCCGAAGCGCCCGGCGCATAAGGGCAGCCACCGAGGCCGCCGAGCGACGCGTCAAGCGTCGTCACACCCGCTTCCAGCGCAGCCAGCACATTCGCCAGGCCCTGCCCCCGGGTGTTGTGGAAGTGCGCGCTGCCCGCCGTGTCACCGATTTCGTTACGCAGCCGGGTGAACATGCGTCGCACCTGAGCCGGATTGGCATACCCCACGGTGTCAGCCAGGCCAACCTCATCGACGCCCAGTTCGGCCATCGTCAGCGCCATGCGGATCACGTCATCTTCCGGGACGACGCCCTGGAGGGTGCAACCGAATACGGTCGACAGCCCGGCTTCGACTTCAATGTGGGGAAACCGCTCGTTGCGCAATGCGATGACGGCACGCACTTCGTCGATCACCTGTTGATGCGTCTTGCGGATATTGGCCAGCGAGTGCGGCTCGCTGACCGAAACAGGCAGGGTGATTTTCTGCACGCCAGCATCGAATGCCGCTTGCGCGCCTTTCAGGTTGGGCACCAGCGCAGTGACGAACACCTCTGGCCGCTGACGCATGTGAGCCACCAACGCGGCCGCATCAGCCATCTGCGGCAGCAGCTTGGGCGAAACGAACGAGCCAATCTCGATTTCGCTCAGCCCTGAGTCCGCCAAGGCGGTGAGCCATTTCAGTTTCAAGTCGGTCGGCATCGTCGTACTGACACTTTGCAAACCGTCTCGAGGACCGACTTCGCTGATCAGGATGTCGATGTTTTTATTAGGGTTCATCATCGGTTCTCTGATGAGGCAATGGAAATTGTTCTACTCTGCAGAACGATGTTCTAAATAAATCATCGACCTCGATTGGATGGTTGTCAACGCCATTCATCTTGCTAGACGAGTTCACAGGAACAGTCTGCGGCGCTGATTCAAAGCGATTGATCGGCGTTGATGGGTTGACATCTGAAGAAATAATGCCGACATTTGTTCCATCAGAAGATATTTCGTTCTATCTGACAGAACAAAAATAATTGAGCGAAGGGCGTCAACGGCTATCAGATTGGTCAACGCCCCGCTTACGTTGGAGATGATCCTGTGAGCTTGTATGCCCCGCCCCGCGATCTACCCACCCGCGTATTCACGACGCTGCCGGACGTGTTCTGGAAGGATGGCGACTCGGACTGGGTCCGCGCCAACAAACCCGGACAACGCGTGAAGAGTTTCCTGGAAGGACCGTCCTTCGATCTCCAGGGCAACCTCTATGTGACGGACATTCCGTATGGACGGATTTTCCGGATTGATCCGCAGGGTCACTGGTCCCTCGTCATCGAATACGACGGCTGGCCCAACGGCCTGAAGATTCACCGGGACGGGCGGATTTTCATTGCCGATTACAAGCACGGCATCCTGCTGCTCGACCCCCATCGCAATGAAGTGCGCCCGTTTCTGACGCACTGTCGCAGCGAGGGCTTCAAAGGGGTGAATGACCTGTTCTTCGCTGCGGACGGCACACTGTATTTCACCGACCAAGGCCAGACCGGCCAGCAAGACCCCACCGGCCGCGTTTACGCCTACGACTTTGGCAGCGAAACCCTGACACGCTTGATCGACAATGGGCCAAGCCCCAACGGGCTGGTGATGGACCTGTCGCAGCACGCCTTATTCGTGGCCATGACGCGTGGCAACGCGGTCTGGCGGTTACCGATCCAGAAGGATGGCGGAACCAGCAAGGTCGGCATTTTCGTCGCAATGGCCGGTGGCGTCAGCGGCGCCGACGGCATGGCCCTCGATGCCGAAGGCAATCTCTACGTGTGTGATGCCGGTAATGCCTGCGTGTGGGTGTTCGACCCCCATGGCGTGCCGCTGTACCGCATCCGCTCCTGCACGGAGGGCCGCACCCTGACCAACCTGGCATTTGGCGGCCAGGACGGCCGGCAACTGTTCATCACGGATTCATCCACCAGCACGGTGCTCGTCGCCGATCTGCCCCATGCCGGGCGACCGATGTACTCCCACAGCTGACCCCCAGGACACCCGACGCTGGTGTGCGTGACACACAGGCTTCGTTCGCCCTGACAAAACCGACACCTGCGTCCGCCCGACAAGACCAAGAAAAGGGAAAACCATGCTGATCTTCCTCAGCTACGCCATGATCGCCAGCTTCATGTACCTCATCATGAGCAAGCGCCTTTCACCCCTGGTTGCACTCCTGCTGGTGCCGATCGTCTTCGGTAGCCTGGCCGGCTTCGCCCCCCAGCTCGGCACCATGATGTACGACGGCGTGAAGATGCTCGCTCCCACCGGCATCATGCTGACGTTTGCCATCTTGTACTTCTGCATGATGACGGATGCAGGGCTGTTCAATCCGCTGATCAAAGTGCTGTTGCGCCTGGTCAAGGGAGACCCGCGCAAGATCGTGGTGGGCACTGCGGTACTGGGTTTGTGCGTGGGCCTGGACGGTGACGGCGCCACGACGTACATCATCGCCACGGCCGCTTTCCTGCCGCTGTATCGCCTGACCGGGTTGCGTCTGCAAGTGATGGCCACCGTCTTGTTGATGGCTATCGGCGTGATGAACATCCTGCCGTGGGCGGGCCCCTTCTCGCGCGCGGCCAGCGCAATGCATGTGGACATTACGGAGCTTTTCCTGGAGATGGTGCCGGTCATGATCGCCGGAGGCGTCTGGGTGCTTTTCGCCGCCTGGTGGCTCGGTCGCATGGAATATCGTCGCCTGGGCATCATCAGCGTCAGCGAGGATGAAGTGCTGAAGGGCTATGCCCATATCCGCCTGAACGACCCGCGCTTTCTGTTCAACGTGATCCTCACCGTGGCGCTGATCAGTTGCATGATGGTCAGCCTGATGCCTTTGCCGATCCTGTTCATGGTGGCGTTCGGTCTGGCTTGCCTGGTGAACTTTCCCAGCCTCAAACAGCAGAAGGAAGTCATTGCCCGCCACGCCGACAATGTCATGGCCGTGACGCTGTTGATCTTCGCGGCCGGTATCTTCGTCGGCATCATGGGCGGCACAGGCATGATCAAAGCGATTTCGGACAACCTGATCACCCTCCTGCCGCAGGAGGCAGGCCATTACATGTCTGTGATCACTGCGCTCTTGAGCATGCCGTTCACCTACGTGCTGACCAATGACGCGTTCTACTTCGGCGTGCTGCCGATCCTGGCCGAAACGGCTGCGCACTATGGCATCGGCCCTCACGAGATGGCCATCGCCTCGCTGATCGGCCAACCGGTGCACCTGCTCAGCCCACTGGTCGCCTCGACCTACCTGCTGTGCGGTCTGCTCGATATCGACTACGGCGACAACCAGCGAGTATCGCTGAAGTGGACAATCGGTACTGTCTTCGTGATGCTGGTCACCGCGATCCTCCTCGGCTCGATTACCCTGATCAACTGAACCGCTCACGGCAAGGGAAGCACGATTCGCGCTTCCTCATGCCGAAAAATAAAGCAGCGGCTCTGCCTGGCGTATCCCGCCTATTCCTCGCTGTCATCGACCGGCTCATCGTTTTCATTGGTCGATTTCGAGGTGGGCTTTTCGGGGTCGTTGATGAAAGGGACACGGCTCGGGCCCTGCTCTTCCAGACCTTCGGTTTCGGGCTGCATGATCAATCCTCCGTTACACATTCGAAGTTCCCCGCCGAACGCTGTTCATCGGGGCTCGTGGGGTCAAATCGTCTAGACGTCGTTGGGCGTGGTGCGAACGGAATCCGGAAGCCACGTGAGCCTCCCCTCCCGTGCCAAGTGATAACGCCTTAGGTCCCGGGCCAGAATGAGCTCGCCATTGAAACTCTGTTGCGCTTCGGCATGGATGTCCTCGATCGAGGGGCTGCGTTCTGGGTTGTCCTGATAGCGTGCGCTGAAGTGCGTCAAGACCAGGTTCTTGACCCCGGCCTCTTCGGCGAAGCGTGCCACGGAGGCCGCGGTGCTGTGCCCGTAGTTTTCTCGCCCCTTGGCCAAGGCTTCGGTGAAGGTGGCCTCGTGCACGAGCACGTCAGCGCCCTGCGCCACATCCTCGAGCAATTCAGGGGTGTCATTATCTCCACACACGATGACGCGACGTGCGGGCGAGGTATCCTGGGCGTAATCCTTGGCGAACAATGTCCGCCCTTCATGCTCGACATCACGACCATGGGCGAGCTCTCCCCACAGCTCGCCGCGTGGAACGGCCTCACTTTCCAGGCGCTGTGTGTCCAGGCGTACGGCGTGGTTGATCTCATCGAAGACATAGCCATGGCACGGGACCCGGTGGGACAGCGCCACCGCGGTCACCTGGAGGTTACCCGCCTGGCAGCCTTCGAAGGTCTCCGCCGCTTGCAAGCGAAGTTCGAAACCCAGATGCGAGCCCGTGACGTCGAGCCCTTGACGCACCCAGTCGTGCAGCGCCTGCGGCAACACCACATCCAGCGCCTCGGTGCGCCCCGACATGCTGGCGGTGGTCAGCAGGCCGTGGAGGCCAAAACAATGATCGCCATGGACATGCGTGATGAAGATCCCGCGCAGCGAATTGAGCGATAGCGACGTGCGCAGCAAGCGGTGCTGGGTGGCCTCGCCGCAATCGATCAGGCACCAGTTCTTGCCCGTCGATTCGATGACCGCTGTACCGCTGACGTTTCGCACACGGGTCGGTACGCCCGCGCTGGTTCCCAGAAAGAGCAAGTCCACGTTCTTCCCCTTATATGATGCTGATTGGGCGAGCAGAGCGTGGCGCACCCTCTCAGGCACCTCCTGACGCCGCGGCCTGCTCGCAGATGGCTTACTGCGAATAGACCGCGTGGGGTTGACGGCAATTCCATCGGTGTTGCAGGGATGAATCAAAACGTTTGCCGCTTGTTCGTTGGCGGCACACCCCGCGCCCTCAAACCAAGCTGCCACGGCATGACCCGTCCCGCGTACTCAATGCCTCGCGGGTGAGCCCGAGCCCGAGCCCTGCGCTTTCGCGGTGCCTAGGCGCCAAAGACGTCGTGCGCACAGTGTGCCGGGTGGATCAGTCAGGCGCCAAAGGCACCGTCGATCGTGTGCATGGCGCCCGTGACGAAGCTGGCTTCGGGGCCGGCCAACCAGGCGACCATCCCGGCAACCTCCTCGGGGCGGCCATGCCGTTTGATTGCCATGAAGCTGTGCATCAGGTCTTTCATCGGACCGTCAGCGGGGTTTGCATCGGTGTCGATGGGCCCCGGTTGCACGATGTTGATTGTTATACCCCGTGGGCCGAAGTCCCGCGCCAGCCCTCGTGCCAAACCTTGCAAGGCTGATTTGCTCACTGCATAGGACGCCATGCCGGGGATGGGCATGCGATCTCCATTCACCGATCCGATCACGATGATCCGTCCACCGTCGGGCATGCTCCGCGCTGCTTCGACCGACGCGTGATACGGCGCATGGACGTTGATGCGCAGCAGCCGGTCAATGGCATCTGGGTCCTGTTCCAGCGCATCGCCAAAGATGGCGATGCCGGAATTGACGACCAGCACGTCCAGCGGACCGCTGTCCCGAACCCGAGCGATGACTGCATCGCGGTCAGCGCTGTCAGCGACGTAGGCCTTGCTGCCGGTTTCGGAGGCCAGCCGATGCGCCGCCTCCGGAGAACCCGAGTAGGTAAACGCTACATTGGCGCCCTCTTCGACGAAGCGCCGTACGATGGCCGCCCCGATTCCCCGGCTGCCACCCAGAACCAACACTGACTTGCCTTTGAACGCTGACATGTTTCTCACCTCCTGATTAATGTAGGGGATGATACAATTATCAATATTTCAGCTGTCAAGGAATTATGTAATGTCGACTACAAATAATCCTCGCGCTCGCGGACGTCCCAGGCGCTTCGACCCGGACGACGCCATCGTCACTGCGCAGCGTCTGTTCCATGCCAAGGGGTACGATGCGGTCAGCGTCGCCGACCTGACCCAGGCGCTGGGCATCAACCCGCCCAGCTTTTACGCGGCTTTCGGCAGCAAGGCGAAGTTATACGAGCGGGTTCTGGACCGTTACGCACTGACCGGTGCGCTACCGCTGTCGGAGATTCTCGGCGCCGATCGACCATTGGCGGTATCGCTCGGGCTGCTTCTGGAGGAGGCCGCCCGCGGCTATGCCGCTGATTCCACGGCCGCCGGCTGCCTGGTACTTCAAGGGACACATTGCATCGATCTGGAAGCGCGCGAAGCCGCCTGCGGTTTTCATGTCTCGGCACTCGCCTTCATTCGCGAGCGCATCGCCCAGCAGTTCCCCGAAGAAGCCGACCGCGTCACGGACTTCGTCGCCACCACCATGGCCGGGCTTTCTGCCAGCGCCCGCCATGGACAGAGCCTGGCGCGTCTACTGGCGACCGCGCAGATCGCCAGCCTGGCGCTTGGGCACATCATCCCAGGCTGAACATGCGTCGGGCGCGCAGCGATGGATCAGCATGCCCGCGCTGGGCTTCCGACCATTTGATGGCACGCCACACGCCGGCATCAGAGCGGCTCGGTGCCTGCGATGCCCTCGGTGACGCGAACCAGAGCGCTGAAGCCTTCGACGTCCAGGGGTCGGCTGAGGAAATAGCCTTGGCCTTCGTCGCAGAGCACCGACTTGAGCAACGCCAGGTGCTCCTGGGTTTCGATGCCTTCGGCGGTGACGGTGAGCGACAAGGCGTGACCCAACCCGACGATCGCCTCGATCACCGCACGGTCATCCTCGGTCGCGCCCAGTCGCGAGAGGAAACTGCGGTCGATCTTCAAGCCGTCGAACGGGAATGTGCGCAGGTAACTCAGTGAGGAATAGCCGGTCCCGAAATCGTCCATGGCGATGCGAATGCCCAGGCGTTTCAGGGTCCGCATGATGTCCAACGCACCCTGCGCATCTTCCAGCATGACGCTTTCGGTGATTTCGAGCTCCACGCGACCGGGTTCGATGCCCGAGAGCTGTAGCGCCTGTTGCACGCGCTCCACCAGATGGCCGCGTTTGAATTCGGTGGTCGAAAGGTTGACCGATACGAACAGGGGCTCGGGCCAACGGGCGGCATATCGAAAAGCGCTCTCCATGACCCAGTTGCTCAGCGCAAGAATCAAGCCGGACTCTTCGGCAATAGGAATGAAGGTGTCGGGGGAAATCAATCCCCGCTCCGGATGCTGCCAGCGCACCAAGGCCTCAGCCCCGACCATTTTCCCGTCAGCGATGCGGAAGCGCGGCTGAAAATGCAAGCGCAGTTCGCCATGCTTGATCGCGAAGCGCAGGTCACTTTCCAGGCGGCGGCGTTCGACGATTTTCGAGTTCATGTCGCCTGCGTAGAACCGCCACGTATTACGGCCTCCGGACTTGGCCTCGTACAGCGCAATGTCGGCGTAACGCAACAGCTCGGTCGCCTCGCTGGCGTCAGCGGGTGCCATGGCAATGCCGATGCTGGCACTGACGAACACTTCCTGCTCGCCAACCTGAATCGGGCTCTCGATGGACTCGATCAGGCGCTGGCACAAGCTTTCCACCTCCTCCTGGCCCTTCAAGTCGCTCAGGATCAGCACAAACTCATCCCCTCCGATCCGTGCTACCAGATCTCCATGGCGCACTCGCTGGGCCAGACGGCTGGAGATTTCGTGAAGCACGGCGTCACCCGCGGCATGGCCCAGCAGGTCATTGACCGGTTTGAAACGATCCAGGTCCAGGCTGAGCATGACCAGCGGCCGCTCGACCGTTGGCTGACTCTTGAGCTTGCCGTCGAGGTATTCCCTGAGTCGCGTCCTGTTGGGCAGCCCTGTCAGGGCATCGTGCTGGGACAGAAACTCGATGCGCCGACGCGATTCGACTTCTTCGGTGACATCGGTTGCGGTGCCGCGGAAGCCCAGGTCAGACATGGCGCGGGCCGACAGGCGCGTGATCCGCTGCTGCCCCGCGGGATCGACGCCCCGGCACTGGACGCTGATGTCCGGGCGACGATTGGGAAGGCTCAGCCATTGCGTCACCGTTCCCAGCTCGGTGCACAGCAATTGGTCCATCGGGGCGCCGAGCCAGTCTTGCCTGGACAGGCCCATAACCCCCTCGAACCGCTCGGACAAATAGGTGAATCGCCCCTGCCGGTCTATCTCCCAGACCCAATCGGAACTGGCTTCGACGACGTCGCGAAAGCGCGCTTCGCTGATTGCCAGCGCCGATTGACTGCGCTGCAGAGAGTCGTAACTGGCATCGAGCGCGCGGGCACTGACGGTGGTTCGGCGCAAGATGGCCCAAGCCATCAGGCACACCAGCAACGCGGCGATACCGATCAAGGGCAAGCCCATGCTCAGCAGCCGTTCGCCGGGTTTGGGCGGTTCCCAGTGCAAGCTGCCCGCCGTTCCGTTCTCGCCTAGTGCCAGAACGGAGCGGCCGCTGACCTCGTCAGGGGTCGCGAGGCGCAGTGCATCGACACCGTAATCCTTGCCCAGCGTTTCCAGCCGGGGGTCTTCGAGGACTTCGACAAAGATCAATACCGACGCCAACCCGTCATCGGCCGTCACCGTCGGGTCCGTGCCGGGGGTGATCGCGGCAGCCGCCACCACCGCGGGGCGTCCGTCGATGCCAACGTAGCGTGTCGTGGGCGTTTCCGTTTCTGCACCGGCCCGGGCCTGAGCCAAGAGGTCAGGCAACGCCTCCTTGAGCCAAAGCGAAGCATCGGTAGCCTTCATTTCGCCATCGACTACCGAATAGGCGGTGCGGTCCGCTGCGTCGACGACAAATATGCCCTGATAGCCGTAGTCGGTATAAAGGGTCGGCCCCAGGTTCTGCCGCACGAAAGCCCAATCCGTATCGATGGAAAGGTGCAGGTGCTTGTAAGTATCGCCCCAGAATGCGTAATCCTTGACGACAGTACCGATGGACTTTTCCAGCGCTTGCATCGCTTTCTGGGTGTAGAAGGCGCTCTCGGACTCCTCTGTGCGATTGAGGTCATGTGCCAGGTACAAAAGCAGATAACCCGCGAGAAAAAACACCACGGTCAGCAAACCGACAAATTTGAACAGTGAGGCACGGATGACCGACACGCTGGAGCGGCGCACCGGTTCGGGGGCAGGAGGGGCATTATCAGGCATGGGGTGACATCACTGGGCAGGCGCGCGAAAGGGTAATGTCAGGGTATCGGCCGGGCGACGGGGTATTTGAGCCATGACGCGCAAAGCGGGCCGAGGCCGGGAGCGGGGCAGACAAAACGACGTTCGCCTGGAGAACCCAGGCGAACGTTGAGATCAGAGCGGGCTACGGCGCGTCCCGCTGTTCAATCAGAGGAGTTTGTCGAGGGTGATGGGGAAGTCACGCACGCGCTTGCCGGTGGCGTGATAGACCGCATTGGACACCGCCGCTGCGACGCCGACGATGCCGATCTCCCCGACGCCTTTGGAGCCCAATTCATTGACCACATCGTCGTGTTCCTCGACGAAGAATGCGTCGATGTCGCCGATGTCAGCGTGAACCGGCACGTGGTATTCCGCCAGGCTGTGGTTCATGAAACGCCCCAAGCCGTGGTCCGTCAGCGTCTCCTCCTGGAGCGCCATGCCCAGTCCCCACACCACCCCGCCGAGCAATTGGCTGCGGGCGGTTTTCGGGTTGATGACTCGACCGGCCGCTACCGCACTGACCACCCGGCTGACCCTGACCGTGCCCAGGGCTTCGTCCACCCGGACCTCGACGAACACCGCCGAATGGGTCGCCGTGGAGAAACTGCTGCGTTTGGCGCTGGGCTCAGCGTCGACCTGCGCTTGCAATGCAGCGCCTTCGCATCCGGCAACCACCTCGGCAATGGAGAATCGCCGATCCTCAACCAGCACGTGCCCGTCACCGAAACGAACCCTTTCCACAGGCACATCGGCAACGTCCGGATGGGACTTGCGCAACGCTTCCAGTATTTGGGTGCGCAGGATGAGACAAGCTTGCCTGACAGCCGAACCGACCGACGAGACCGTAAACGACCCGCCTTGCAATGGCGCGGTGGGCAATGAAGAGTCGCCCAGCAGGAACGTCACGTCGGAAGGCAGGACACCCACCGCGTCAGCGGCAATCTGCGTCATGACGGTGTAGGTGCCAGTGCCGATATCGGTGGTGGCACTGCTGACGGTCAGCTTGCCGGAAGCGTCGATGCTGGCCTTCGCACTGGCCTTCATCTGCATCGCTTCCCACACGCCACCGGCCATGCCCCACCCGACCAGTTCCTTGCCTTCGCGCATGCTGCGCGGCACCGGGTTGCGTTTGCTCCAGCCAAAACGCTCGGCGCCTTGGTCGTAGCACTCCAACAACGCCTTGCTCGAATACGGCTTGCCTTCATTACCGTTGCTGTCGGCGAAATTGATGCGTCGCAGCGCCACCGGGTCAATACCCGCCGCACACGCCAATTCGTCCAACGCACCTTCGAGCGCAATCACCCCTGACGCCGCCCCCGGCGCACGCATGTCCAATGGGGTGTAGACGTCCAGCGGCACCAGTCGGTAGCTCAACGCAACGTTGTCACAGCGGTAGAGCATGCCACTCCACTCGACGAGGTGTTCGGTGAAATCCTCGAAGCGCGACGTCTGGCCAATAGCGTCGTGCCCGATGGCAAGCAGTCGGCCCTCACCGTCCGCGCCCAAACGCAACCGCTGGGACGTGCGCGGCCGGTAGCCAAAGGTGAACATTTGCTGCCGGGTCAAGGTCACGCGCACTGAGCGTTTGAGGGTCAGCGCTGCCATGACGGCCAGCGGTAACTGGTACTGCGGACGCAAGCCGGAACCGAAAGCCCCGCCGACAAATGCCGCGAGGATTCGGATCTTGTCCTTGGGCACGTCAAAGATCTTATGCAGGTAGTCCTGGCAATTTTGCGTTCCTTGGGTCTTGTCGTGAATCTCCAAGCTGCCGTCCGGCCGGTAAAACACCGTCGAGGCGTGAGGTTCCATCGGGTTATGGTGCTCGACCGGGGTGGTGTAGGTGACATCCACTTGAGTGGCCGACTCGGCGTAACCCTGCGCGAAGTCGCCACGCGGTTCTGGCGTTTCGGCCGGCGCCTCATGGGACGCGTCCAACGCTGCGCCCAGATCGGTCTGGTGGGCGTCCTCCTCATAGCGGATATGCACCAGTGATCCGGCGTACCGGGCGATTTCCTGCGTCTGCGCCACCACCAACGCCAAGGGCTGGCCGCTGTAGAGCACGCGGTCGTTGTACAGCGGGCGAAAGGGCGAACCCTCCGCCGAGTCGGCGTCGCTGTAGTCATCGTCGTAACTGGAAAGCCGCGGCCGATTGCGATGGTCCAGCACCAGCAGCACACCTGGCACGCTCAGCGCCTCGTCGGTGTCGATCTGAACCACACGGCCGCTGGCGATGGTGCTGGACACCACGCTGCCATACAGCAGGCCCTGTTCAGGGTACTCGCCGGCATAGCGAGCTTGACCCGTGACCTTGGCCACGCCGTCGACCCGATCCATCGGTTGGCCTGTCACCGCCTTGAAAGTATTCATCCGGCATGTCCTCCAATGGCTGCGTCGCTCAGGGCCCTGATCACTGCGCGATGGGCCAGCTTGATCTTGAACGCGTTGTGGGTCAGCGGCTGTGCGTCGCGCAGCAGCAGGTCGGCCGCGGCCGTAAAGGTTTCATGGGAGACCGGCTTGCCGATGAGCAGCGCTTCCACGGCTTTGTCGCGCCAGGGTTTGTGGGCAACGCCCCCTAATGCAAGCCTGGCGTCGCTGATGACGTCGCCCTTGAGCTCCAGCCCCGCTGCCACCGACACCAGCGCAAAGGCATAGGACGCACGGTCGCGGATTTTCAGGTATTGGTAATGGGCGTCGAACCGCGGCGCAGGCAATTCGATGTGGGTCACCAGTTCATCGTCCGCCAACTGATTGTCACGCTGCGGCGCATCTGCAGGCAGACGGTGGAAGTCGGCGAACTCGATGCGCCGCTCACCGGCCTTGCCTTGCACATGCACCACCGCTTCCAGCGCGGCAAGCGCCACGCACATGTCGGACGGGTGAGTGGCGACACACGCATCGCTGGCCCCCAGGATTGCGTGAATACGATTGAGCCCCGAACGCGCCGGACAACCGCTGCCCGGCTCCCGCTTGTTGCAGGGCGTGCCGGTGTCGTAGAAGTAGTAGCAGCGAGTGCGTTGCAGCAGGTTGCCGCCGGTGCTAGCCATGTTCCGAAGCTGTGCAGATGCTCCGGCGAGAATCGCCTTGGACAACAGCGGATAGCGCTGTTCGATCAACGGGTGCCACGCCAGATCCGCATTGCTGACCAGTGCGCCAATTCTGAGCCCACCGTCGGGAAGCGGCTCGACCTCGTTCAGGTCCAGCCCAGTGATGTCGATCAACCGCTCTGGGCGAACGACGTTCTCTTTCATCAGGTCGACGAGGTTGGTCCCGCCCGCGATGTATCGGCTGCTGGCATCGGCCAGCTTGACGGCCTCACTGACATTCTGCGGCCGTGAATAGCTGAAAGGCATCATGGCTGTGTCCCTCCTTCGACTTGCTCGTCACGGCTCGCCATCAAGCCTTCCTCGACGGCGGCGATGATGTTGCTGTAGGCGCCACAGCGACACAGGTTGCCGCTCATCAATTCTTTGATCTGGTCACGATCAGTGCCGCGCCCCTCACGGGCCAGCCCCACGGCCGAGCACAGCTGACCCGGGGTGCAATAGCCACATTGAAAAGCGTCGTGTTTGATGAAGGCCCGCTGCATGGGGTGCAACTCGTCGCCCGTCGCGAGCCCTTCCACCGTGGTGATTTCGGCACCGTCGCACATCACTGCCAAGGTCAGGCAAGCGTTGACCCGCTTGCCATCCCGCAGCACCGTACAGGCGCCGCATTGGCCGTGGTCACAGCCTTTTTTCGTGCCGGTCAGATTCAACTCGTCCCTGAGCACGTCGAGCAGCGTCAGCCATGGCGGAATGTTCAACTGCTTCGAATCGCCGTTCAGGGTAAACGAAAGGGTATGTCGCTCGATGGGACGGGGAGCATTGGCGTTCATGGGGTGACCTCACGGTAATCAGACAATGTGCGCAGTGAGCTGCATCTTGCTGGTACGACTTGGAGGTTCTCTGAAACGTTCAGCGATTTGGACAAGCGAGCCCGTTTCTGTCCATTTTCCGGGTTGGCTGATCGACCTGAGCGCCCGATCAGCGGGAGCGGAACGGCTGCCCGAGCATGGCCAGGGTTTTATCGTCGGGCTTGCCTGCAAAAAACTGGTCGAGGGCCTGTTTGTACAGAGGCGCTTCGTCGCTGACCCAGGCGAACAAGGTCAGGCTGGAGTGAAGCTTGAGGTCGTCCGGCGCTCCCAATATCTGTCGTGCGGTCTTGTCGCGGTGCTCAAGCAGCGCTTTGACACAGCGCTCAAGGCGCGGCCCCAGGCAAGGGTGACGCAGGTATGCCTGAGCTTCATCGGCGCCGGAAATCGAAAACCGTTGCGCGATTTCGCTGCGGCCCAAGCCCTGTAATTGAGGAAAGATGAACCACATCCAGTGGCTGGTCTTGCGCCCTGCGTGCAGCTCGACCATGACCCGGTCGAAGACGGGCTGCTGGGCGTCGACGAAGCGGGTGAGTTCGAATGGATCGTGCATGATTCACCTCAAGCGAAGGGGGGCCGCACAAAAGGTCTGGCTTCGGAAGAGCAGTTTGGGCGAACCAAAAGCTGACCAGCAGGTCAGGATGATCACTCACGCTGACACTTACCGAGGACTTCGCCATGTACACCTACACCCTAGAATACGACTGTAACGGTATTCCACACAATCATCGACTTGAGCTGAAGGCGCCACGACTGGCACCTCACGAAGCCGCGATGCATCTGTTGGAACTTCACTTTGGGGATGCTGAAAACAGCCTGGTGATGCCCAATGCCGATGCGACCCCAGACGAAATCCTGGGCCAGGCAGCGGTGCTGGGGCTGACCCATATCCGGGTCATTCCCCAATCTCCGGGCGATGAGGTGAACAGTTAATCAGGCGTCCCTTGACCCATCGACAGGCGCAAAAACCTTGTTTCTGCAACCCGTCGATGGGCGGACACGCGGGGCTGGACCATTCGCCCCCTGCAACTTTTTAGCCTGCCGCGATGACGGTGATCTCGACCAGCAATTCGGGCGCCGCCAGCCGTGACTCCACCGTGGCCCGGGCAGGTGCCTGGCCTTCCGGCGCCCAGGCGTCCCAGACTTCATTCATGCCGGCGAAGTTGGCCTGAATGTCCGAAAGCCAGACCTGGGCACTGAGAATACGGGTCTTGTCCAGACCGACCTTGGCCAGGTAGCCATCGATCTTTTCGAGCACTTGGGCCGTTTGCCCTTTGATATCGAGGCTGCGATCGTTGGCCGTCTGGCCGCCGACGAATGTGAAGCCGTTGCATTGCACGACACGGCTCATGCGTTGGTTGGTCTCGACGCGGGTTATTTCCAGCATGTGAACTCCTTAATGGTGCAGAACGTTGGAGGGTGGCAGCAGGTGCGACGCAGCGGCGTCGGCAGTCGGGTGAAAGCGGTCGATGGCGAATGCATCGAGAGAGAGAGGCGAATGCTCGCCGAGAATCTGTTGCGCCAGGCGCTTGCCGACCCCTGGCCCCATTTGGAAACCGCTGCCGCAGAAGCCGAACGAATAGCTCAGGTTGCTGGCTTTGCGGCTGGCACCGATCACGGGCAGGTCGTCCTGGGTGAAGGCTTCCACCCCCGCCCAGACCCGGTTGACACCCAGGTGTCTGAGGTGGGGAAACAGGTCGGTCACGGTGCGAGCACTGGTGCCAAGGCGCGTCATGTCGACTTCCCCGTGCCGCGCTGAAAAATCCAGTGTTCCGATGAGCTTCCCGCCGATCACGACAGTGCCATTGGCAAATTGCTTGAACGACAGGGCTCGTCCCGTCGCCCCCAGCACCGGCGCGCAAAACGGCGCGACCCGGTGAGTGACCATCAGCATCAGCCCCTCGGGACGACCCGGCACCGTCTCACCCACCTGCTCGGCCAACTCACGCCCCCAGGCGCCTGCGGCGATCACCAGATGATCGGCGGCGAACGTGCCCCGAGGGGTCGTGACCTGCCACCGCCCTGCCCGCTGCTCAATGGTCCGAGCCGGGGTGGCCTCGTGGATGATCACGCCGAGGCGCTCTGCGGCATGACGAAAGGCGGTGACGGTCCTGAACGGCGTCGCGTACCCGTCATCCTTGACCCAGATCCCTCCGACGACATGCCGCGCCACGGAAGGCACAAGCTCGAATACATCGTCGGCGCCAATCAGCACCTCATGATCGAAGCCCAGGCTCTGCAAGTGCTGCACACGCTCCCGGCACTCCTGCAACTCGGCCGGGGTTTCAGCGAGCTTCAACTGACCGCTGGGCACAAAACCGCCGTCATCGCCCAATACGCTGGGCAGCTCATGCCACAGCGCGCGGGATGCGAGTGCCAAGGGGATCTCTGCCGTGTGCCGCCCCAGTGTTCGTACGCCCCCGGCATTCACGCCCGACGCGTGGCGGGCGCAATACTCAGCTTCCAGCACCGTCACCCGGACGCCGCTTTTCGCCAGATGGAAGGCCGTGCTCAACCCATGGATGCCCCCCCCAACGACCAGCACCTCGCTGTGCAGTTGCCTGGACTCATTCACCGGCCAGTTCCCCCAGCGTAATGGGTTTGATGGGCGGGCGAATGCGGTAGTAACCGACTTCGAACGCCGAAACGCCGCGGGCTTTGGCGATCACTTCGGTAACGGTCAGCCCGCACAGGCGGCCCTGGCACGGCCCCATCCCGCAACGCCCAAAGGATTTGGCCTGGTTCGGGCCCGTGCACCCTAAGGCGACAAACTGACGGATCTCCCCGGCGGTCAGTTCCTCGCAGCGGCACACCACGACGTTGTCGGCAGGAATGCGGTTTTCATCCTTGGGACGATACAGCGCATCGAGGAATGGCCTGATCCTCAGGTTCGCTTCCAGCCTGGACCGCAACGGGGCAGCCTTCTCATCCCGCGCCTGTTTGCCCAGGATCCCCAGCCGGTTGGCGATGCCCAGCGCCACCCACTCCCCTTGCAGCGCTGCGACCTGGGCCCCACCGATGCCCGCCCCATCGCCTGCGACGTACACACCCGGCACGTCCAGCTCGCCCCATTCGTCGGCAACCGGTGTGAAGCAGAGCTGGGCGGCATTCCAGTCATGGCGTGCGCGAAGCGACTGGCTGAATTGAATATTCGGAACCACGCCCTGGTGAAGCAGAACGCAACGCGTCGGAATGCGCAGCGCCGTGCCGGAGACGGTGAACGTCACCGCGCAGGCGGCCTCTTCGCCCTCCACGGCCAACTGGGTGGCGCCGGTATGGTGAGCGATGCCCGCGGCATGCAGGCTGCGCATCAGTTCCAACCCCTTGCGCAGATAAGGCCAGGCCCGCAGCGCGGCGAACAGATGGCGGCGCGCGTGCCAATAATCTTCGCGCCGGGTGGTATCGATGATCGCTTTGATCGGCACCCCGGCCCGCAGGTACTGCCAGCCCAGCAGATACAGAAGCGGGCCGCAGCCTGCGAGCACCACAGGCTCGTTCGGGGCCAGCCCAGCGCTCTTGAGGAGGATCTGCGCAGCGCCGGCGGTCATCACGCCGGGAAGCGTCCAGCCTGGGATCGGAAACGGTCGCTCCATTGCGCCGGTGGCCAACAGCACCGCTTTGCCCTTCACCGTGTGCAATCGTCCGTCGCGCAGGTAGCTGACCTCGTGCTCCCGCGTGACCTGCCACACCGAGGCGCCTGTTTCGTATTGCACGCTCGAGGCAGCCAGCGCCTGGGCCAGCTCATTGCCTCGCGCATAATCCGGGCCGAGCAGGTCGCGACGCGCCAGGGGTGCCAGCGAGATGCCTCGGTAGATCTGTCCGCCGGGGCTGGTCTGCTCGTCGAGCAACAACACTTGCAAGCCGGCCTTGGCCAGGGCAACCGATCCCGACATACCGGCAGGCCCGGCCCCGATGACGATGACATCGACAGTTCGGTGATTCATGAGTGCACCTCGACGCTCTGGACGCTGGCAAGTGGGTAAACCAGATCGCGGGCGCCTTCCTGCGAGCGAATGCGCATGCCCTCGGCCACTTCCACCAGACAGCTCTGACGGTTCGGCACGCCGTCGATTTCCACCAGACATTCGAAGCACACACCCATCATGCAGTAAGGCGCGCGGGGCGACTCGCTCACCGGTGTCGCGCGAAAACGCTCGATGCCGGACATCAACAGAGCCGCAGCGACCGACAGGCCTGCGGGCACGTTCAGCGGTTGGTCATTGAACGTCAGGCCCACTGTCCGGGCGACCCCGACCTCGCTTTTTATCGGTTGAAACAATGGTTCAGTGCGCATGGGTAAACACCTTGTCAGTCAAGAAGCGCTCGCCGGCAAACACACCCAGTTCATCGGGCATGCTGGCGCCGAGAATCCAGGGCGCGATGCGCAGCGCGTGAGCGGCCGCCAGCGTCACGCCGCTGTGACAAGTCACCACGAACGCGCCTGGCTGGGTGGGGGATTGCTGATAGATCGGAAAGCCATCCGGACTCATCACCCGCAGAGCACCCCAGGCCCGGATCAACCGGACGTCGCGCAGCAGCGGAAAGGTGGAGACGCCGCGTCGAGCGATCGTCGCCAGGACTTCGGTCGACGTCAGGTCGTCGAAACCGGCTTCTTCCATCGAGTCGCCCAACTGGACGGTGCCCTCGTCGGTCTGCCTGACGTTGATCGTGGGATAGTCGAGGAAGGGCCGGACCCGCTCGCTGATCAGCACCTGCCCACGGTTGGGCGCCACCGGCGCATGCAGCCCCACTTGGCGGGCAAGGTGCGGATTGCCCAGCCCGGCGGCGAGGACGACTTTGCCGGCCACGTAGCGGCGCTCGCCTGCCGTCACGCGGAATTCCCCGGACCCGTATTCGATTCTGCCGACCGCAACGTCACTGTGATAGCGAACGCCTCGCGTCTGCGCGGCTCCGTGCAGCGCACGCAGCAGTTTCAACGGGTTGACGTGTCCGTCTTGTGGGGTGTAGCTGGCGCCGACGACCGCCGGCCCGATCAGCGGCAAGCGCGCTTTCAGTTCGGCGGCATCGAGCATTTCGAAGGGGTAGTCGCCCAGCGCGTCATGCAGCGTTTGCAAACGCGCCTGCCGCTCGCTCAACTCCTCATCGCTGAAGCACATGTGAAAGCCGCCGGGTTGCTTGAGTTGGACATCCACACCACTGTCGGCCAGCAACGCGTCGGCAAGGGCCGGCCAGCGAACCGCGGAGGAGCGGGTCCAGCGGGCGTAGTCGACGAGGTTGTGACCCTTGCCTTGTACCCAGACCAGTCCGAAGTTGCCGCGCGACGCCCGAAAGGCCACGTCGCCCTGATCCAGCAACACCGTGTCGGCACCTTTGAGCGCCAACCCGTACGCGACCGCGGTGCCCACCAGGCCACCGCCGATCACGATCACGTCCGACTGAATGACGTTGTTCGCGTGATGACTCATTTGCCTTCTCCGATCAAAACCCGATCCAGGCCCACCAGCCGATCGAGGACCAGCATCAACAACAGGGTGCCGACGATCAGCACCGTGGAGACGGCGGTGATCAGCGGGTCGATGGTCTGGGAAATCTGGTTGTACATCGCCACAGGCAAGGTCGTGGTGCCTGGTGTCGCGACGAACACCGTCATGGTCAGTTCGTCGAAACTCTGAATGAACGCAAGCATCCAGCCACCCACCACCCCGGTACGGATGCGCGGGAAGATCACCCGGTAGAAGGCTGTCCAACGGCTGGCACCCAGCGACAGCGCGGCCCGTTCGATGTCACGTTCAAGGCCGATGGTGGAAGCCAGGGTCAGGCGCAGGGCGTAAGGCAGCACGACCACCACATGAGTGAACGCCAGGGCCCAGAACGAGCCGCCGATCTGCGCCAGGGAAAAAAACCGCAGAAAAGCGATGCCCAGCACCACCGAGGGGATCATCAGGGGCGAAAGCAGGAAGCCGGTCACCGCGCCGCGCCCGGGAAAGTCATAACGACTGATCGCCAATGCGGCTGGAATCGCCAGAAGGGCTGCAAGGGTCGCCGACACCAGCCCCAGTTTGATCGAGAGCACGAAGGCGTCGATCATTTCCTGGTTCTCCCACAACGCCTTGAACCAGCGCAGCGAAAGGCCATCCGTGGGAAGTGACAGGTAGCCTTTGCTGGTGAAGGCCATCGCCATCACCACCACCAGAGGCGCCACGATGAATGTCACGAACGCGACATGGAACAGCAGGGAAAAACATCCGTTCTTGTGCATGGCGTCTACTCGAATACGTGCTTGAAGCGGCGCTCGGCCAGCTTGCTGCATCCCAGGATGATCACCAGGTTGGCCACCAGAAGCAGCATGGCGATCGCAGCGCCCAGGGGCCAATTGAGGGTGCCCAGAAATTCGTCGTAGGCTGCCGTGGCGACCACCTTCAAGCGCCTGCCGCCGATGATCGCGGGGGTGGCGAATGCCGAGGCCGCCAGCGCGAAGACAATGATCGAGCCTGACAGCACCCCCGGCATGATTTGCGGCAAGATGATGCGGCGGAACACGGTCAGCCGTGAGGCGCCCAGCGACAGCCCGGCCCATTCAACCTGAACGTCCAGCCGCTGCAGGGTTGCCCACACGGCAATGACCATGAACGGCACCAGAACGTGGGTCAGCGCGATGATCACGCCCACCTGGGTGAAGAGCATCTTCACTGGTTGATCAGTAATGCCCAGAGCCTGCAGGGCGTCGTTGATCAAGCCGTTGTTGCCCAGCAGGATGGCCCAGCCCAGGGTGCGCACCACCACCGAAATCAACAACGGCCCCAACACCACCAGCAGAAACAGTGAACGCCAGCGCGGCGCCATGCGCGCGATAATGATGGTCTCCGGAATGCCCAGCAGGACGCACAGCACCGTGACCGCCAACGCCATGCTTCCCGTGCGCAGGAAGATGTCGTGGAAATAGTCGTCCTTGAACACCTCCAGGTAATTGCCCAGGCTGTAGGCGGGCATCACGCCGCCGGTGTCGCTGAACAGGTTGAAGGACAGCACCGCGGTCAGCAGCAACGGTGCCAGCAGCAGCACGATGAACACCAGCAGCGCCGGGCCACTGAGCATCCACGGCGCGGCACCGATACGTTCCGCGTCATACCTGGCCATGGGCAACCTCCCGGTCCAGCAGTCGCAGGTCATCATCCGACCAGTCCAGGCTGACCTCACTGCCCTCCTCCGGCGGCGGGCCGCCCAGGTTGGGCTGAGTCATGTGGACCAGGCCCAGGCGGCTTTCCACGGCAATCAGCCAGAGGTTGCCGAGGAACACCCGCAGCCGAATGCGGCCCTCCAGGCGCCCGCTTCCCAGCGGCACCAGACGGATTTTTTCCGGGCGGATATACACGTTCACCTCGTTGCCCAGCGCTCGGTCTTCGTGAGGGACGTGCAGCAGCGTGTCCTGCACTTGCACATGACAGCAGCGGGCATTGCGCAATTGCACCGCGCCGGGGAAGGCGTTGGTCTTGCCCAGGAAAGCCGAAGCGAAGGGTGAGTGCGGTCGCTCGTAGGCTTCGAATGGGGTATCGATCTGTACGATCCGCCCCTTCTGCATGACCGCGATCCGGTCGCTCATGGTCATGGCTTCGACCTGATCATGGGTCACCAATATCGTGGTGATGCCCAGATCGCGCTGGATCGCCCGAAGCTCGATGTGCATTTCCTCGCGGAGTTTGGCATCCAGGTTCGACATCGGCTCATCGAGCAACAGCAGGTTGGGCCGAATCGCCAAGGCCCTGGCGATCGCCACACGCTGACGCTGGCCGCCCGACAACGCCTTGGGATAACGCTCACCCAACCCGCCGAGACGCACCAGCTCGAGTGCCTCGGTGATGCGCGTCTTGCGCTCGGACTTGCCGACGCCTCGCATTTCCAGACCGAAGCTGATGTTCTGCGCCACGGTCATGTGGGGAAACAGCGCATAACTCTGAAACACGATACCGAGCCCGCGCTGCTCGGGACGCACGTGAGTGATGTCGCGCCCCTCGAGCACAATTCGCCCCTCGGTGGGCTGGACGAAACCGGCAATCGATTGCAAGGTCGTGGTCTTGCCGCAACCGGAGGGGCCCAGCAACGAGATGAACTCGCCTTTCCGGACGTCGAGGTTCAAGCCGTCAATCGCCTTGAAGTTGCCGTAGGTTTTGACGATGCCTTCCAGTGTGAGAAATGCCATGGGCGTACCGCAGGCGAACCTGCGCCTCCAGAAAAGGGTTCAGGAAGAAACGGGAGATCGCTGGGGCAGCGAACTCAGCGCTCGACGGTACGGTTCCAGCGCGTGGTCCATTCGGCCCGCTGCTGGTTGATGGTGTCCCAGTCCACTTTGATCAGAGCGTTGACCTTCTCCGGTCCGTACGGCATGCGAGCAGCGACCTCCGGCGACAACTGCACCGTCTGGTTGACCGGCGCGAAGCCGTTGGCCTTGGCCTGAATCGCCTGGACTTCGGGCGACAGCACGTACTGGATGAACGCCTGGGCCAGTTCGGACTGGCTGTTCGGCGTGATACTGCACGCGGCGACTTGAAGCGCGATGCCGCCCTCCTTCGGGTAGATGAACTTCAACGGAAAGCCGGTGCCCTGCAGGGCGACCGCCCGACCACTGCCATACACGGCCATGACGATATCGCCGTTCTGCATCATGCCGTCCATCTCGCCGGGCGCGGAGACCCAAGCCAGCACGTTCGGCCCGATCTCATCCTTCAACGCCTTGAAGCCAGGGTCGATATTCTTCTCGCCGCCGCCGCGCAGGCGCGCCATCTCCACCAGCGTATGCAGGCCATAGGTGTTGGTCACCGGCGGCATGCCCAGCAGTTGCTTGTAGCGAGGATCGGTCAGGTTCTCCCACGAATCGGGGGCCGCCCAGCCGCGCTTCTTGAACGCTTCCTCGTTGTAGCCGATACCGGTGGCGACAACGCCAATGCCCGTCGCTTCGGGGCTCAGCCGTGCCAGGGGATACAGGTCGTTGTAGACCGGCGCGCTGGTGAGCTTTTCACACAGGCCCATCTGCAACGCCTGGTACATCGGACCGTCGTCCATCATGGCCACGTTGATCTGCTGACGCCCCTTCTGTGCTTGCAGCTTGGCCAACGTTTCCGTCGAATTGCCCGCCACGTAGACCACCTTGACGTTGTGCTGCTTTTCGAAGGCGGGAATGACCTGGGTCTTGTACATCTGCTCGGTGGAGCCACCCACGCCGGCCACATAGAGCGTGGTCTCGGCGAACGCAGGCGCAGCCATCGAAGCGGTAAGCGCCAGCGCGGCGGCGAAGGTCAGGGTCGGTAGCGGGCGAGGACGTGCAGCGGGGAACGAATTGAGGCTATTCACAGACTATCTCCGAAGTGCGTGGGGCAGATCGAACAATGCGTCAGTCGCTTCAGGGGGCCGAAGCTGTGCATGCACGGCGCATGCTCCCCGCCAATCCATCGCGGGGCGGCGCATCTTCATGTGCGCTATGGGTTGCGGGTTCGAGTATTGCGACAGCCTCTCCATATGGTCAAATACGGATATCCGGGCGAGTTATTCATATTTGATATGGGAGACAGCATGAACCTGAGGCAGATCGAAGCGTTCCGCAGCGTCATGAGGCTGGGTTCCATGACAGCGGCAGCGGAGGTCCTGTACACCTCCCAACCCAATGTCAGCCGCCTGATTTCGCAACTGGAAATCAGCACGGGCCTGACCCTGTTCAAACGTGCAGGCGTGCGCCTGATCCCCACTCAAGAGGGCCAGGCCTTCTTCCATGAAGTCGAGCGGGCGTATGTGGGACTGGATTCGCTCAAGCTGTCTGCGAAAAACATTCGCAATCTGGGCACCGGGCGTCTGCGTGTGGCGGCCGTTCCCTCCACCGGGCTGAGCGTCATCCCTCGCGTGCTGAAATCCTTCACCGACTCGCGCCCCGAACTCACCGTTTCGCTGCACGTCAACTCATCCCAGACAGTGGAGCAATGGGTCAAATCCCAGTTCTGCGACATCGGCATCGTGGTTCACCCCGGAGACGGCGGCAGCCAACAGGCCGAACTGCTGGCAAGGATCCCGGCCGTGTGCGTGGTGCCCGCGGCGCACCGCCTGGCGAGCCAGCCCCACATCACCTTTTCCGACCTCGAGGGCGAAACCTTCGTCTCGCTCTGCCATGGCGACGGGACGCGATCGTTGGTCGACGAATTATTCGACGAGGCCCGAGTGGAACGGGTGATGGCCGTGGAAGCGCAATACAGCGCCATCAACTGTGAAATGGTCGCGCTGGGCATGGGCGTCACCCTCGCCCACCCGCTGGTGGCCGAGGACTACCGGCACCGGGAAATCGCGATCCTGCCCTTCAAACCGGACATCCTCTTCCCCACCTACGTGATCTGGCCAGCGGCGCACGCCAGGACGCGTCTCGCGGAAGAATTCGTCGAGACGTTGAAGGCGTTCTACGAAGGGGTGTCGCAACACTATCCATTGGGTAACGCCTGACGCACGGTGCTTCCTCGGCCGTCCCAGGCTTCGATCACCTGCCAGCGCTGCGATAACGCCGACACGCCCGTGCGCGATGATGAAATCGCCCTGGCGGCTCTCAGTAGCGCGGCTCGGTCAAGCAACGCTATTCCTCTGTCCAAAAGCTGTGGGTGCGGTCTCACCCGTTTTCACCGCACCCCGAGCCCTTGCCCTCTCGCCGCTTTCCCACGCAAAGGACCTCTGCTCACGCCCCGGCGGGAACGCTCATGCCGCCATCGGCCATGACCACCGACCCCACGATATAAGAAGCCCGATCGGAGGCGAGAAAAGCGACCACCTCGGCGATTTCCTCGGGTTGCGCGGCGCGCTTGATGGGCGTTTTTTCCCCATGCCGGGCAAGGAAATCCGGACCGTCCTCGACCACATCGTTGAGGATATTGGTGACCACGTCTCCCGACCCGACCGCGTTGACCCGTATGCCATGGTCGATGGCCTCCAACGCGAGCGCTCGGGTGAGCTGCGCCAACGCGCCCTTGGACGCGGCGTAGGCCGCGATCGTCGGGAACGCCTGATAAGCCGCGTAGGATGCGATGTTGACGATGGCGCCCTTGCGGTTCGGGATCATGGCGTGGACGGCTTCACGAGCATGAAGAAACGCAGCGGTGACGTTGACCGCCTGGATGCGGTCCCAGTCATCGCGCGTCATGTCCACTACCCGTTTATTGATGATGATCCCAGCGTTGTTGACCAGTATGTCCAGACGCCCGAAATGGGCGATCGCCGTTGCCACTGCCTTCTGCGCAGCGCCATCGAGGGTGATGTCCGCAACCAGCGGTATGAGGCCAGGCCTGGCCAATGCTTCGACCATTGGGTTTTTGTCTTCGGCCACTACCCTGGCGCCACGTTCATGCAGCATCAGCGCCACGGCGCGACCGATTCCGCTCGCTGCACCGGTGACCAGAACCACTTGGTCTTCAAACTCACCACGCTTATCGGCAGCCATAATCATCTCCTGTTAGAGGCCCAGCAGCGGGTTGCCACTGTCGACAGGCGCACTTTCTTCCCTTCTCCACCTCGCGTCTGGCGCGGTTTTGCCAGACTGTCGTGATTTTGCTTTTTATCGCTCGCTCCCGTTACGCTGCTCCTTCATTCGTGGCTACGGAAGCACCCTATGAACACGCGCAGGCAGCGTCCGAGCTCGAGTACTCCTGAGCGAGTGCCGGCCCACCAAGTGCCCGACTATTTTCCCGCCTCCGTTCGCCTGCCGATCGGCCAAAGCGTGAGCCCGCAGGTGCAGGTGCAACTGTTCAGGCACTTGAGCACCCGTCAGAGTCTGACGGTGCCTGCTGTCGCAGAACCCCTGCTGGTGCTGGTCCTTTCAGGGACGGCGGTCGTCGAAGAGCGCGTCGGCAATGAACCATGGACTGCCAACGCGGTGGCCGCTGACGACTTTTTCCTCACCATGTCGCCCGTTCCCTATGAAATGCGTTGGCAGACCGGCAGTGCAGAGGGCTTTGAAGTGATCCATCTCTATCTGGGTCAGGACCTGCTGGAACTCGCCGCGCGAGACCTGGGCGCGGGTCATGGCAGGGCGACGAAGCTGCGGGAAGTATCGGGCGAACGAGATCCGGAAGTGTCCAGATGTGTGACGAGCATCCATCGCGAAATGACCTCCGCCAGGCCCGCCAGCGGGCTGTATCTGCACAGTGTCGCCCAAGCCTTGGCGGTCCACCTCGTCCGCCGTTACCGGACCACGGACCAGCCGCGCGACCCCACGAACGCTTTGCCGGCCTACAAGCTCCACAGAGCGGTCGCGACAATGCAAGCGGGGTTGGACAGAGCATTCAGCCTGGACAGGCTGGCCACGGAAGCCGGCATGAGTGTCTCTCACTTCAGCCGCATGTTCAGCAAGGCAACCGGCCAAAGCCCTTCCCGGTATTTCATCCATTTGCGGATGGACGCGGCGCGCCAGCAACTCCTGGCATCCGACCTGAGCATCCTCGACATTGCACTCAACGTCGGCTACGCCAGCCCGAGCCACTTTGCGCAAGTGTTCAAACGCCACACCGGCCTCACGCCGCGTGAATACCGCCAGGGCGTCTAGGTTCAGTGCGGTGAGTGGGTCAGCCGACGTCTCCCTCCAACGCCATGGGCCGTCCAGAGGGCCGTCATCACAGCGACACTGCCGGCCATCGCTCCGGCCTGTCGTTCCTAGTTCTCGATCTCTCCGTGACGAATCGCCATGCTGACGGCTTGTGCTGTCGTCTTGACGCCCAGTCGGCGCCGAGCCGAACGCAAGTGGTTCTCTACCGTCCGATCCGACAAGCCGAGCGTCACGGCAATGTCCGCTTGCCGCCGCCCTGCGGCAATCCAGGCCAACACTTCACGCTCTCGTCGCGTAAGGCTTTTGACGAAGTCTCCGACGGGGGCTTCCAGTATTCGTCGTGCAGAGAAAAAGGCGGAGGTGGCCACGCTCGTCAAACCCAGGCGCACTTGCGCCGACCCGACCACTCGCTCACCCCCCAGACTCATCGCACCCTCCAGGCCCTGCGGGCCGAATACGGGAACTTGAAGCCCTTGAACGCCTGGGCCGGATGGGGAACGGATCAACTGATAGCGTGCGTCTGCCGGGCTTTGGCGGTGCGCCTTTTTCCAGAAGAACGCCTCACGCGTATTCAACATGTGGCGGCTGACAGGGCAACGGCGGATATAGGTCGCAGCATCAACAGGCTGATCGTCGTCGAACCAGTCCCCTTCGACCCAGTAGATGCGCTCGATCACTTCTTCACCGGTTGAGGAGGCGGAAAACAGCACGAAGCGGTCGTAGCCATACGGTTGCGCGAAGCCCCGGACCGCCTTTTGAATCGTCTCCAGGTTGCGCGCCGCTTCGATCTCGAGTGCAGCGCGCATCGCGGCATCAGCCAGTCCGCCAGTCACTCCCCTGCGACCGCTTTCAACAACGTGTCTGCGGCGAGCTTGCCCAAGTTGTTTCCAGCCAGGGGGCTGTCGCCGGTCAATAGTTTGCGGTCTTTAAGGGTGGCCCCGGAGATGTCCTGATTGACGATCTCAACCCCAAGCGCCTGCAGCCGCTCGCCGAACTTCCAGGTCAGATGCCCAGGCATGTAGCCGATATCCGGTGTTTTTGCGTCCAGCGCATCGGGGAAAGCGCAAATCCTGTAGCCACTGAACGGGTAGGAATCCTTCGATTCGCCGAGGCCCGCCGCCAGCAGCGCCGCCGGACCATGGCACAGCGAAATCACGAATTTGTCATGGGCCACCGCCCACTGCAGAACGGACTTCACATCCTCACTGGCGGGCAACCCAATCAGCGCACCGTGACCGCCAGGGATGAACACGCCGATGTAATCCGAATCGTCGCCCAAGGCCGTCTGGATCACATCCGCCAGTTTCAACGGCGTTCTGAACTGGGCGCTGTATCGGGTGTAGAAATCCTTGACCTCAGTGTCTTCGGAGGGCATGGCCCAATACTCGAACTTCACCGGATTGCCAGACAGCGTCGCCACGTCGAACGCGAAGCCCGCTTTATCGAGGTGGTACATCGGAAGCAAGGTTTCGACCGGGTGGTTACCCGTAGAAAACAGTGTCCCGTTGTCCGTCGGCAGGTAACGCTCGTCGGCACCGATGAGCAAGATCTTCCACCGGCCACCCACATACGGGGTGGCGTAGTTGGCGTCAGCGAGGTCGGACTTCGGCGATGTGAACTGGCTCAGCGAATAGGGCGAAGGGAAAAAGGCATTGTGTTCTGCGCGGTCCGGCGTCGGCCGTTTGTCATCGCTTGGAGGGGTGACCATGTGCTTCTCCTTCGAAGTTCAGGGGGGACGAAACCATGCTAGTCCCGCGATCCTGGCCTCGCAATGAGGGTTATCCCCCAATCCCTGCACCTTCCACTGCGTACCGGCAGCAAGAGAAAATCAAAGGTTATCGAGCAAACACTCGCCCGCGCGCTGTCGTTGCGGGGCCAGACCGCACTGCCCCGCGTTCCACCAGGCAAGAAGGTCAGTCGGGGACAAGGGCTTGGCGAAATGGTAACCCTGGCCTTGCTGACAGCCCCAACCCCGCAGAAGGTGGTAGTGCAGCTCGGTCTCCACCCCTTCAGCCACCACCGTCAGGCTCAACTCCCGCACCAGGCTGATCAGCCCTCGGATGATGTGCCACTCGCTGTTACCTGGCTGCAGATCCGCCAGCAGCGAGCGGTCCAGTTTGACGCTGGTCGCGGGAATCTGCCGCAGGTACGCCCAGTTGCTGTAGCCGCTGCCAAAATCATCGATGCCGATGGCCACGCCGAGATCGCGGAATCGCTGCAATTGCGCGCGGACGGCCTGGAAATCGGTCACCAGTACACTTTCAGTGAACTCCAGTTCGATGAAACGAGGTGCCACGTCGAATGCCTGGAGCGCTTCGACCAATAGATCGAACAGACGCCCATCGGTCAGGTCCAGCGCCGAAACGTTGAGCGATGCCGTCATTTCAATGCCTTGAGCCCGCCATGCGGCCAATTGCTCACAGACCCGCCGCATGACCCAGCGGGTGATATGACGAATCGACGCCGTGGATTCAGCCAGCGGAATGAATTCAGCGGGGCTGACTTCACCCAACGTGGGATGCGTCCATCGCAGAAGTGCCTCGACGGCGACGCATCGGCCACTGGCCAGGTCGATGCGCGGCTGGTACACCAACCTGAACTGATCGGGAGAAACGAGCGCTGCTTCAATGGCGTTGAGCAGGGCTGTGCTGCGGCGCAGACCGGCGTCGATCAACGGGTCGTAATTGAGCCAGCGCTGTTCGCTGCGTCGTGCCGCGTCGGTGACACTGGCCATCAGCCGCAGGATATCCGTCGTCCCGTCTATTTCACGCTCAAGCTCCAGTACGCTGATGCCCACGTCCGAAAAGATCGGGATGTTTCCGCTATACAGTGGGCACGCGAAGGCTTGGACCAAATCGGCGCTCAACCGGGAAATAGACAATGCCGGGGATCCCTCGAGCAATGCGACAAAGCCCAGCGTACCGGAGCGGTACAGACGCGCGCCCTCGGGCAATAGCTGAACCAGCAGCTCTTTGACCGCCAGCATGAAGCGGGTGAAAAACTCGCCACCCAGCGCCTTGGCCAGGCTGTCCATCCCGGACGCGGAAAGCGGCTCGATCATCATGGCGATGCGGTCGGCCTGGCCAAATGTGTCCTTGATGTCGGATTCGAAACGTTGCCGATTGGGTAAACCCGTCACCGCGTCGATGTAGTGGGCGCGGTGAATGGACTCCAGTCTCGCAACCACGACACTGGCCGCGTTGCGCAACAAGGTTCGCCCTTGCTCGTCCATCGGAGGGTGAGCCTGATGGTCAATGACGCACAACCTGCCCAGAGTCTGACCCGACTTGACTCTCAGCGGAGCGCCGGCGTAGTACCGAATGTAGGGAGCGCCTGTCACCAACGGATTGAGCGCAAAACGAGGGTCTTGGGTGGGGTCGCATATTTCCAGCACCGCTTCTTCGCCCAGGCCATGGGCGCAAAAGGACACTTCGCGGGAGGTCCGTTCAGCCTCCATGCCGACTCGCGCTTTGAACACCTGGTAGTCACGCTCGATGATACTGACCAGAGAGGTGGGCACCCCGAAGTGCTCGGCGACCATCGTCACGATGCCGTTGAGCACCGGGTCTGAACCGCTTTGCAAGTCGGCCGTCAAACGGTCCACATCGACCAGCCGCACGCGTTCTTGTTCGGACGAAAGGTTCCACTGGGTCATGAGGGTGACTACTATGCGACGACGGCTGGAAACACCGGACTTAGGGGTTCAGTTGAAGCGTGAGCTTACCGTTACACGCCCTTTCATACAATCGCACTTTGCCATCATCGGGTTAGCGAAAAGCTATCGCCCAGGGTGGTTGGGCCGCTTAAAGCTGAGGGTTGCTCTGCCGATAAACGTCAAGGGTTGCACAGCGTGGCGCCAGCGACCGGCAGCGATCTCGCTTGCGAACTTTCCGACCCGGCCCCAACGGAGCCCCATTTGATCAGTATTCTCTCGCGGACCCCGGACGTGGTGCGCCGACTGGCTCGGTCCCAGCCCAACACACTGGTACGCTACGCGGGTACCGTTCTGGTCATCATGCTGTGTGCCGCATTACGCGTTCAGCTTCCCTTCACCGCCCTGCCGTACTTGTTTTTCATCCCTGGCCTGATGTTCATCGGCTTCTGCTTCGGCGTTGGGCCGTCCACCCTGGGCTGCGTGCTGGCTGTCCTGACGGCGCACTACTTCTTCATTGGTGAAATCGGCTTCAACGATGGCTGGACCGCCTGGCTCAGCAGCGCAAGCTTTGCCTTGGTGACCCTCGTCATGGCGGTGGTGTGCGCATTGTTCCGAAAGACGTTGAATGCCCTTTCCGATGTCAACGACCGCCTGGAACACGAGGTCGAACGCCGCACGCTGGAGCGAGATGGCATCTGGAACGTCTCCCCCGACCTGATCTGTACCCTTTCCGATACGGGCACTGTGGTGGCGATGAATCCCGCCTGGCAAGCCGAAACGGGGCACACCCACCAGGCGCTCAAGGACGGGGCCTTTTTCAGCTTCATTTCCCCGTCGCAACTGTCCGATGCGCTGCGCGACCTGAGTAGTGGGCCGATTGCAGAACTCGATACCCAAGGCGTGCGCGCCAATGGTCAACCCTTGCACTTGAACTGGCGCATTGCGCGCCGCCAAGGCTTGTACTTTGCGGTTGCAAGGGACATCACCCTCTACAAAGAGCGGCAGGAAGCACTTGACCAAGTCCGCTCGCAATTGCAGCAAAGCCAGAAGATGGAAGCGGTCGGCCAACTGACCGGCGGCTTGGCCCACGATTTCAACAACCTGCTGACGGTCATCACGGGCAGCCTCGACATGCTGGAGCAGCGTATCGCTCAGGAGGGCCGAAAGGATCTGACTCGCTACGTCGGGCTGGCCCGCAATGCGTCCGGCCGCGCGGCCTCGCTGACGCACCGATTGCTGGCCTACGCCCGGCGTCAACCACTCGCCAGTTCCGTCGTGGACCTGGGGTTGCTGGTTCACGACATGGAAGAACTCATCAGCAGGACCCTCACGCCGCGCATCGAGCTTACCCTGCTGACGCCGGAAGAGGCCGTGCTGTGCTATTGCGACGCTCACCAACTGGAAAACGCGATCGTGAACCTGTGCATCAACGCACGGGACGCCATGCCTCAGGGGGGACGGTTGCAGATCGAAATCAGCCGGACTCTTCAGGAAGATGCTGCAAACCCGGAGACTGGGCCATATGCGCGGGTGCGGGTATCGGATACCGGTACGGGCATGCCCCAAAGTGTGCTCGAGCGCGCCTTCGACCCCTTCTTCACCACCAAACCTCTAGGCTCAGGCACTGGCCTGGGCCTGTCGATGGTTTATGGCTTTGCCCAGCAGTCTGCCGGAGGTGCCCGAATCGAATCGGTGATGGGTGAAGGTACGACCGTCAGTCTTCTGCTGCCGCTGCATGATGGCCCCGCCACCCCCAGTGGGGTCGGTCCGGCCACCTTTGACCCAGACGATGGGCAGGGCAATGACGCCGCTTTGCTCATCGTCGACGATGAGGTCGCCATCCGCGATCTGGTGGGCGAGTCCCTGGAAGGCATCGGTTATCGGGTCACCAAGGTCGGGACCGCCGCGCAAGCGTTGCGAGCGCTGGAAAGCGAGCCGCAGACCCGCCTGCTCATTACGGACGTCGGATTGCCCGGCGGCATGAGTGGCGATGAGCTGGCCGTGGCCGCATTGGCGTTGCGGCCCTCGCTCAAGGTCCTGTTCATTTCCGGCTTCGTGGAAAATGCCGTCCCGGCGATCGCCCTGAAAAGCGGCCAGACCGAACTGCTGCTGAAGCCGTTCGCGGTGAATGAGCTGAACGCAACGGTTCATCGCCTGCTCGCCCCGCGCTGAGCGGGCTGGGTACCGCAGAAGTCCGCCCATCGAAGCCACAGGCCGACGTGGCGCCGGGCTCGAATGCCCATGCGATGACCTCCGAGTCACCCGACGCCAACGCTTGATGAAGCAGGCTAGCTCACTTGATTGGCGAACCTGCCGACTGCATCGACCACCCGCTTGGCGCCGTCCTGAATCTCCACGATGACCTGCCCTGCCTGGGTGGCAAGGTCCAGGCCCTGCTCCGCCTGAGACTTGCTGTTTGCCATCTCGGCCACGGTCTCATCCACCAGTTTCTGGTTCTGCAAGACCACCGATGCGATTTCTTCGGTCGCGGTACTGGTGCGCCCCGCCAGTTGCCGTACCTCGTCCGCCACGACCGCGAACCCCCGTCCTTGCTCACCTGCACGCGCCGCTTCGATTGCGGCATTCAATGCCAGCAAGTTGGTTTGTTGGGCAATGCTGCTGATCGTTTGAATGATCGAACTGATGAGCAACGATTGTTTGCCCAGCGCTTCGACCCCGCCCGAGGCGGCCTGCATGTCCGACGCGATTTTGCGCATGGTGTGCATCGTATCGTTGACCACCACGGCTCCCCGCTGAGCGCTGACATCGGTCTGCCGGGAAATCTCGAAGGCGGTCTGGGCTGCCCCGCTGACCTCCTGCTCACGGGCGATCTGGTCCGACACCACGGTTGCGAACTTCACGACCTTGCACAACGTGCCTTCCGTGTCATAAACCGGGTTATAGGTCGCCTCCAGCCACACAGTCTGCCCGCGGCTGTCGACGCGTTCGAACCGGCCACCGACGAACTCGCCCTTGTTCAGCTTCTGCCAGAAATCCTTGTACGACTGGGACGACGTCTCCTGCGGCTTGCAGAACATACGGTGGTGGTTGCCTTTGACCTGCCCCAGGTTGTAACCCATGGCTTGAAGGAACTGATCGTTCGCCGCCAGCACCTGCCCTGAGAGGTCGAATTCGATCACGGCCGTCGAGCGGAGCAGCGCCGCGATAAAAGAGCTGTTCTCCGATGCCTTTTCAACGCGGGCAGTGATGTCCGTCGCATAACCGGTCACATGACGCAATTGGCCGGCCGCGTCCGTGATGGGCTGCCAGTGGGCATGCAGCCACATCAGCGAACCGTCAGCATGCAAATACCGGTAGTCGTCGCTGATGGACGTGCCCGCGGCGACTGCCGCTCGGAAATTATGAAAACACGGCAGCTTGGACACGTACTGCGGAACGATGTCAGCCATGGCACGCCCTATCAACTGATCCGGCTTGTAGCCCAACGTGGTCGCAAATCTGTCGTTGCAGGCGATGATATGAAACGCCGAGTCAAGGGTCAGCGTCAGCATTTCACGGTTCAGGCCATCGCGCAGTTGGCGCAGCTCCGACAGTTCGGTGGCCTGTGCGTGAAGCTGCTGCTTGATTTTTGTGTTGAACATGGGAAGCCGTCTCAGGGGTCAGTCTCAGGCTATCGGCGTGTCAGGCCGCAAATTGAGGGCTGTTCGACGGGCAGTACTGGGTTTGCAGGGGTGATCGGATGATCGGCTCAAGCCGCGGCCTCGGGCGGCATCGCACGCACAGCGGACCTCGCTCATCCAGACATCACGAGCCCAAGGCGGCGATTCGAGTGCGCCGCCAGGCGGGTCATCCTCCGGGATTCTCTGGCTGCGCTACGCCCCTTTCATCCCTGGCACTTCCATATTGATCTTGCGCCAGAACGCCTCAGCGAAGCTGTAGACCGAAAAGGCGATGAGCCCCAGCGCCATCACGATCAGAATCAGCCAGCCGGCGGGGAGGTTCTGCAAGGCGTCGAGGGCTTCCTTCATCCCAGGCGGGTCCACGGCTTCGTAAGCGGAGCCGCTGACGGCCAAGAGCACGGCGATTTCGATGAAAACCGCGCCACGGGCGATCAGCCCGACCCTGGAAACCGGACGCACGTACCGCATCACGTCTTCGTCGGCCTCGAAATACTTCTCGAATGACGCCTTCCAGCCCTTGATGATGTGCGCGACGCCGACACCGAACGGGACGAGCGCGATCAGGTAGACCAGCAGGTTCGAATGTTTCCAGGACAGCAGATGTGCCAGCCAGTCTTTGGTTTGCCCGCCGGAATCGTCTGAGCTTCCAATGCCGCTCAAGAGCAGGCCTAGCGCAAAAAAGGCCAGTGCCCCGTTGACCAGGCCACCGGCCAGTAAACCGGCGCGGATGATCAAACCTTTGAAGTCCTTGCCGTGATGGTCGACATCACGCGTTGCCTGCAAGACACGCCACCCGGCAAACGCGAGCAAGCCTGCGACCACGAGCCCGACCAGAAAGTAGCCAAACGGCTGACCTAGCAGGGCTTCCAGGCTTTTGTGACTGTCTTTGGGCTTCGTCGAATCCTGGGCAGCCAACAGCGCGAAGATGCCGATGATCAGGTACAGCACGCCCCGAGCGGCGTACCCTCCCCGTGCTAGAACAATCAGGCTTTGGTGCGGTGACATTGGCTGCTTTCCCGTAAGTGATAGAGGAACAGACTCGTCTGGGATGCAGGGGTTCTATCCGTGAGGCCGCGCCCAGCATGCGCGTTGCAACGCGCGGGGCGCTAGTGACAAGCGAGCTCGAACGCCTGTTCGATGGTGTTGAGCAATGCATTCTCTGAATCCTGTTTGCGGCGCACCATCGACAACTGACGCGTCGGCGCCGAAGGGCCGAACGAGACCTCCCGCACGGCATGAGCAACCAGATGCTCCTTGCGCAGACGCGGCAGCACCGAAACGCCCAGCCCCATACCCACCATCGCGATGATGGCGTCCGCACTGGGCACATCGAGCAGGGCCTCGCAGTGGGGGATGAGGTGGTCGACGAACCGGGCGGCCATTCTGCCGACCACCAGCTTGCGATCCAGACGAATCCACGGATACCGCTTCAGGTACTCCGCAGGCGCGTGACTTTCCAGTTGCGCGGGCACCACCAGCACCATGGGCTCACACAGCAGATCCTTCCAATGCAGGCGTGCAGACCCGCCCCCCGGCGGTCGGACGAGAATGGCGGCGTCCAGGCGATCCGCCTTCAACGATGAAAGCATTTCCGGGGTATTGGCACGCTCCAATTGCAGGGTCAGGCCGGGTGCCCGTTTTTGCAGTTCCGCGACGGCTCTGGGCAACAGGGTGGTCTGGACCGAACCCGTGACCCCCAGCCTCACCCTGCCCGACATCGAGGGGTAGCGCTGGGCACGCAGGTTGTCGAGATCGGCGAGCGTGCGCGCCACCGTGTTGACCAGCAGCGAGGCGAATCGCGTCGGACGCACGCTGCGGCCGGACCGGTCGAACAGCGACTGGCCGAAATACGCCTCAAGCTGCTTGATCTGCAGGCTGACGGCGCTGGGTGAGAGGTTCACCGCCTCTGCGGCGGCCGCGAAGGACCCTCGTTCAAGCGTCGCCTGCAGCGTAACCAGGGCCTCGATTTTCATGAGAAATCCTCGTCTTTGGATCGACAAAGAATAACTTTTCTGGGTGGATCAGTCCCCTATGATGGCGGCAACAAGAAAGCAATGAAGGGGGACCACTCCGATGCGACTTCAAGATTACCCGCTGGCATCCCATACCGTGCCGCATGGCAGTGCGACCTATCGGATACCCAAACGCCTCAAACCCATCCTCTCTCTGGATGACTTCGAGGTCGCGGCGCGCCGACATCTCCCCAAACCCATCTTCGCCTACGTCAGCGGCGGCGCGGAGAACGAACGCTCCCTTCGCGCCAACAGTTCCGACTTCGACGCTTACCAATGGGTAGGGCGCGCGTTTACCGACACCTCAGCGCGGAGCCTGGAAACGCCACTGTTCGGGCACCGCTACAGCGCGCCCTTCGGCGTTGCCCCGATGGGCATCAGCGGGCTCACCGCTTTCGAAGGGGACTTGATCCAGACACGTGCGGCTGCCGAAGCCAACCTCCCCGCCATCATGAGTGGCTCCTCGCTGATGCCCATGGAAAAGATCGTTCAAGCCAACCCGAACGCCTGGTTCCAGGCCTACGTTCCCGGCGAGGAAGAGAAGATCGTGGCGCTTCTGGATCGCGTGCGCCGGGCAGGCTTCAAGACACTGGTGGTCACTGCGGACGTGCCAGTGTCCGCCAACCGGGAAAACCTCATTCGAGCCCGATTTTCCACGCCGTTGAAACCCGATCTGCATTTGGCCTGGCAAGGCCTCACGCATCCCCGATGGCTGATAGGCACCGCGCTGCGGACCCTCTTGCGGCATGGAATGCCACATTTCGAAAACTCCGGGGTCAAGCGTGGCGCACCGATCCTGTCAGCCAACGTGATGCGCGATTTCGGCGCCCGTGATCACTTGAGCTGGAAACATTTGAACCTGATGCGAGAGCAGTGGAAAGGCACCTTGGTGGTCAAAGGCATTCTTGACCCGCTCGATGCGGTCAAGGCCCGGGAAGCGGGTGCCGACGGCATCATCGTGTCCAATCATGGCGGTCGCCAACTGGATGGCAGCGTCTCCCCCATGACCGTGTTGCCTGAGATCGTCGCGGCCTGCGGCGATCACTACCCCATCATGATCGACAGCGGCTTTCGCCGAGGCACCGACATACTGGCCGCCCTTGCCCTTGGCGCCAAATTCGTGTTCGTGGGGCGGCCCATGAATTACGCCGGCGCGGTGGCGGGGCAACCTGGAATCAAACATGCGATAGGCATTCTGGCTACCGAGCTGTCGAGGAACATGGCCCTGCTCGGCATTTCGCGGCCAACTGAAGTCGACCGTGACCGGCTGAGGATTCGTCGGGCCGCGCGACCTGAATGCGTCCCGGACAATCAGCGTGCAAGCAACCCCTGAAGCACCCACCCAATCAACGCCAGACCGGCAACCCCGTTGGTCCCCCGCTCGATGCGCAAATAGCGCCTGCGCCAGGCATAGGCGCTTCGGGCCAGTTCGTCTGGAAACGGGCCCGCCCCGCGATAAGCGTGAACGCCGGGCCGATGGATCAGCGGGAGAGCCCGTTCGCTTCGAACAGCCAATCGAACGCTTCCTGAACGGTGGGCGACGCCGTCGGCACCGGGCTTGAGCCGATCTGTCGCGTGGTGCGCTCGAACAGGTCTTTCACACCCGGCAGCACTGACACCGGCAGGTCAGCGGCGCGCAGTTGGCGCTCGGCTTCCTCGACCTCTTTGAGGCGCCGTGGCGCATGGACGACATGGGTGCGGATGAGTGCGCCGAGAAAATCGCGCAGGCTGGCCTGGTCGATGTCGCTCAACGCCTCGTGCAACTGATGAGTGACGCCCTGCTTTTCGGCCGCCATGAAGCACTCGATCGTCAGCGCTTCGAGGCCCTTGGTGAACACGCTTCGCAGGATTTTCAGCGCGGCCGCATCGCCTGCCGCGCCGCCTTCTACCGGCTTGAGCGGCGCACCCGCCGAAGCGAACAGGGCAATGGCGCGTTCAAGCCCCTCGCCGGCCCCCAGCAGGTTGGTTTTCTCATGGGTCAGGGCAATCGCGCCCAGGATCGCCACGTCGACGTAAGCGACACCGAGCTGCGCCGCATGCGCAGCGGCGGTTCTGATCTGAGCGGGGTCGGCCGTGGTCATGTCAACGAACAACGCACCCTCGCCCATCCCGCCAAGCGCCTGCTGGGCAACCGAAAGAGAAACGGTGCCAAACACGCAGGACACCACCACGTCGCACTGAGGGGCGAGCTCGGCAACGGACGTCATTACCTGCGTGCCGAGATCGGCCGCGAACGCCTGGGCGTTGGGTGAAGGTTTCAGGTCGCACAGAAGAATGTCGTGCCCTGCGGCCGACCATGGCCGTGCGTAAGTCAGGCCGACTTCACCGGCTCCGATAATGCCTATTTTCATTGTTCTGATATCCACTTCAGTGGGCCGCGTAGGCGCCTTTGTAAGTCCCGGCCGCAATTTGCGCCAGCATCTCTGCCTCTTTCAGTTCGGTGGCATGGCACCGCTGCAACAGGCTTTCGGCCTGCGACATCGGGAAGGCCACGACACCATCATGATCGCCGACGACGATATCGCCTGGCGACACGACCATGCCGTCAATGCTCACCGGCACGTTGATTTCGCCTGGGCCGTTCTTATACGGCCCGCGATGAAAGCCCGCACGGGCGAACATCGGAAATGCCCCCTGGCCGATGGTTGCCAGGTCACGAATGGCACCGTCTACTACCACACCGGCAGCGCCGCGCTTCTCGGCAATCGCCGCCATGATGTCGCCCATCAACGCACGGCTGAGGTCGCCCCCGCCATCCACCACCAGGACTTGGCCGGGCCCCAGGATGTCCAGGGCCTGATGAATGGCCCGGTTGTCCCCACAGGGGACTTTCACGGTCAGCGCGATGCCCGCCATGGTGCCTTCGATGCGATGAAACGGCATGAGGCGCGCCCCGGGCAGGCGGTCCAGGCAATCGCTGATGATGGAGGTCGACGTGCGGGTATAGGCCGCCAGCAGCGCGTGGACGTCCGGTGGAATGGCGATAGCGTTCATGGGGAATCCTCAGATGGCAGATACCCAGAGCATAAAGAGCGTGTTAAATAGAAAAAGCGATATTAATCTATGAACTTACATGCAAATAAGGAATGAGTGTGATTACGTTGAGGCAACTCACCGCCTTGCATTGGATCGAACGCCTCGGCACGTTCGAGCGCGCTGCCGAGCATTTGCATACCACGCAATCGGCGATCTCCAAGCGTGTCCAGGAATTGGAATCGATCACCGGCCTGCAACTGTTCGATCGTTCGCAACGCGGGGCACGGCTGACTGCGACGGGCGAAGAGGTGCTGGTCATCGCACGGGAAATGCTCGCCCTGGCGGACCGCATCGCTGCGTTGAAAGATGGCAATCACGTGGTGACGCGACGCCTCAGGCTTGGGGTCACGGAGCTGACGGCCTTGACCTGGCTGCCGCGTCTGATCGCGCGGCTGGTGGAAGACTTTCCAGGGCTGACGGTCGAGCCTGAAGTCGACATGAGCCGCAACCTGCATGAAAAACTCATGGATGATTTGGTCGACCTGATCATCATTCCCGACACGTTCACCGCGCCGGAGGTGACCTCGGTGCCGCTGGCGATCGTGGAAAACGCCTGGATGGCCGCTCCCGGGCTGATTGCCCAGTCAGGCGTGGTGGGCCTGGCCGAACTCGCCAAGTACCCGATGCTGGTGCAGGGCAAACGTTCCGGATCGGGCCTGTTCGTGAACAAATGGCTGGGGGCGCTGGGCATCGAACTGCCCAAGACCCTGTCCTCCGACAGCCTCACCGCCATGCTTGGCCTCACGGCCGCCGGGCTGGGCGTGACCTACCTGCCGCTGGAATGCTTTCGTCCGTTGATCGACGAAGGGAAGCTGACCATCATCAAGACCGACCCTGAATTGCCGCCGGTGCCGTACATGGCCATGTATCGAAACGACCGGCCCTCGGCCTTCGTTACCGAAGTCGCCTCCCGTGCGGTCGAGCTGTGCGACTTCACTCGGCAATTGCAGAGCTGAGCTGACCGGACGCAACGCCCTGGACGCGCCGCTTTCGGTCTGGCCCGTCAAACCGGCGCCTGACGGGCTCCAGACGAGCGTTTACCCGCCAGCCTGTTGTTCGAGAGGGTCGGCAGGCTCTTGAATGGACAGCACGAAAATCAGTGCCGCCAATGAGCAGACGCCCAGGAAGACAAAGACGGCCGTCCAGCTGTAGCTGTCCAGCAGCATGCCGGTGATCAGCGGCGCCATGGCCCCACCCGCCTGACCTGCGCTGTTGACCAGCGAGGCGGCTACCGGATAGGTGGTCCGCGTAGTCAACCCCATCGAATACACCGAGAACGAGGAGTAGCCGATGTTCAGCAGAAAGCCGGTACCGAACAACAGCGCACCCACCGAAAGCAGGTCGTTCGGCGCGTACACCAGCGCGATCATCATCACGCAGGTCGCCACGGCGCTGATCATCATGGTGGGCTTTCTACGACGGTCCAGCACCGTGTCGGACAACCAGCCGCCCACGATATTGCCCAGCACACCCCCCGCGAACGGCAGCGAGGCAATGAAACCGACCTGCATTAGCTCGAAATGCTTCACCTCTCCCAAATACTTCGGCAGCCAGGCGAGCAGCACGTTGACCACGCCGGTCATCAGCAAATAGCCCAGGCCACAGCCCCAGACATTCCACGACGCGAACACCGACCGCGACGTCGCCAAGGGCGGGGTATGCTTGTAGCGCAGCAGCGTGTCCAGCACACCGAAGCTTTTATGGGCTCGTACGGCGACATCGCCAGCCTTGGCCGTGTCCTCGATGTAAGTGGCCTCGGCTTCATTGACCCGGCGGCCCGAGCGTGGATCGTTAGGCACCAGCCACCACCAGATCACCGCCATCAGCAGCCCCGGAATGGCGAACGCAAAAAACATCGTGCGCCAGCCATCGAGCAGGATCAGCGCAGCCCCGATGGGCGGCGCGATCACCGCGCCCATCTTGGCGGCCGACAGAAAAGCCCCCGTGGCCAGCCCTTTCTCGCGCGCCGGGAACCAGCGGTTGATCGTGCTGAGCATCGACAGGGGCAGCGCGGCTTCGGCCACCCCCAAGGCTGACCGGTAGATTTTCATCAGGCCGAAATTGTGCGCCGTGCCGATCAGCAGCGTGACAACGGAAGTCATCGCAATCGACACCGGTGCGACCACGCGCACGCCGACACGGCTGAGCAGAAAGCCCGCCGGAATCTGCCCCAAGGAATAGAACAGGAAGAAGGCGCTGACCAGCAGCCCGGCCTGTGCGTTGGTGGCACCGAACTCTTTTTGGACGTACGGCAGTGCGATGCCGATGTTGGCGCGGTCCGCTGCAGCCAGCATGTAGACCACGACGATGACCGACAGAACGACCCAGCGATACCTTGACCGTGCCGCCTGGACAGCGGTGTCAGTGGTGGCGATTGCAGTCATGGCCCCTCCTTTTTTATGCTTATTGGAGTCGCCATCGTCGGCATTCCGCAGGAAGAGAAAAAGCGATAAATAAGAAACCTCAACGATTCCCTAACGGAATACGAGGAAAGATCGCGTCGGGCGCGATGTGCACCAGGTGCAGCACGCGCTTCAGCGGAACACATCCCGCTCCTGATCGAACATGTGCGCCACCTCCTCGGCAACCGCCCGGATCGAGGCATGCTTTCGATCCCGTCCTCGGGTCAGAAGAAAGACCTCCCTGCTCGGCGGGACGGCGCCCAGATCGCAGGGTTGCAGCGCCGGATCGACTCGCCCGATGTAGTGAGGAAGTAGCGCAAGCCCGATGCCCGAGCGCGCGGCAATGGATTGGAGGTACTGGTCATTGGCGCGAAAGGCGACGCGGGCGCGAGGGTGATGGCGCGTCATCCAGATTTCCTGAGACAGATGAGCATCGGCCTCGTTGAAGCCGATGAACGCCACCTCGCGCCCGGCCTCGACCGCATCGCACACGGCTTGAGTCCCGTAGAAGCCGTAGCCCACCGTTGCCAGGCGACGCGCGACGATATCGCCATCCTGAGGCACGTCAAAACGGAGAGCGATGTCGGCCTCATGCCGTTCAAGACTGACGGATCTCAGCGTCGGGGCAAGGTCGATATCCAGACGCGGATAACGCGCTGCCAGCGCGGGAAGTCGCGAAATGAGGAAACCGCCGCACAGACCCGGCGACGAACTGATCCTGACCAGGCCCGACGGCGCCCCCGCCTGCAGGCCGCGACTGAGCACTTGAGCCGCCTGCTCCATTTCACTGGCGGCTTCCAGCGCCTGCATGCCCGCTGCCGTCAGAATGTAGCCGTCCGGTCGTCGCTCGACGAGTGTCTCGCCAAGGCTGTCTTCCAGCGCGCGCAACCGACGCGCCACGGTGGCGTGGTTGACCGACAACATGCGGGCTGCAGCGGACAGACTGCCTTGGCGAGCCAAGGCCAGGAACACCCTGACGTCCTGCCAATCGAGGGCTGTGCGTTTTTGATCAGTCATTGGGCGAAGATAGAGAATATTCGATCAACCGACAACGCCTTATCTTCCGCTCATCCCCCGAGCATGAAGGAATGCAGCCATGTCAGAGATTCAGAAAGTCGCAATCGTCACCGGCGCCTCCCAAGGCATGGGCGAGGCCATCGTCCAGGCCTTTCGCGCCAGAGGCTATGGCGTGATCGCCACGTCCCGATCCATACAGCCGTCCGAAGATCCGCACCTCATTACCGTGGCGGGTGATATCGGAGATCCCGACACCGGCAAGCGTCTGGTCGCCGCAGCGCTCGAACGGTTCGGCCGGATCGATACGCTGGTGAACAACGCGGGCATCTTTATCGGGAAGGCCTTCACCGACTACACGGAAGCCGATTATCGCTTGAAGTTGCACACCAACCTCGACGGCTTCTTCTTTGCCACACAGACGGTGATACCGGTGATGCTGGCTCAAGGCAGCGGCCATGTGGTGCAAATCACCGCTTCGACGGCGGAGTTCGCCAGTTCGCTCTCCCCCGCCTTCATCGCCATGTTGACGAAAGGAGGGATGAACGCCGCCACCAAGAGCCTGGCGATGGAATATGCCACGCGCGGTATCCGCGTGAATGCTGTGGCACCGGGCATCATCCGCACCCCGATGCATGACCCGGCCGTCATCGAGCAACTGGCCGGCTTCCACCCGATGAAGACATTGGGAGAGGTAGAAGACATCGTGCGGGCTGTCCTGTACCTGGAAGACGCTGCGTTCTCGACCGGCGAGATCCTGCACGTCGATGGCGGTCTGATTGCCGGCCGTTAGGAACAGCGCGTCTTACCACGCAGAAACAGGAATCGGGCGAGGTGACCCACCCCGCGTCAGCTCGATCCCGGTGGGATTCCGTCTTTGTTGAAGTCCTTGAGGCGTTCCTTTTCCTTTTCCGTGGAATGGGCGGGAACGTCCTCGTTGGGTTTCGGTGTCTCTTTCTTTTCTTCAGCCATCTGCGGGCCCTCCTCTGGATACCTGTTGGGCAGCTTCGGCATCCGGCGGTTCAGAAAAGATCCGCGTCACCGTCCGTCCTATCCGGAGATTGCTCAGGACATGCACGTTCGATTCTGGACGCTCTCATGAAAGCGGTGATCTTTCTCGGTATCGGCGACCTTCATCTGACGTCCCAAGCCCCAACGGCGCGAGGACCTGTGCTCACGCCAGGCCCTCGGGTTCAGAGGTATTCGACATTGCCGTCGACGCTGATGGCTTGGCCGCTGATGTTCGCCGCTGCCCTGGACGACAGGAACAGCGCCATGGCCGCCACCTCTTCCATGGTCACCATCCGGCGCAGTGAGATTTTCTCGAGGTACCGATCACGCATGGCGTCGAAGGCGATGCCCAGCGTTTGCGCTCGGGCATCGATGACCCGGTTCATCCGCTCGCCGGCCACCACACCGGGCAGGATGGCATTGACGCGGATATTGTCTGGGCCCAGTTCGCTGGCAAGGGATTTCATCAACCCGATGATCGCCCATTTGGTCGAGGCGTACGGCGTCCTGAACGGATACCCTAAACGCCCCGCCACGGAGGACATCGCGATGATATGCGGGTCGAGCGTGGACTGCCTGAGAAAGGGAATTGCCTTACGCAGGACGTAATACTGGCTGTTGAGGTTGGTGGCGATCGTGGCCTCCCACTCGTGCGGTGCGAGCGTTTCGATGTTGCCCGTGGGACCGGCGATCCCTGCGTTATTCACCAAGACGTCCAGCCCCCCCAGCAGCGCAGTGGCCTCCTCCATCATCCGGTCCACTTGCACGGTGCTGGCAACGTCCGCCACACCCCCCTGCATACCCGGAAATTCGAGCTTCATGCGCTCGACGGCCTGGGCATCGATGTCGCAGATGTAGACCCGCGCCTGGACCTCATGAAACGCCTGGGCAATCACCGCACCGATCCCGGCTGCGCCGCCGGTGATCACGACCTTCAACTGTGCAACGGGCTTGAGTAAATCGATAATCTTCACGATGCTTCCCCTCCTTCAATGACCGCGTCGGTCGGCGACCGGCGCCCTTCTGCAGTCATCGCCCTGTTCAACAGCGGCACCAGCCCCAGCCCGAGCACGGCAGCGGCGACGATGACCATGAAACCGGAAGAACTGAGCCCCGATGCTTTTTCCGCAAGGCCGAACAGAAAAGGCCCCACAAAGCCGCCGAGCAGCCCGAGCGTGTTGATGAAGGCCAGCCCCGCTGCCGCTTCGATACCCTGGAGCCGCTTCATCGCAATGGCCCAGTAGATGGGCAGCACGCCCCCCGCGAAAAACGACGTCGCAGTGAAGAGTGCGATGCGCAAGGCCGCATCGCCGATCAGCGTAAAGGCCACCGCACTTGCGATCAGGCCGAGCGTGAACAGCGCCAGGCAGTCAGCGTCCCGGTCAAGCTTGCGGTGGATTCTGGGCAGGCTCAACACCCCGGCCAGAAAACCGAAGCCGACACTGCTGGACAGCAAGCCGACCGTCAGCGGCGAGGTGATGTGCATCTGTTGAATGATGGAGGGGGTGAAGAACACAAGCCCGACGAATGCCACCTGGTTCAAAAAGTAAATCAGACCGATCAGCACCGTGGTGGGCCGGGTCAGCGCACTGACCCAATGCCCGGCATATTGATGGGGCGCGGCGTGCCCAGGGAGCAAGGCATGCGCCTGCAACGACTCGGCCTGTGCTGCCGTCAGCCAGCGCGCATCGCTTGGCCGTTCGGGCAATTTGAACCAGAGCAGCACACCGACCGCGATACTCGGCAGCCCTTCCAGCAGGAACATCCACTGCCAGCCATGCAGGCCGCCGATACCATCCATGCGCATCAACGCACCGCCGATGGGATTGCCGATGACCAGCGCCAGGGCGGGCGCAAGGTAGATCCAGCCGATGACGATGCCCCGGTCCTTGGGTGCGAACCACAGCGTCACCATGTACATCAATGCCGGAAACAGGCCCGCTTCGGCGATACCCAGAAGCACACGCAGCACGTAAAACGACGCCTCACCCTGAACCCACATCATCGCCGATGACAACGCCCCCCACGTCACCGCGATTCGGGCGATCCAGCGCCGCGGCCCGATTCGGTGGGCTAGCAGATTGCTTGGCACTTCAAGCAAGGCGTAACCGATGAAGAAGATCCCCGCCCCCAGCCCGAAGGCCGCGGCACTGATCCCCAGATCGGCATCCAGCGCGGCTTTGGCCAGCGCGACGTTGGTTCTGTCCAGGTAGGACATGAAATAAATCGCACACATCAGGGGGATCAGCCGGACCATCGCCCGACGGGTCGCGAGGGCATGGGTCTGTGCGGCAGGCAGAGAAGCCGTCATGGTCAAACCTCTTGTTGTTGGCGTGATGGAGCTGAGCTTACCGATGGGTGGCGTGGCCGCCCTTGAGGCCGAGCATTTGCCGGGCCTCGTCCGGAGTTGCGATCTCGAAGGACAGTGCTTCCAGAATGTGGCGCACCTTACGGACTTGCTCCGCATTGGTTTTTGCCTTGACGCCCTTGGCCAGATAAATGCTGTCTTCCAGGCCGACCCGTACATTACCGCCCATGATGGCGCTCATCGTGACAAAGGGGAGCTGATGCCGCCCGGCGCCCAGGACGGAAAAGACGTAATTCTCCCGGCCGAACAACCGATCGGCGGTCGTTCGCATGAGCAACAGGTTCTCCGGATCTGCCCCCAAGCCGCCGAGAATGCCAAAGCAGCACTGGATGAACAGCGGCGGCTTCATCAGGCCTTGGGCCACGAAGTGCGCCAGGTTGTAGAGGTGCCCCACGTCATAGCACTCGAACTCGAATCGGGTGCCGTGTTCACCCAGTCCTTGCATGATCTGCTTGATGTCCTTGAAGGTGTTCTTGAACACCACATCCTCCATCCCTTCGACGTGTTCCCGTTCCCACGCATGGGTCCAGGACGTGATCTTTCCGGCCATCGGATGGATCGAGAAGTTCATGGAGCCCATGTTCAGCGAACAGAGTTCGGGCCTGGCAACGCGCGGAAACGCCAGCCGCTCGGCCAGCGTCATTCGGGTGCTGCCGCCGGTGGTGATGTTGATGATCGCATCCGTCGCACGGGCGATGCCTGGGACAAACTGGCCGAACACTTCCGGATCCGGCGTCGGTCGGCCGTCAACGGGATCGCGCGCATGCAGGTGCAAGATCGCGGCACCGGCCTGGGCCGCTTCGATGGATTGTTCTTCGATTTGTGCGGGGGTGAGCGGAAGGTACTCGGACATGGACGGCGTGTGCGTCGCACCGGTGACGGCACAGGAAATGATGACCTTGCGGCTGGGCTGGCTCATGGGGACGACCTTGTTCTTATGGTAGAGGCCCAACCGGCTTGGCGCCGGCGGGCGATGAGCCCAGCTTATTGAGTTTTCGGGATCACAGTAAGATCATTACCGGACAGCAATGAATCCCGAAGGGACATTCGAAGGAGTCCGGTCGATGACGCGAAAACTGCCGCTGTTCAATGAGCGCATTTACGCGCCCTACAAGATTGCGGCGTTGGTGGAGGTCTTGAGCGAACAGGGCATTGCCCCCAGCGCCAGCCTGCAAGGTAGCGGGCTGGAAGAACATCAGATCGCCGATGCCTCGGTGCTCACTTCGGTACGCCAGTACGCCGTCGTGTGCGGCAATGCCGTGTCGCTCTCGCGGGACCCGGCCACCCCCTTCAAGACCGGCGCGCGTCTTCACCTGTCGGCCTATGGCATGTACGGCTATGCGCTGATGTCATGCCTGTCACTGCGGGATTATTTCCGGTTAGGCGTCAAGTATCACGCACTGGCCACCCCCACCCTGACCATCGAATGGCAGGAGTACGAACACGAGGCGGTGTGGACGTTTCCCGACGCGTCCACGCCCAGCCCTTCGAAAGCCATCAAACAGTTTTGGATCGAACAGCAATTCACCCAGCACGTCACCCACCTGCAGGATGTGTTCGGCCAGAGTTGCCCCCCGACCCAAGCCTGCTTTGCCTACCCTGCTCCGGCTCATGCCCACCTGTACTCGGAATACCTCGGTTGCCCATGCGTTTTCGATCATGATCGCTGCGAGTTGCGTTACGACAGCTCCATCCTCGATCAGAAGCCCCATCTCGCGCATCCCCTCACCGCCGCCGTGCTGCAGGAGACTTGTGAACGCCTGATTGGCCAAGCCAAGGTGTCCACCGGCATTTCGGGTGAGGTGTATCAGATGATGATGCAGACACCGGGGTCTTTCCCCAGCATGGAGGACGTGGCCGAAGCACTGCACATGACCACCCGCAGCCTGCGCCGAAAGCTGCTCGATGAGCAGACGTCCTTCGCGGCGATCGTCGACGACGTGCGCTGCTCGCTGGCGACCGAGTACTTGAAGACCACCATGATGAGCACCGATGACATCGCGTTGCTGCTCGGCTTTACCGAACCGACCAACTTCCGAAGAGCCTTCAAGCGATGGACGGGACAGACGACCAAAGCCTATCGGCAGACCTGACCCGCCCGCGGCGGTCACGGCCGCAGAGGCTGTCCCGCATGGAAGTCTGTCTGGAAACCAACCTCACCGCCGCTGCTCAGGGGTTCAGCCCGGCCTGTTGTTGCGCACTCCATCGCGCGAGATTCGAATCCACGAGGGCCTGCGGCAAGGGGCTGGCGACGATCTTGCTCATCTCATCGCTGATGCGGTCGCGCAGGCTGCGGGGCAGGCAGCGCGAAGCGGGTGAAAGCGCCAAGTAAAGCCCCTCGCTGCTGACCGGTGGTTCCAACGCCTTGACCAGGCTGTCGATTCCGAGCGTCTTCGCCAACGCGATACCGGGGTACTGTTCGAAGATCACGAAGTCATTGCGCTTGAGCATGAGTTTCTGGAAAGCCTGACTGGCGGTAGGCACAGCCTCGAGCGACAGATGTTCGCTGGCGTAGTCGTCGAAGGCCTGACCGTAGCTATTGTTCACCAACGTGCCGCCGCTGTGGCCGATCAGATCGGCCCATTGATGGTAGGCGAACGCACCGTCCTTCCTCACCCAAACCATGCTCGGGGTGAAGAGAAAGGGAGGATCGATGAAGTCGAGCGTCCGTTCGCGCTCCTTTGTCAGGAAGTAGCCGGCAAGCATGTCAACCCGCCCTGCCTTGACCTCCTCCTGCGCCCGCGACCAAGGCCCAACGTAAACCACGTCGATCTGCAGGCCGAGCCGGGTGCCCAGTTGCTGGATCAGGTCGGCATTGGCACCGATGAGTCGCTCGGGGCGATCAGGGTCGCGCCACAAGTAGGGAGGGTACTCGGCATTGCCGGTGGCCGTCAGGTGATCGCACCCCGATTGACTGGACGCGACGCCGGGGAACAGTAACAGGATCGCCAGGGAACCCACGCTGCACAGACCACGCCTGACCATAGCGAACCTCCGAGGAAAACTCGTATCCGGGCGCTCCGCCCGTACCTGTTGCGCGGTGGCTCAATCGGTGATCGATCCCGCTCCGCCATCGAGCCACTTCTTCACCACCGCGTCATACGTGCCGTTGGCCCGAACCTGCTCCAACGCCCGCCTGTAGCGCTCAACCACTGCATCAGGCGTGCCGAGACTGAACGCCATGTAGAGCCCTTCGGGATTGGACAGATCCGGTAACGCGAGCGAGCGCACCATGGTGCGGGGATCGTCGCCATTCTTGCGCATCAAGCTGATGACATTCAGCTCATTGGAAATCCACAATTCGACATGGTCCACTTTGAGCTTGTGGTAGTTGTGCTCGTACATGCTGCTCGACTGCAACTGCTTGCCCAGTTCAAAGCCATGGGCCAGCAGATACTGCTCGCCAACATCCTGGTTGACGGTCGCAATCTGATAACGCTTGGCCTCCTCCAGCGAGCCGAGCACGATCGGTCGTTCGGCCAGGCTGAACAGGAACCATGAAGTGGGGGCTATCGCACCGACCCACTTGAACAAATGCTCGCGCTGCGGGGTTCGGGCGATGGAGTAGATCAGCACGTTATCGGCATGCAGAGCGAGGTCGTAAGCGCGAGCCCAAGGCAGGACTTCGATGCGAGGGGAAGTCCCCACGGTGTCCATGACCGCTTGCACGATCTCGGTGCTCAACCCGGTGACCTTGCCATGCTCCAGCATGTTGTACGGCGCAAGGTTTTCGGTGACGACCCGAAGGGGTGCCGTCGATGAATCCGCGGCGAGCGTGGCTCCCAGGACGCTCAGTCCCAACAGGAAAAACAAACCTTTTACGCACTTCAGCCGGGGCATGGACCAGGTCTCATCACGACGTCGAGAGGTCATTGGGTGCTCACAGCGCAAGTACCTTGCTCAGCCTGTCCAGCGCCGAAGAGGCCAAGTTGCGCTTCATCACAGGTTAGAAATCCGGAAACGCCCAGGTTCCATCGAATGCACCGGAAGGCACAGCGGCGTGCATGTTGATCATCGCCTTGGCTCGGCCCCGGTCGAACGCCCTCAGGCGAAGCAGAACCAGACGAAAGCACTGCTACTGCCCACTCCGCGTGCCAAGGGGGATCACTCGCTGGCCTTGAAAACCAGTTCGCCCTTGCGCCATTTCGCCGCCTTGGCGGTGGCAGCCTTGAGTACCTTGCTCAAGCCCAACTGAATCTGCTCATGGGCCGCGAACACCATGAACACCGTATTGGATTCCTTGAAGACGATGCCATGACCTTCCGGCACATCGACGAACGCGTATTCGCCCAAGCCATAGATGGTCATCTTGATTTCACGAAAGCGGATTTCGAACTTGCCGCCTTCACGGCTCGGCAGCACGGCTGCGCGAAAATGGTCGCCGACCTTGAGTTCCAGACGGGGCTTGTCATCGACCACCATGGCGGTTTCGGTGTCGATTTCCGACATGTAGATCCCTTCGGGAGACTGCTCAATGACATAAACGAAACGTGCCTGGAACTGCTTCACCAACTGCGCGCGCAAATCTCCAAGCACGAATAACGCATGGGTTTCCAGATTACTGACGGCCAATGTACCAACTCCCAACCAGATATGAACTCGCCCGGCAACTGGCCAGGCAAGGATGTAGACAAGAACGAAAACGGTGCGCCCCCTGCGGACGGGCGCTGGCGTGACCCGGGATTCTACCGGCTGAGAGTCTATACGGGATACAGGCCTTTCGTCCGTAATGTCGCATTTTCTGTACACGAACGCCGGTCCGAAGCTGTGTGCAATCGGGCATCGCCCGTTTGTGCAACGGCTGAAACGTTCACGCAATTACCTCGAACTCTCGTTCGGTGAATGCACTCACATGCAACGTAATGCTGACCAACGACCCCATCAACCGGAGCTGCCATGGAAACCACCCTTACTCTCGAAAACCTCTTCGACCAACTGGGACTGGCGTCGGATGAAGCCAGTATCGATGCATTCATCGGCGCACACCCACTGCCCGAGAACGTCAAGCTGGTGGATGCCGACTTCTGGACGCCACAGCAAGCGCGTTTCTTGAAAGAGGAACTGATTGAAGACGCCGACTGGGCTTTGGCAGTGGATGAACTCAATGTCCGTTTGCATAGCAACGAAAACAGGTGATACCACAGCGCGGGGCGACATGAACATGTCGCCTCGCCTTTATCGTGGGTAGCCTGGCTGGCTCAGGTTCAGGAAGCCTTGACGGCCATTCAGCGCCGGCGCATGAACGAACAGGCTGTCCACCAACGCACCACGTCGTCCAATGGACGCATTCCAATGAGCGGAGCAGTGAATATAACGCCAATACAACATTTGCGTGTCCTTCGGGCTGAGCGGATCGCCCTCTCCGCGCGCATACGCCATTAACTTTTCGGCGATGCCCTTCAACTCTGGCGGCAGACTCAAGTCGGCGGTGTCGGGAACGGGCAGGAAGGGAACGCCTTCATCACAGGCCAATGCGTGCATCACGCGCAGATACACCCGAGACAAATGCCCGAACACGCGACGCTCGAGCTTGACACTCGCCACCACAGTCTTCATGCCATGACCGCGGTGAACCATGCGCTCGAAACATTCGATGCCCACGGAAGCTGTACTGTCCAGCGGGTCGATCCATCGGTGCGCGTCGAGCCTGCCTAACTCGTCGTGAGTCTGTAGCCAGGCGTCAGTGGCATCGTAGGGCGTACTGGCACTGACCAGGCTGCGCCGAGGGCGCGTCAAGGACACCCTCTCCACACTTTGCGGCTGATACCCACCGCCAATATCGGAATGGCTGCCCGGGAGCACGATTTCACGCGACCAACCGGGCGTGATGTGGTTCAAGGCGAAGTTGCGACGATGCTCATCCCCCGCCACCAGATGAATCACCTGCTGCGCGCACCCTGGAGGCAGAAACAGGTTGACGCGGGCATTCACCCCGTCCCTTACGTTCCCCAGATCCGACAGCCCGCCCACGGCCGCCACGGTGTCGAACAAGCCGATCACCTTCAGTTGGATGCAATTGGCTCCCCAGGAAAAGCCTGGCGCCAATGCCAGCCTCCCGGACCGCAGCAGCAGGTCCACTTCCCCACGCGATTGTTTGAGCACTTCATTGGCCAGATGGCGCGCCGCTGCGGCGCCACGACTAAAGCCGAACAGATCCAGCTCGAGTGCGGCAATCACGCAATGCGGATTGCTGGCGGAAAAAGCCTGCAGCGCCTCGTCGATCTTTTTGATGCTGCGGGACACTTTTGCGAGCACCCCCGTATTTCCGCGCCCGAACCCCAAGCCCGACACCCGGGAGTCGCGGCCGCCGGAAGACGTGCCAATGCCACTGACGTACACCGATCGATAGGCTCTGAGCCCTTTTCCGTCGTTACGCGCGACGGGCTGGTCGCGGTACAGATCAGCCAGTCGGGCGATGTTGGTCAGGTCGTTGCTGTAGCTGCTGCCGGGGTCGGAATGCCGTCCCCCGCACTCTTTGATATGCGCACCGTTGTAGATTTCAGCCATGGCCTGACAGTCGGCGCCAATCTGGCTGTTGATGCGGTTGTTGCCCGTGCCGTCAAAGAACACGCCGATACGTACAGTGACATCCAGGGCTCCGGTGGAGCCGCTGGGCCCAGTACCTGAATGCAAAGCTGTCATAACTCAATCACCTGTGAGTAACGATTAAAAGCCAGATGGTTAATATCTGGTCATATAACCCACAGAATGCGAGTCCTAGAGACTCCGTCAATACAGTAAGAAAGCTTTCAGAAAAGCCCTACTTAAATATCAGACCGTTAAGCAAGCGCGACAACTAAATCCTACAGTGTGCGCTTGAAAGAGCACCAAACGGCCCACGCAACTAAACGAAAAACAGGCACAACCACAATAATTAAATATTGTTTCGCTCCATTATTCGTAACTCGAAATAACGAAAGAACAGCGACCTCCGCTGCTCTTCGTCACATTTGGCAAACGGTTCAGGCGGCCGGCTCGTTCTTGTTCTCCGGTTTGTACCCCAGCCGCAAGCCGCCCCAGTGTCGGCCTTTGACCATGATAGGCACGGACAGATCGTGCATCAGCTCGCCGGTGTCGCGGGTGTAGGTCTGCAACAGCACCGGTTGTTGATGGCTGCCACAGCGAATGCCGGTGCGGTCGTCGAACTTGCGCTTGCTGCGGTTGCGCACCGTATCGACACTGACATCGCCGGTCAGGGGCTGGTTGAAGGCCTGATTGTGGGTTGGCACGTAACCTTGAGGTGTGCAGGCGATGGCGAACACCAGGCCTTCATGACGCTTGAGCAACGGTTCTTGAAGGGCGGGCAGTACCTGATCGGTGTATCGATCGAAGCGGGTCTGATACCGGGTGGGCGAGGTATTGGGGATCGGCTGATAACTGCGGTCGAACAAATCCTCCAGGCTGACACGACGCTGGTCGATGTCCTGCTCGAACTGCCGGGCGATCTGGGCGGCCCCTTCTCGCGCCAAGTCGTATATCCGCTGGTGATAATCGTCCAGCCCCACTTGCGCCAGGCGCTCGCTGATGGTTTCCGCCTGCCCTTCCATCTGCACCGCCGATTGCGCCAGGTGGCGGGTCTGGTCATCGCTGATGGCCAAGTCGCCGCGCATCTGTTCGACCGCGACGAACAGACTGCTCAATTGTGCCTGGTTATTCTCGGCCCCGGTCGCGATCTCGCTGACTTGCCCCTCTACCCCGGCTGCCAGTTGCGCAATGCCTGCCAATTGCCGCCCGGTCATCTCGACCTGCTCGACGCCGCTGCCAAGGTCAGCGGAAAGCTGACGAATCTGCTCGACCACTTGCGCGGTGCGTTGCTGAATGTCGGCCACCATTTCCCCGACTTCGCCGGTGGCCGTTGCCGTGCGCCCGGCCAGCCCGCGCACCTCATCGGCCACGACGGCAAAACCGCGCCCATGTTCGCCAGCCCGGGCGGCTTCGATGGCGGCGTTGAGCGCCAACAGGTTGGTCTGGCTGGCAATGGACTGAATGACCGCCGTCACCCGCTGAATGTCTTCGCTGCGCTGGCTGAGGGCTTCGATCAGTTGACGGCTGTTGTCCGCGCGTTCGCTGAGCTGGTGCATCAAGGCAATGGATTCGTTGAGCACCGTCAGCCCCGAATCGCTGCTGTGACGGACCTCGCTGGCCGCCCCGAGCGCTTGCTGACTCAACGACGAGGTCGCGCGTTCGGTGGTGATCATGACGTCAGCGCTGCTGACGATCTGCTCCGCGGCGCTGACCTGAGACTGCAGCCGTGCCGCCAACTGCTTCACGGAAAACGCCACCGCTGCTGCTGACAGCGCATTGTGGCTGGTGCTGCGGGACAAATCGCGCGTCAGCCGGCCGAGGGCATCGTCCGAGGTGACCACCGGCAATGACGCGGCAGGGCGGAGGAGCACGCGGGGCAGCCAGAGAATCAGCAGTGCCAGCGGCAACCCGACATAGGCTGAAACTGCGGCCCAGATCATCGCCGCGAACAGCACAGCCAGCGCGAGACTTTGCAGGACAGGCACCTGCCAGCCAGGAGAAGCGTTAGGGGATTGAGCGCGTGTCGGTTGCGCCTGCGAAGAAAGCATCCCTGTGTGACTGCCATTGATCGCCATATCCGTGCCCCACCCTGCTTATCATTATTTTGAAAGCATTAAACGTCAGATGGCGGCCATGCGCCATGAGCCGTTGGTGGTAGTCGGTCGGATTTTGGATGGGGAACAGGAAATCCCCGGCAAAGCTCGGGCGACAAAAAGCCCGACTGCCGATTCACGGCAGCCGGGCTTTCGAAACCTTTCGACGAATCAGGCCTGACGCTGGTGGCGGTCGATCTGTTCGTGACGTTCCTGGGCTTCAATGCAGTACTTGGTGGTCGGGCTGATCAGCAGACGCTTCAGGCCGATAGGCTCACCGCTGTCGTCGCACCACCCGAATGTGTCGTCTGCAATGCGGGCCAGCGCCATCTCCAACTGCGGCAACAGACGCTGGTCGCGCTCGATCGCATTCACCAGCCAGTGACGCTCTTCTTCTACAGAGGCAGCGTCGGCCGGGTCCGCCGGCGTGTCCAGGCTTTCGATTGCGATACGGCTCTGCTCGATGCGCTCGTGGGTTTCCACCTTCATGGACTGCAGCAGGGCCCGGAAAAAGGCGTGCTGCTCGGCGTTCATGTAGTCATCGGCCGGCATCGCCAGCAACTTTTCCTTGGTCATTGATTTCTCTATAAAAAAACGTGCATTAAGGCGAATCAAGGGAGCGCCTTGGCCCGGTTGTAAATACGAGCTCGCCAGCGCCGGCGTCTCCAGGCGCCATCTGGCACTCAATTTACGAGGGGCGGCAGTCTAAGGCCGGGTGCCGTACTCGGCAACATAATTGAACAGGATTCGCTCAACAAGCCCCCAAATCCCGGTGGCATTGGGCCAAATCCCTGTTTCGGCTCATCTCGACGCGCCCGATCTTCTGATCGGAAGCTGCAGCATGGCATCGGACTGCAATCATGGAGGCTTTCAGACCGAGGGCCCGGCGTTCGGTTCAACCCTTCAACAAACCGAAAGGGCCTGATAGCAGGCCCTTTTCGCACGACATTCGGATCAGCGCTTGAGCTTGCGCTTGTTGCGGTACTGGTCGATCACCACCGCAACGACGATGATCAGGCCCTTGATGATGTCCTGCACGTAGGCATCGACGCCCACGAACGTGAAGCCGCTGGCCATCACACCCAGGATGAGCGCGCCGATCACCGTACCCGTGATGCGGCCCACCCCCCCGGCCAGGCTGGTCCCACCGATCACTGCTGCCGCGATGGCGTCCAGTTCGTAGGACACGCCCATGCCGGCCTGACCGGTCGCGGCCCGCGCCGAGGCCACCACACCCGCCAGGCCGGCCAGCAGCCCGGCGATGCTGTAGACGATGATCAGATGACGCTTGACGTTGATGCCCGAGGTTCGCGCGGCCTGCATGTTACCGCCGATGGCGTAGGTGTATTTGCCGTACTTGGTGTAGCGCAGCGCGATATGGAAGATGACCGCCACCACCAAAAAGATGATGACCGGCATCGCCCCCTGACCGATCGCAGTGTAGGCGTCGTTAAGCATGCTTACCGGCTGACCGCCGGTGTAAAAACGCGCCAGCCCGCGAGCGGAAACCATCATGCCCAGGGTGGCAATGAACGGCGGAATGCCCGTGATGGCAATGATGCTGCCATTGATCGCCCCCGCCAGCAGGCCGACGCCCAGCCCTGCGATGACCGGTACCCAGACCGGCAGGTCGGTCAAGGAGGGAAAAACGGCGCGCGTGTAATCGGATGACTGCGCCAGGCTGGCGGCGATCATGGCCGTCAATGCCAGTACCGAGCCCGATGACAAGTCGATGCCCGTGGTGATGATCACCTGAGTCACACCAATGGCGATCAGCCCGATGATGGAGACTTGCAGGATCATCAAGACCAGCCGTTGGGAGTTGAGCAGAAAGCTCTGGTCGCGCACGGCCCAGCCGAAGACTTCGAAGATCAGGCCAATGCCGATCAGCACCAGGAAGATGCTCAATTCCGTCGGCATGCGGCGTTTGCGGCGGCTCGGGGCCACTGCGGGCTTATTGTCCAGAATCGCATTCATCTTCATACGTGCCTCTTGTTCTTCGCCCAATGCCCGGCCATCGGCCTTTAATGAATCGAGTTGCCCGACGCCAGGTGCATCACACGCTCCTGCGTCGCCTCAGCACGGTCGAGAGTCCCCATCATCTGACCTTCATGCATGACCATCACCCGATCGCTCATACCCAGCACTTCGGGCAATTCCGACGAAATCATGATCACCGCCATGCCTTCGCTGGCGAGCAGTGAAATCAACCGGTAAATCTCGGCCTTGGCGCCGACGTCGATGCCTCGTGTCGGCTCATCGAGGATCAACACCCGGGGGTGGGTCATCAGCCAGCGCGCAAGCAGGGCCTTTTGCTGGTTACCACCGGACAAGGTGTCGATACATTGCTCCAGTGAAGGTGTCTTGACCCGCAGCTTCTTGCACATGTCTTCGCACAACGCTCGCAGCGCCTTCTGGTGCACGAAGCCATTGCCGGCGTAATGGGGAAGCACGGCCATCTCCATGTTCTCCAGCACGGACAGGCAGGGAAACAGCCCACTGAGCTTGCGGTCCTCGGTCAGCAGCGCAAAGCCTTTTTCGATAGCAAAATGCGGATCGACCACTTTGATCGGCACGCCATCGAGAAGAATGTCGCCCTCGGTGCAAGGGGTGATGCCAAACAGGGTTTCCGCCACGTTGGTCCGCCCTGCCCCCATCAACCCGGCGATGCCCAGCACTTCGCCAGCGTGCAGGTCGAACGAAACGCCTTCGAACACCCCCTCCAACCCGAGGTTGCGCACCGACAGCATGCGTTCGCCCACTGGCGAGGTCCTTTCGGGAAACAATTGCGTCAACTCGCGACCGACCATCATCGAAATCAGACTGTCGCCGTCCATGCTGTCAGCGCGCTGCAGGCCGATGTAGGCGCCATCACGAAACACCGCCACTTCATCGGCGATGGCGAACACTTCGTTCATCTTGTGCGTGATGTAGATGATGCCCTTACCCTGCGCGCGAAGGTCGGCGATGATCGAAAACAAGTGGGCCACTTCCTTTTCGGTAATGGCCGAAGTGGGCTCATCCATGATCAGCACATCGGAATCGTAAGACACCGCCTTGGCGATCTCGACCATCTGCCGTTCGGCAATGCTCAGGTTGCCGACCTGTTCCTGTGGATCGAGGTCGATACGCAGGCGATCCAGCAGCGACTGTGTACACCGGTGCATCGCACGGTGGTCGACCATGTGCAGCCCGTTGAGCTGTTCCCGGCCGATCCAGATATTTTCAGCGATGGTCATGTGCGGCATCAGGTTCAGTTCCTGATGAATCATCGCAATGCCCGATTGCAGCGCCGACAGCGGGCTTTCGAAGACGACCGGCTTGCCCCGCAGACGAATCTCGCCCGCGTCGGGCGCGTAGATGCCGGCGATGATTTTCATCAGCGTGGATTTGCCCGCGCCGTTCTCACCCATGAGGGCCAGCACGCTGCCTGGCCGCACGCGCAATTGCACGTCGTCCAACGCCACCACGCCGGGGAAGGCTTTGCTGATGTGGGTGATTTCCAGCAGATAGGGGTACTCGACGTTGCCCACAGCGTGTTCGGAATTCGCAGCAGGGCCAGTGGCAGTCGCAGCAGTAGCGGAAGCGAACATGGTCGCAGACTCCTGGGGCACCGGGCAGCAGCGTGCGCTGCATGCCCTGCGCCCTGTCGGTGATCGAGAGGTCGGGCTTACTTGAAGGTACTGACGTTATCCGGGGTGATCAGCCTGAAAGGAATGACGATGGCCTGCTGCGGCAGCGCTTCCTTTTTCACCATTTTCACCGCCGCATCGATGGACCCTTCACCCTGGCCCTTGGCGTCCTGAAACACCGACACCGTCAGGTCGCCCTTCTTGACGGCGGCCAGGCCGTCCGGCGTACCGTCGACGCCCGCAACCAGCACCTCGCCCGGCTTTTTGCCCGCTTGCTTCAACGCCATGGACGCGCCGATGGCCATTTCGTCATTGTTGGAAAGGACTGCACCGAAGTCACGGCCCTGGGTCAGCCAGTTGTTGGTGATGTCCATACCCTTCTGCCGTCCCCAGGCACCCTCCTGTTCTTCGGCGATTTTGATGTCCGGGTATTTTTTCAGGACTTCCTTGACGCCTTCGGTGCGGTCGCGGGTCGAGTTGTTCGCCAACTCGCCCAGCAGGATCACCACCGTGCCTTTGCCGCCCAATTTGTCGGCGATGTATTGCATCTGCATCCGACCGGCTTCCTTGTCATCGGATGTCACCGAAGCCACGCCTTGCGGCAGTTGAGGATCGTCCGGACGACGGTTGACATAGACCAGCGGAATGCCCGCCGCCGTCGCGGCCTTGGTGATGCGGGCCGTCGCCGCGGTGTCGACGGGATTGACGATCAGCGCATCGACTTTCTTGCCGATCAATTCCTGAATCTGGTCGAGCTGTTTATTCACATCGTTGCGCGCATCCACATATTGCAGATCGACGTCGCCCATGGCCTTGGCCTTCTTGCTCATGTCTTCGCGCATATAGGTCAGGTAGGTGTCGTCAAACTGCGACATGGACACACCGATTTTCACGTCGGCGGCCAGGGTGGCGCCGCTGCCGAGCATCAACGCAAGGGCCAGAGCGGTCAAACGGGCTTTGGTGTTCATGAGCGGTCTTTCTCCAGATTCTTGTTGTTGTAGTGAATTGGCTAACGACGGCGAATGTTCAGCGGCTGTTGGGCGGACGGGAAAAACGGGGGTTGGAAAAACAAGGCGAAGCGAAATGGGCCACCGAAGCGCTGGACGCACCGCAGACCATCACCCCACCGCTCTGAACGCACAGCGTGCGGGCGGCCAGGTCAAGGCAGCGGTCAAGCGTCAGTCGAGACAGGGCATGAGAAGAGGCGGCGAGCAGAGCTCGGAAGGCGACCCGGCAGGCCTTGGCGGCAGAGTGGAAAATATTCATCGACGGTACCTGTCTTTTGGCTTTCTTGTTTTGTTTCGTTCGCCAGGCCGGGTGTCAGTGAAGCTCCGACATCAGGTCCGGACGTCGAGTATCGGCAACCTGAAACCGACTCTATTGGAAAATAATTTCCAATTCAACAAGCTTTAGAATTTATTTCCATTTCATTTCTGCCCGCGCCGTTTTCTTTTTTTCGAGCGTCGGAGCGGGCGACAGGGCTGGGTGCTCAAGGCTTACAGCACGACTACGCGCCCTTCCAGCGCGCTGGTTCGCGCGGCATCCAGCACGATAGCGGTGGCCACCGCTTCCCTGGGTGCAACGGGATTGTTCCCGTCTTTCATCACGGCATCCTGAAACTGGCGATAGAACATCGGCCAGCAACCGCGTTCGGATGGCACGCGTTCGCGGTGCTCGCCCTGCTCGAACCAGCCCCAGCGCCTGTGCTCTTCCACACCCCAGCGTTCGCCTTCGGACGCGGGCGAGCGCCCCGCCAGCACTTGAGCCTCCTGCCCATCGAGGCCCTCAACGGTATAGCAGCCCTTGGTACCATTGACCCGGAATCGAGGTCCCTGCGCATTCTGCAGACAGTGGCCCCACAAGTGGGAGGTCACCCCGTTGGCGTGGTGCAACGCCATGAAAAAGCCGTGGTCGACTTCCTGGTTGGGCGTAGCGAAGGCCAGTTCGGCATACACGCGCTGCACCGGGCCGAACAGCAACACTGTCTGATCCACCAAATGACTGCCCAGGTCACGGAGGATTCCGCCACCGCTTAGCTTGCCCACGGACGCGGGCGAGTACCGCTCCACACGGGATTCGAACCGGACGATATCGCCGAGCACCCCTTGATCGATCAACTTGCGCACGGTGAGGAAATCCGAATCCCAGCGACGGTTCTGATAGACGCTGAGCAACACACCTCGACGCTCAGCCGCGTCCACCAAGGCCTGGGCGTCCGAGGCGCTCGGGGCGAACGGTTTGTCGCTGACCACCGCAACGCCAAGCTCGATCGCCTCAAGGATCAGGGCGCAACGGGAGGCCAATGGCGTGGAAATCACCACGGCATCGATGCCAGCGGCCACCATGTCGGCCAAGGAGTCGAAAGCGGGCACATTGGGGTAATCCTGGCTCAGTTGCTGACGACGCTCGGCAGATGCGGTCACCACACCCGCAAACGTGGCGCCAGGCAGACTGGCCAGCAGCGGGGCATGGAAGAAACGCCCGCCCTTGCCGTAACCGATCAGTCCGATTTTCATACGCGATCCTCCTTGGCCGAACGTCTCGCAGCCGCCCCCAAGGCGGCTGCGCAGGCGTTACAGGCGTTTCAATATTTCCTGGCCTTGGCCAGCATTGTCATTTGACGCTGATACGCCTCGGCCGTTTTCCCGCGGGTGGAGACTTCAGCCACGCCCACGCGCCACCATGACAGATAGCCATGGATCATGGTTTTCGGCAGCACCTTGATGTCAATCAATGTCGAGACGGTTTGCCTGCGCGCATCGGCCAGAGCCGCTTCAAGCGCCTCAATCGTCTTCACGGTGTAGGTCTTGCAGCCGTAGGCGGCGGCGCTCATGGCGAAATCCACCAGTACGAAATCGCCATCCAGCGCCCCGCTGTCGGGGTTGCGAAAGCGAAACTCGGTGCCAAAGCTGCCCATGCCGTTGCCCATCTGCAGGTTGTTGATGCAGCCAAAGGCCATGTTATCCAGCAAGATCACGTTGACCTTGCGCCGTTCCTGAATCGAGGTGGCCAGCTCCGAGTGCAGCATCAGATAGGAACCGTCCCCCACCAATGCATAGACCTCACGATCGGGCGCGGCCATTTTGACACCCAGCGCCGCGTTTACCTCGTACCCCATGCATGAGTAGCCGTATTCGACGTGGTAGCTGTCGACGCTGGTACTGCGCCAGGCCCGCTGCAAGTCGCCCGGCAGGCTGCCCGCAGCGGCGACGATCACCGCGTCATTCGGCAACTGCCGATTGAGCAGCCCCAGTACCTGACTTTGGGTCAGGCATGACCCCGTGGTTTCGATGAAATCGCGCAGCACCTGTGGGTCAAGATGCCCCGCCACTTCAGGCTCGAAATGCTGTGGCCGGTACTCGACGGCGTGCAGCCGGTCCACTTCCGCGTCCAGCGCCACACGCGCCTGGCGTGGCACATCGCCCCACTGTGTGCGGTAGTCGCCAAGCCCCTGCGTCAGCGCCTGCAACGCAAGTCGCGCATCGGCCAGCACCTGCACGCCATCCAATTTCTGCACGTCGAATCCGCCGACGTTGAGGTTGAGGAACTGCACCTGCGGGTGCTGAAACAGCGATTTCGATCCGGTGGTGAAATCGCTGTACCGGGTGCCGACGCCGATGATCAGGTCCGCCTCCTGTGCCAGCGTGTTGGCCGCCAGCGAGCCGGTCTCGCCGATGCCGCCCATGTTCAGCGGGTGGGCCGAGACGATGGCACTCTTGCCCGCCTGGGTTTCACTGAAGGGGATCTCGAAACGCTCGGCCAGTGCCTGCAGTTCAGCCGCTGCGCCTGAGTAGCGCACGCCACCACCACAGATCAACAAGGGGCGGCGCTTGCCTTTGATCAGCATCAAGGCATCTTCGAGCATCGCTTGGGTGGGCGGACGACGGTCGATGCGGTGGACCCGTTTGTGCAGGAACGTGTCGGGGTAGTCGTAGGCCTCGCCTTGTACATCTTGCGGCAAGGCCAGAGTGACGGCGCCGGTCTCGGCAGGGTCGGTGAGCACGCGCATGGCATTGAGCGCCGCACTCATCAGTTGCTCGGGGCGATTGATCCGGTCCCAGTATTTGCTCACAGCCTTGAAGGCATCGTTGGTGCTGATGCTCAGGTCATGGAATTGCTCGATCTGTTGCAGCACGGGGTCCGGCTGGCGGCTGGCGTAGACATCCCCGGGCAGCAGCAACAGCGGGATCCGGTTGGCAGTGGCCGTGGCCGCCGCGGTGATCATGTTCGCGGCTCCCGGCCCTACCGAGGAGGTGCAGGCGTAGATCTTGCGCCGCAGGTGCTGCTTGGCGAAGCCCATGGCGGCGTGGCACATGCCCTGCTCGTTACGGCCTTGATGGACAGTCAGCTCGCCACGATCCTGCTCAAGCGCCTGGCCCAGCCCCAGCACGTTGCCGTGACCGAAGATCGTGAACACCCCGGCGACGAACTTGCTCTGCACGCCGTCGACTTCGACGTACTGGTTGTCGAGAAACTTCACCAAGGCCTGGGCCATGGTCAATCGTGTGGTGGTCATGCTTGCACCTTGTTGTTATTGAAGCGATGACGCGTTCCGAGTCCTGACAGCGCGACTTTCGGCAATGAGCCTGGCCTAGAGATCCAATAACCACGCGTGCTGCGGATCATTGTGAAATTGCCAGGCGCGCTTGGGCCCGGCCATGACGTTCAAATAATAGGATTCGTAGCCATAAGGCACTGTGACCGGGTGATACCCCTTGGGCACGGTCACCACGTCGTGGTTTTCCACCGCCATGGCCTGATCGATGCTGCGGTCGTCGGTGTAGACCCGCTGAAAGACGAAGCCCTGCGGGGGATTGATCTGGTGGTAATAGGTTTCTTCCAGCGCGCTCTCGTGCGGCAAGTCGTCCTTGTCGTGCTTATGGGGCGGGTAGCTGGAAGAATGCCCGGAGGGCGTGCGCACTTCCACCACCAGCAGCGAATGGGCGGGCTCGGAATCCGGCAGGATGTCGCAGACATAACGGGTGTTCGCCGCCTTGCCGCGCACGCTGCGCTTCATGCTGTCGGGTTTGATCAGCCGCGCAGGCAGGGCCTTCGATGCGTCGCCCGGCGCCGCGCACACCGCAAGCTGCACCGCGCTCAAGGCAGTGACCTGGCCCTGACTGCCGGGAGGCAGATAGACGGCATAGGGCGACTTGTCTTCGAACACCGATTGCCGGTCACCGAGGTTTTCCCAATGGAATGCGCCCTGCCCCGCCGCTTCGCCGCTGACACTGATGCGACCGCTTAGCAACACCAGGCACAGTTCCTTGTCGCCGGCGCTGACAGGGAGGCGCTCGCCGACGCTCAGGCGATACGCCGAGAAACCCACGTACTGCAAAACACCCTCGCCCAACGCCACCACGTCGCGGCCGTCGGCCTTGCTTTTAACCAGAAGGTTCATGCTCACAAGCTCCTGTGGGAAGGCGGGTGAAGGCCCGCGTTGCGTTCCTGCGCGGCGGACAACAGTGCGCGCACCGTGTCGTAACCCTTTTTTGCATAGACGTAGCTGGGGGCCACCGCCGGATCCTGCTCGGCCTCGACCACCAGCCAGCCTTCGTAGCCTGCCTGCAACAGCACGTCCAGCAATGCCGCGAAGTCGATGTCTCCGTCACCCGGCACAGTGAAAGTGCCGTTAACGATGCAGTCCGGAAAACTCCAGAGCTGGTTGCGCGCCAGTTGCACCACGGCTTTGCGCACATCCTTGAAATGCACATGGCAGACCCGATCGACGTGTTTGCGCAGCACCTGCAACGGGTCGCCGCCCCCCATGTAACAGTGGCCCGAATCGAACAGCAGCCCCACCTCGCTGCCGGTCAGCGCCATCAACCTGTCGATGTCTTCCGGGGCCTCCACATACGCCCCCATGTGGTGGTGATACGCCAGGCGCACGCCCTGGGACAGGGTGAAACGCGCCAGCTCCGTGAGCTTGTCGGCATAAATCTGCCAGGCCCGGTCGCTGTACCACCGCGGACGCTCGACCAGCCGGACCCGCTGGCCTTGAATCGAATCGGCCACTTCGCCGTAGACGAGCACCTTGGCGCCGTTATGCTTGAGCAGTTCGAGAGGGCCGGCAATGGCGTCGATCTCTTCGGCGACCGAGCGCCGGGCCAGGCCGCTGGAATACCAGCCGGAGACCAGCGCCAAGTCATAGGGCCGCAGGGCATCGGCCACGCCACGAGCGTCCTTGGGAAATTTGCCGTTGAGCTCGAACCCCGCGTAACCGATGGCCTTGCCCTCACTCAGCGCGGTGCTCAGCGGTGTCTCACCGCCCAGTGCAGGCAGGTCGTCGTTACTCCAGGAAATCGGGTTGATGCCAATTCGGATTGCGGAAGCGGGCATGGCTGCACCTTTTGTTTGAATCACGTTACCGAGCGCCGACAGGTGCCGACGTCAGGACCGGGCATCACGCCAGGATTCGATCAGGAAACCGAACGTGCTTTGCACGCGGCTGATCAGCCCGGCGTCATCAATCTCGCCTTCCAGCCAGGCTCGACTGGGCTCATGAAAGATCGTGCGGCCCACAGCGAAGCCGCGGCAGCTTGTGCTTCTGCCTGCCTCGCGGAAACCGGCGGCGAGGCTTTCAGCGGGAGCGTTGAGCCCCAGCAGCACCACACCTCGGCAATAGGGATCACGCTCTCGGATCAGCGCATCGAGTTGCTCCCAAACCTGGGCAGGCTGGACTTCGATCTTCCACCACGCGGGGTAAATCCCCAGATTGTAAAGGCGCTTGAGCGAACGGTAGATCACATCCGGATAGGTCGACGGATGATCCTTGGGTGGGATGATCTCCAGCAGTAATTCGTGACCGCTGGCCTGGGTCGCTTCGTATAACCCCATCAATTGAGCCTCCTGTTCCAGGCGCAACAGCGGCTCGTCGTCAGGGTGGTACTGCACCAGACACTTGACGATCTGCTCTTTCGGCCAGCTCGCCAGATGGCTGCCCATGGAGCGACCCAGTTCGAACGCCAGTGGCCGCGACCCCTGCACTTCGACCGGGCGCGCGATCCACCAGCCGCGCCCCGTGGCGGCGTTCAGCGCGTCCTGGCCGAAGCGGTGGTCGGCCAGCACCCCGACGTCGGCCTCGATGCCGCGCTTGAGCAGGTCCGCCTCGACCCGCTCCACGGCGTGAACGAAGAGGCGCTTGAGCTGACTGATGCACGCCAGATCCCGACCTGCCCGCTGGGCCAGTTCCACCAGTTGCCCACGATGATCGAAGGCAAAGATGAACAGTTGTTTCCATGCCTTGCGCGGCACACTCACCTGATGCAGGCGTTGCAACACCGGATCCTGATCGGGCCGGGTGATCGGCACCGGGCTGTCGAACAAGTAAGCCAACTCGGCCAGGGTGGGCATGGCGGGCGCGCAGGCATGGCGCGACACGACCAGGCCGCCGCAGGCATTGGCCAACTGACAGCAACGCTCGTCGCTTTCATCGTTGAGCCAGCCTTTGAGGAACCCCGACAGGAAGGCATCGCCCGCGCCGAGCACGTTGAGCACCTGGACCTTTACGCCAGGGTAGATGGAACCGTCTTCCAGGCGTGCCGGAATGGCGCCGTGAATCACCGTACAACCTTGCGGCCCCAGCTTGACCACCAGCGTCGCGGCGGTCAGTCCGCGTACATTGCGCAAAGCGTCGAGCAGGTCGGTCGAGCCGCCCGCGATGAGGAATTCTTCCTCGGTGCCAACAATCAGATCGAAGCGCGGCAGGATGCGCTGCACATGCTCGCTGACGCCCTGATCGGCGACGAACCGCGTCTGGCCATCGGCCTTGCCGGTCAGTCCCCAGAGCACGGGGCGGTAATCGATGTCGAGCACCCGTCGCACGTCATGCTTTTCGGCGTGATCCAGCGCCTGACTGCTGGCCTTGAACACCTGATCGGTGGAGAAATGAGTGCCTGTAATCAACAGCGCCTTGCTCGATGCAATCTGCGCTTCGTCGATGTCCTCGGCGCTCAACGCCATGTCGGCGCAGTTTTCCCGATAAAACACCAACGGAAAGGTTTCGCGATCCTTGATCCCCAACAGCACCATCGCGGTCAGGCGCTCGGCGTCGACCTTGATGCCGCTCACATCGCAACCTTCCCGGGCCAGAGATTCGACGAGAAAACGGCCCATGTGATCGTCACCGACGCGGGTCAGCATGGCCGACTTGACACCAAGGCGGGCCGTGCCGAACGCAATGTTGGCGGAGGAGCCGCCCAGGTATTTGGCGAAGCTGCTGACGTCTTCGAGCCGCGCGCCCACTTGCTGGGCATACAGATCGACGCCCAGGCGCCCGATACACACCACGTCCAGCGGACGCCCACCGGCAAAACGACTCTGGCCCATGCTGGCTCCTCTTGTTGTTATAAGCCCGGGCTTTTCGGCAAGCCCTGTTGGTGAATGCAGACTAGAACGCTGAGATGACGGGATCAACGATTTTTTCTAAATTATTTTCATGTGGAAATTTTTTTCCATTCACGCGCAAGCAGAATTGAATCGTGGTAAACAGGCAAGTTATGGGGCAAGCCCTGTAAACTTCGGCAACCGCCCTCGCGGGCATTGACGCTTCGCTGGCAGTACCGCTGCCCGACCACGGCAAGGTGAATGGCGAACCAGCGCGCCCTACAGGAAAAAGCTTGAGGATTTTGTACGCATGTCCAGCACCGATCAGCCGTCCATGCCTGACACCGATGACAGCACCGCACCGACCATCGCCGCCGCGCCCGAGACGGCGGATGCCCTGCTCAAGCTGATCACAGCCGAATACGACGGTTTGCCGCGCCAGCTCAAGCGCATCGCCAGTTACATGAGCCAGCAGAGCGATCGGATCATGGTTGACCGCATCAGCGACATTGCCCGTGAATGCGAGGTGCACCCCTCCGCGATCGTGCGCTTCTCCCAGCGCTTCGGCTTCAGCGGCTTCAGCGAAATGCAGGCGCTGTTCCGAGAGGCGTACACCCACAAAGCGACGCCGGTACAGAACTATCAGCAACGCATCCGCAACATGATCGCCAACAAAACGCAGAGGGCCAGTGGCGGGGACCTGGCTCGAGAGTGCGTCAATGCCACCCTGTCCGGGCTCGAGCGGCTGGCCCTGGAGCTGGACGATGAAGCCTTCGAAAAGGCGGTCGATCTGGTGGTCAATGCCGACAACATCTACGTGGTGGGCGTGCGCCGTTCCTTCGCCGTGGCCGACTACCTGGTCTATAACCTGCAGCACACCAACAAGCGCATTCACCTGATTTCGGGGCTGGGCGGCAGCTACCGCGAACAGATGCGCAGCGTGCGGGCCAATGACCTGGTGATCGCCATCAGCTTTACCCCCTACGCCAAGGAAACCCAGCACTGTTTGCGCATCGCTCAGCATCATCAGGCGAAGACGTTGATCATTACCGATAGCAACCTGTCGCCACTGGCCAAACGCGCGAATGCCGTGCTGTTGGTCAATGAGGGCAGCTCGTTCGCGTTCCGCTCCCTGAGCGCCACGCTGTGCCTGTGTCAGGCCCTGTTCATCGCAGTGGCGTACCGTCTGGAGCTGAAAGTCGACGAAATGTCCGAGCACGTCGGTTTCGATGACTGAGCGCCCGCACGTCAAACCGGCGTGCCTGCGGACGGCCATCAAGCCTATGCAAACTTGCAGGGCCGAGGTGCAGGATTCTTCATTGTCATTTGCAAAATTGCGCTGTTAGCATCCGAGTGCATCTCACGGAAGGCGGCCCGCTTGCGGTCGTCTGAATGAGCAAAAAAACAAAAGCCACAGGGAGGCAACCATGACGGCACAGGTAGTACCGGCAAGGTCCCCAGGCCAGCAACCGGCCTGCGACACCGTTCTGACCGAAGTACGCAATCACATTGGCCACATTACCCTCAATCGTCCGCAAGGGCTGAACGCGATCGATTTGCCCATGGTTCGCCAGCTTCAACGGCAACTGGACCTCTGGGCTCAGGACGACAAGGTCTATGCCGTCGTGCTGCGGGGCGCCGGGGAAGAAGCCTTCTGTGCCGGGGGCGATATCCGCGCGCTGTACGACAGTTTCAAAAATCACCAGACGCTGCATCAGCGCTTCTTCGTCGAAGAATATGCGCTGGACCTCACCTTGCATCATTACCGCAAACCCGTCGTCGCCCTGATGGACGGCTTCGTACTGGGCGGCGGCATGGGCCTGGCCCAAGGGGTCGACCTGAGGGTGGTCACCGAGCGCAGCCGCCTGGCGATGCCGGAGGTGGCTATCGGCTATTTTCCGGACGTCGGCGGCAGTTATTTTCTGCCGCGGGTTCCCGGAGAGCTCGGCGTGTACCTGGGGGTGACCGGCGTGCAAATCCAGGCCGCCGATGCGCTGTACTGCGGGCTGGCGGACTGGTACCTGCAAAGCGCACGTCTGGCGGAGCTGGATCGCCAACTCGACGCGTTGAAATGGACGCTGACCCCGCTCAAGGCCCTGCAAGGCGTCTTGGCTCGAATGGCCGTACAGCACCTGCCCGATGCACCGCTGGAAAAACTACGTCCGGCCATCGACCACTTCTTTGCCCTGCCGGATATCCCGAGCATCATCGAACAGTTACAGGAGGTGACGGTTTTCGACACCCATCAGTGGGCCGTGGACACGGCCAACCTGATGAACACCCGTTCCCCCCTGGCCATGGCCGTGACGCTGGAGCTGCTGCGCCGGGGCCGTCACTTGCCGCTGGAGACCTGCTTCGACCTGGAGCTGCACCTCGATCGTCAATGGTTCGAACGAGGCGACCTGATCGAGGGCGTTCGAGCCCTGATCGTAGACAAAGACAAGAAACCGCATTGGAACCCGCCCACGGTGCAGGCACTGGATGCCGAGCAGGTGGCGAGCTTCTTCAGCGGTCATGAGGCATGAGCCATGCAAGACCTTGAACTGACCGAAGAACACATCATGATCCGCGACATGGCCCGGGAGTTCGCCCGCAACGAGATCGCGCCCCACGCCCGTACCTGGGAACAACAGGGCTGGATCGACGACGCGGTGATCGAAAAACTGGGCGACCTGGGCTTGCTGGGGATGATCGTCCCGGAAGAATGGGGCGGCACCTACATCGATTACGTCGCCTACGCGCTGGCGGTCGAGGAGATCTCGGCGGGGGACGCGGCCACCGGAACGTTGATGAGTGTGCACAGCTCGGTGGGCTGCGGGCCGATCCTCAATTACGGCTCCGATGCCCAGAAGGGCCAATGGCTGGAGAAGCTTGCGAGCGGCAAGGCCATCGGCTGCTTTTGCCTGACCGAACCTCAAGCGGGCTCCGAGGCGCACAACCTGCGCACCCGCGCCGAACTCAAGAACGGCGAATGGGTGCTCAACGGCGCGAAACAGTTCGTCAGCAATGGCAAGCGCGCGCAGTTGGCCATCGTCTTCGCCGTCACTGACCCGGAATTGGGGAAGAAAGGTATTTCGGCGTTTCTGGTGCCCACCGACAACCCCGGCTACCACGTCGATCGCATGGAGCACAAAATGGGCATTCGCGCATCGGACACCTGCGCGGTGACCTTGAGCAACTGCCGTCTTCCCCAAACCAGCCTGCTGGGCGAACGGGGCAAGGGGCTGGCAATTGCCTTGTCCAACCTGGAAGGCGGCCGGATCGGCATCGCCGCCCAGGCCTTGGGCATTGCCCGTGCAGCCTTCGAAGCGGCCCTTGCCTACGCCCGGGAGCGCGTGCAATTCGACAAGCCGATCATCGACCACCAAAGCGTTTCCAATCTGCTCGCCGACATGCACACGCGCATCAATGCCGCTCGGCTGATGGTCCTGCACGCCGCGCGCTTGCGCACGGCGGGCAGGCCCTGTTTGTCCGAGGCCTCCCAGGCCAAGCTGTTTGCCTCGGAAATGGCCGAGTGGGTCTGCTCCAAGGCTGTGCAGATCCACGGCGGGTATGGCTATCTGGAAGATTACCCGGTGGAAAAATTATACCGGGACGCGCGCATCACCCAGATCTACGAAGGCTCCAGCGAGATCCAACGCTTGCTGATCGCACGGGAGTTACGCCACTACGTCCTGTAACGCCCTGTTTCGTCGAATCGGCGGTGGAGTCGGCACGGTGAAGTTGCGCCGTCCCAGTTTCAGAATCAAGAGGGTCAGCGAATCGGCATTCCTGAGGATGATCTCGCTTCGTACCCTCAGGTCGGCCAAAAACACGTCCCGTGCCTGGTCGACCGTTTTCTTCCCTGTCAGCCGAAGGATCACCTCATAGCCACGCCCATCGGCCTGCTGAAGGTCACGACGTCTGCCTGCCTCGTACACGGTGAACAACATGTCCCTGGTACTGCGATGGGACAATCGCTCGCCGTGCAGCCGGGCTGCCATCACACGGGTTGCGAGGGCATCAGCGCTGTCGTCTGCCAACAGATCGGGGTACGGCGCCATGGATTCCAGGTACTCGATGTCGTAGGTGTCGAGCACCTGATGCGACAGTTCGTGGATCAGGTTCGCGGCCCGATAGTGGGCGGCCGGATCGAAACCTTCCGCCCTTGCTGCCGGTTTCAAGGCGAAATGGGGCACGTTAAAGAAGCGCTCAGTGAGGAAAATACGCTGCTTGGGGTCGCCGGTGACGATAAAAGCCGTGACGCCTTCACTCCCGGACCGAGTGGAGCCGACGACATAACGGGTAGAGGTGAACGGCGCCAGCGATGAATCCATGATCGCGGCGAACAACCCCCTTGCCGCACGATCCACGCTGTCCACCAACCATGGCTCGGGGGCGTCGGTGCCGAAGAAGTCTCCGATGATGTCCTTCACCTTGGACGCCTGCCCGGGCTGGCGCCGATAGGCATGCAGATTATCCATGGCGTCTTCCAGGTAACGCTTGGCTTTCAGATGCGCCTGCCCGATGCGCCTGGCGCGGTCGCGGTACAACTGACGGATCTGCGGCATACCGCTGGCCTCGATAACGATCAAGTCTTCGGCCATCTGATCCACCCTGGATTGGTGATAACGGCCAGAGGCGCCGCCTCCCCCGCGCAGACGCAGGTCCAGGTCAAGTTGCCAGTGCTGGGTCCCGTCGAGAAGCAGACGGGGCCCAGGCTGGCCATTTTCCCCCACAATACGCCAGTCACCGTTCTCGGAGAGCTGCTGCACCTGATACACCTTGCCCTCCACCACGGCATAAGACGTATCGCCCGGCTCGCCTCGATAAAGATTGAGCAACGGGTCATGACGCAGGGATTGCAGTGTCACCTCCCTGGCCTCCAGACGGCTCAGTGCGACGCGCTGCGCAGTGGTCAGCGAAGCGGTGCGCCAGCTGAATGCAGGTGCGGGAGTGGTTTCTCGATTCGCATTCGATTCCGTCACGTCGACATCTTCGGTCGGATTGTCGTCGAGGCGCTTTTCCCGCACGCTGACCATCACGCCCAAGGCGGCGGAAAACTCTGACAGCGCTTCCCCCCAGCGATGTTGCGAAGCCGCGGCTGCAGAAGCGCGAAACAGATCCTGGCTCTGCCACAACATGATCAGTGCCACGAGCTTGTCCGGCAGCAGTGTCATGACCTGTTCGAAGCCCAGCTTGGCGAGAAACACCCGCCCTGCGCGGTCCGTCTCATCGTTGGTCACGGTATTGGCCACGCTGGCATCGATCAACAGCTTGACGGTGTCATCGAACAGCACCTGCAGCGCATTGCCTTTGATCTCTGCCACCGCCAGCGTAACCGGCCCCGGCCTTTCGAACGGTACATCCCCCGGGCCGTTTTCCAGGAAAGGCAGATGCGGCTCGACAAATCCTCCATGAGCATAGCGACGATGCACCTTAGGATCGAGCCGCTCCAGCAGTAGCGCCTGCAGCGGCCGGTCTTGGCGAATATCCTCCAGCAGCGCTGCTTCGCTGGCGTACTCACGAAACATGAACGGCGAATGATGAAGCGCGCAGAGAACGATCGGCCCGGCTTCACCCGATGTCGGGCGAATAAGATACACCCCAGCTGCGCGGTCAGGCGTCATGCCCGCATCGGCCACCAGTTGCAGCGGAGTGATGATGATCTGCACGCCACTGACGGGCTCTCGCGCCAGACCATCGGGCATCTCGAAGATACTGGCGACGAATTGATAACCGACGAGGCTGAGTTTGCCTTGCAGCTTTTCCGACAGGGTGATCGCCTGGATGACCGAGGGCACCTGTTCGATGAACAATCGTTTGCGCTTGGGGAATTGCGGATCCGCGGGATTCAATGCCTCGCTCAACAACGTCCGATAGCCCGTGCCGATGTCAAGCGTCCTGATCAGCCGGCGCAGGTAGGTGGGGGTCAACAGCGCGACGGCCTGAGGCTGGTCATCGGACGCTACGCTGATCGCGGCGTCCTGATAATCGATGAAGCGGTTGATCGCGTACTCAGTGAGTGTCTCGCGGTGCCTGATGGTCGCAGCGGGCACCGACGACGGCAACTGCCCGACCGGTGGAAGGGCGCTGACATACTGCTGGGAAACGACCCCGATCCGGTCCGGATCGAGCGCCTGGCCAGGAAAGTCCCGGTTAAGCGCCGTCGCCAGGCGTTCGCGGGTGTAGGCACCCAATGGAGGAATGTCGAACAGGAAGTCCTTGCCACCATCGCTATCGAGGTAGTAGCGATGAAGAAGCTCGTCGTACAGTCGCTGCTCGGCCACCGACGCTGAAGTCAGCCAGGTTGGCAACAGCGCCTCGAACAAGCTGTTGCGAATGCGCACGGCCAACTCGTCGAGCATGTCGGACAGCAGCCAGTCGAGCTCGGCTTCCGGTGCCAGGGAGGCCATCAGCGTCCCTTGCAAACCCTGGCGCGCCGCACGGGGGCACAATTGCCCCACACGCTGCTGTTGATGGGCCAATGCCTGTTGTTGCAGCGCCTCGATGACATGCCCGTCGATCCGATCCAGCCGGAGCGCTAGGGGGCCGTGGTCCGCATCGAGCAAGTAATTGCGGACCCGAGCGCCATCGAGCTCACCCAGCAAATCCAGCCAGCGCTCACGATGGGCGCCGTAGAATTTGCCCAGCAATACCGATTCCAGCCGCTGGAGCGACTCGAATTGCACCCAGCCTGAAGTACAAGACCACAGCACGATCGGCGAATCGGCGTCATCACCTTGCCTCAAGGCCAGCGTGTCGCCCAACCTGGCATGGGCGTGGTCGCCGTAGGTCAAGGACACGAAAAAAGCGTCCGTCACCGGTGTGCCAAGTGCCTGGCGAAGCGCGCGCGCAGGGCGATTCATCAGTTGCCAGACCATGTCGCTGCACGGCTTGTCGATCCAGCCCTGACGCGTCGCCAATGCCAGGCCCAGGCGCATGGCGTCTTCCCGCAGATTCAACGCTTCGGCAAAGGGAAGCACGCAACTGTCCTGCCGTCGCACCGGCCCCGTCCGATCTTGTGTGAACCGTTGCAGGTAGCGCTCGGCGAATTCCGCGCGGGCCTTTTCGAGCGCGTGATTGACCGCTTCGACTTCGAGACTTCCCCCCGACGCCGCGGTCATCCAACGCACCTGAGCCCCGCGGGGCAAGCGGCCGTCGCGGCGGCCGCTGACACACTCCAGCAGGAGGGTCACCAGGTCCATCGTCACGGCCTGCTGGGCTTCACTGACTGCAACTCCCGGAGAGGCGTCATCAACCGCGGCGTCCGACCGAGGAACCAGCCAATGGACCTGAACCTTGGTCGGGTCGACCGGCTCGTTGATCAACACGCACAAGTAGCGTTGCAATAAATCCGCGGCATGCTGGGGCAGCACAGGGTCCATCTGCCTCAAACGCTCGACCTTGGCGTCGAATTCCCGTGTTTGCTCTATCCACGACAGCGGGCGAGTGGCCGCAGGGTCGGCTCCGCTTGCATCGGTCGAGGACGGAGACGTCGACAGGGACGGCCCGAGCCATCGATCGCGGAAGGCGGCAGAACCGTCGTCGCGCCAGCGCCCTTCGCTGAACCGTAACTGCCGAGGGTCGAGTAAAGCACGGATGTCGAGCGCATCGTCGAGCATCGGGACGCGCTGGTCCGAGGCGCTGAAAATGCCTGCGGCGTACGCGAGATTGCGATGCTGCAACTCCAGAATCGAGTCGACGCGGTCCATAAACAGGGGCTCACCGATATCCTGCGGTTCGACTTGCAGCGGCCCCGGGCTGAGCAGGACGGGTTGATCCTGCAATGCCACCGCAGCGCGCATTTGCCGACGTCCGGCCGAGGTGGTCAAGTGCTGTACCAAAGCGGTTACGCTCTGGAAATTCACCAGCGTGTGTTGCGGTGAAAACCACAGAATCGATGCATCGTTCTTGTCGGGCTGGAGAATGAACGTGCCTGCCAGCGCCATGGGTGCACTGTTTCCTACGCTGATATTCAATCGCTGACAGCGCAGCGGACTGCCAGCGGGAGGCGCGCCGACGGTCGAGCGAAGCAACGGCAGAAGTGCCCGGAATCGGTCAGCACCCACTGAGCCGTCATGTAACCGCGAGTACATTTCGAAGTGCACACTGTTCTTGAAGCTTTCGATGGCGAGGTCGCGCCGGGTACGGCGGTCACGCCAGATTCCGCGCCAGTATGCCCGGAGCATCTGACCGTAGACCTGAGGGGTGGTGGCCACCGCATTGGCGATCGCCGTCGTAAACAGCGCGTGATCGGAGGGGCCGGCCACACGGCCTCGGGTGTCGAGGAATTGCCGACGACCTACTGCCGACAGCGGTACGCCACAGAAATCCTGGAATGCGGCCTGTGTGAGGGTCTGCGTGAAGGGGATCAGGTCGTCGCTCTGCGTGATCGGCACGACCTGAAGGATGTGTGCCTTGGGGTCGATGCTCATCTGCGGTAGCGTCTCGCGCAGGCGCAGGCCCAGTGCAGCGTTGGCGGCGTCCATGAGCGTGGGCGTTTGACGCAAAACGCTGCTCAACTGCTCGACGTGCCTGGCTTGATGATCGATGACCGCCAGCATCTGCGCCTTGAAGGGGTCGCCCTCGATTCGCTGGACCTCGAACAAAGCATCCTGGGGCGCTGGCGAAAACCGGCTGAGCAGCACGTCCAGCAACGCCGCTCGATCATTGAAGGCTTCAAGGCCATCGGCGAGGGTATAAAGGTAGACCTTCGGAATAGCCACGTCGGTGTGGCTCAACACAAGGGCGGCAACGAGATCAAAGGTCTGGACGGCGCCGTCTGCCAATAACAACCTGTCGACCCTGACCGGGTCCGGTTCAGATTGCATCGGTTGGGCAATGCTCAGCAACCAGGCCTGCTCGGAGGTGTCGATGCGCTGACCCGCGAGGGCACGGCCCAAGGCATCGCTATATCGCGTGCGCAGCGATGCACTGTGGAAGAAACGTGAAAGGGGGGTGAACATGAAGGCTCCTTTTTCATGGAAAAGCCTTACCAGGCAAAAGGCCCGGTAGGGCGACATGGAAGGAGCGTAAGGGGAAGCGTGAGGGCAACTGCGCTACATAATGCTGTACAAAGGCGCTGAAAATTCCGATTGACTCGGCGCAGGGCACGACGACTCAACCGCAGGCGACGCCATGTCGGAATGGGCGTGACGAGCACGCCCCCTCGAAGCCGCCGCTGCGGATGGGCTGGGCGTCACGCCTTCAAGGTACGCGCCACATGCGCGGCAAACGCATCAATGATGCTCTGCAGGAATGGACGGGTTTTCTCGCTCAGCTTGCCCTGCTCATCGAAGAAGCTACCGGCATTTCCCAGATACGCCTCGGGCTGTTGCATGCACAGCACGTCGAGGAAGACGAAACTCTGGCGCAGGTGCTGGTTGGCACCGAATCCTCCGATGGCACCTGGGGACACGCTGATCACCGCTGCGGGTTTGGCTTTGCCCCACGCGCTCTGACCGTAGGGACGCGACCCCACGTCGATGGCGTTTTTCAGCGCACCTGGCACGGAACGGTTGTATTCGGGGGTCACGAACAGAAACCCGTCAGCCCCCTGCAACGCCTGACGGAAGGCGGTGTAAGCGGCGGGTGGCGAATCGTGGTCGATGTCTTCGTTGTACAGAGGCAGGTCGCCAATTTCGACGATGTTCAGTTTCAGGCTGGGAGGGGCCAACTCGGCCAGTGCGCGGGCGACTTTGCGGTTGATGGACTCTTTTCTCAAGCTGCCGACAATGACTGCGATCGAATGAACCTGGCTCATGAACCTGACCTTCTATGTGATGGGAGGAGTGACAGTTATAGATGAAACACGCCGTTTATTCAGCGCTGTTTTTCGTTGTCTTTGATCGAACCATCCGATCTACCACCAGGGTGTCACCTGCCCTTTCTCGACACATTTTTTTACTTGGCCCCAAACTACCCTGAAAAAACACGGTCTGAAGGGCTTGAGCGCGGGAGGCGCCCGAAGGTTCGGCAGCCGAGTCTTGAAACGAACAAGGATTTACGGCGGGCAGTGTCAGGCTGTGCGCAAACCAGCGGTTTTTTCAGAGGTTACACAGCAAATGGCTTCACATGATCATGTCGCACAGTTCCATGCACGAGATGCCGAGGGACGCATCTATCCCGTGCGGGAATTCCATGATTTCAAGCCAGACGAAACAGGCGAAATGAAACAAGTGGTCACCTATCGCCTGGTCATCGGCGACCGCGTGACCCATCTGGGCGGCGACGAGTTCGAACTGGTTCAATCCGGAATCAAGCTGACCCGGGTGAGCTAGACGCCCGCCATGACGCCGCCCCTCCCTTCACGTTGCGGCGGCGACCTGAAACCTGCGCTGTTCACTCGTCGAACAGGAGGTACCAGAAAATCGCAGCTTCCCGCGTGCCCGGGTCGATCGCGCGATACCGCAGGTGATCCACGCCGCCTACGACGAACCCGTAACGCTCATACAGGCGGCACGCCCCAAGGTTATTGTTCTGGGTTTCCAGCATGATGCCTGGCAGTTGGCGTTCCCGGCTCCAGTGCCGGGCAACGTCGAGCAGTTGACGCGCGACCCCGTTGCCACGTGCAACTGCGTCGACTGCCAGTTCATCGATGTGCGCGAATCCGCTCCAGTGCTTGCTGATCACCAGGTGACCGACCGGATCTTCGCCTGACCAGGCCACCAGCACCGTGCCCTCCCCGCCATCCCGGTAGTTGCAAAACTCCTGCGAATCGATGCCGTAGTTCTTCAGGTAGGGCTCGACGGGATCGACCGGCCATTGCGCCACGGGCAACCCCATCACCACCTGTGCATAACCGGTGACCGTGAAGGTGAATTCGCAGTTGAGAAGGTAATCTTCGAAGCATTCGTCGGCGACGCGAATATTCAGCGCCAGACTCGGCAGTGTCGTCATCGGGCCTCCTGCGCCATCGATGATAGGGGCTGCCTTCATTAAAGCAGCCCTGACCGATCAGCCTTGCTGCGTTTGCGCGCCCTGCAACTGGGTCCACAGCGCCGGAGCACCAGCGGCCTTGGCGATGATCGCCAGGCGCGCTTCGTGCTCGGCGAGCTCGGCCTCGCTGGCGAGGACGATTCGACCTGGGGTGCGGTCGAGGATGCGGCGGACTTCCGAAGGCCGCTCGCCGCCTCCTTCTCCATCACTGTTGGCGGCGAGCGACAACGTCGTCTGGCCACCGGTCATCGCCAGATAGACGTCGGCGAGGATTTCCGAGTCAAGCAATGCGCCGTGCAGTTCGCGGCCGGAGTTGTCGACGTCGTAGCGTTTACACAACGCATCGAGGCTGTTGCGCTGCCCCGGATGACGCTCGCGCGCCATGGCCAGCGTGTCGAGTACCGTGCAATAGGCTGACAGGTCGGCGCGGTCGTGTTGCCCGATCAGCGCAAATTCGTTGTTGAGAAAGCCCACGTCGAACGGCGCGTTGTGGATGATCAGCTGCGCGCCTTTGATGAACTCGTAGAACTCGTCCGCCACTTCGGCGAAACGCGGTTTGCCGACGAGGAACTGATCCGTGATGCCGTGGACCCCGATAGCGCCCTCGTCACTTTCGCGATCCGGCTGCAGGTAGACGTGAAAATGCCGCCCGGTCAAACGCCGGCCGATGACCTCCACGCAACCGATTTCGATCACCCGATGGCCGTCGGTGACGGGCATGCCGGTGGTTTCGGTGTCGAGCACGACCCGACGTTCAGAGATGGTGTTTTCTACAGTCATTGCCTGGCGCCTCGGTTTCAGGCGCGGATATTAACACGCAAGGATTTTGCCGTGTGGGCCTGCGCGATCGGACAGCGCAATACCCTGAAGATCAACCTGCTCACGCAACGGACACCCCGACAGCGCGGTACCCTGCGCCACCCTTCAGCCGTGCTTGAGCCCGCGGACCTCAGCCACACCGCGGTTGGCCAGTTGATCCGCCCGTTCGTTGCCGTAATGCCCGATATGCCCGCGCACCCATTTCCAGGTGACCGTGTGGCGGTTGACCTGCTCATCCAGTTGCATCCACAGGTCGGCGTTCTTGACCGGCTCCTTGGCCGCTGTCTTCCAGCCACGCTTTTTCCAGTTGGCCATCCACTCGGTGATGCCTTTCATCACGTACTGCGAGTCGGTCACCAGCGTCACATCGCAAGGCCGCTTGAGCTCTTCCAGCCCGCGAATCGCCGCCAGCAATTCCATGCGGTTGTTGGTGGTGTTGGCTTCACCGCCCCAGAGTTCCTTTTCGACGCCTTTGCACACCAACAGCGCGCCCCAGCCGCCCGGCCCGGGATTGCCTTTGCAGGCGCCATCGGAAAAGAGTTCTACGGTATCGCTCATTGCGCTCGTTCCAGAAATGAAGAAGCCCGGCCATCAAGGCTCGGGACTGCGCCGATTGACCTTGGCCATCGGCAGCGGCAACAGTTTGCCCATCGGCTCCCGACGGGGCATGCGCAACGGGCGAAGGCCCGATACGAGCTTGCGTGCCACCAGAATGTAAAAGCCGCCGCCCGGACTTTGCCAGCCACCGCCCAGACGCTCCAGGCCTGAGAGGCGACTCTGCCAGGCAGGCGAGGCCAGCGGCGGACGATAGCACCCGAACCGGCGTTTCTCCAGCGCGAAGCCCAGCAGATTCAACCAGTCGCCGACACGTGACGGGGAGATGCACCGGGCCCGGCGCAGCGCATCGTTGGCAAAAAAATGCCGAATGCCCCAAGCGCTCCAGGGGTTGATGCCCACGATCACAAGGTGCCCACCGGGGCGAACGCTGCTCGCCGCTTCGCGCAACAGGCCGTGGGGTGAAAGACAGAAGTCCAGACCGTGCTGCATGACGACCACGTCGGCGGCATGCTCACTCAACGGCCACGCCTGCTCTTCACAGACGATCTCGACGCCCGGCAGTGGTGCGCCCAGGCGCACATTGCGTTGCACCTGCTTGGCGGCGGGCGGCGTCTGCGCCGAGGGGCCGTAATGCACCAGGTAGCCACCAAAGAAACGCTCCAGTTCCTCTTCGAGTACGCGGCGTTCTTCTTCCAGCAACAATTGCCCTACGGGCCCGGACAACCACTCACGGGCCGAGCTGATCAACTCAAGCCATTCGGGGTCGGCCTGAGCGAACGCTTCATCGGTCATTTTCGGTCTCCATGAGACGTCCCGCGCGAGGTGCTCGCCTGGAACCTGTTCAGACTCTAAGATTGCACTTTGTTTCCAGCCAAGTGAATCGCGCCATGATACAGATCGACGCCCTGCCCGCTTTCACCGATAACTACATCTGGTTGTTACAAGACACTACCAACAAACGGTGCGCCGTGGTCGATCCGGGTGACGCGGCCCCCGTGCTCAGTTGGCTGCAGGCCCACCCGGGATGGACCCTTACCGACATTCTGGTCACGCATCATCACGCCGATCATACCGGCGGCGTCGCTGAACTGAAAAACGTCACCGACGCCCGGGTCTACGGCCCCGCTGACGAAAACATACCGGCCCGTGACGTCGGCCTGACCGACGGTCAACGCATCGAGGTGCTGGGGTTGGACTTTCAACTGTTCGCTGTTCCGGGCCACACGTTGGGCCACATTGCCTATTATCACGCCGACGCATCGGTGCCGTTGCTGTTCTGCGGCGACACGCTGTTTGCCGCCGGCTGTGGTCGTCTCTTCGAAGGTACGCCCGAGCAAATGCATCGGTCCTTGAGCCGACTCGGCGCCCTACCGGACGCTACGTTGGTGTATTGCACGCACGAATACACCTTGAGCAACCTGCGGTTCGCCGTTGCGGTGGAGCCGAACAACCCGGACGTCACCGGCCGCCTCGAAGAGGTCACCCGCTGGCGCGCGCAAAATCGCATCAGCCTTCCCTCGACCCTGGCACTGGAGCACCGGACCAACCCGTTCCTGCGCGTCTCACAACCCTTGGTCAAACAAAAAGCGGACGAACGGACAGGCACGGACAATGCCTCGCCCGTGGCGGTTTTTGCCGCGCTGCGGGAATGGAAAAACACGTTCTGAACCGGTGGGGAATCTCGACGAAAATGCTGAAAGGTTGACCGTTCCGGAGACGCTTTCTAGAATCGCCCGACATTTTCGACTGGATACCCCACCAGCCAATGTCGTCATCCACACGCAATCCCTTTAATTCCGACGCATTGACTCGGCTGGCCCAGGCAATCGCGGTAGTCGCGAGCGCAACCTTGGCGGGCTGTCAGACGACCAGCAGCCTGGACGCCGGCGCCTCGGCAAACGTCGCGCACCCTCCCGCCACCGTCAAGCCGAAGTCCGCTTTCGTGGCCCGCAAGCCAAGCCCTCTCGCCCCGCCCCATGATGTCTGGGAACGGATGCGCCAGGGGTTCCAATTGCAGGACGGCAATGACCTGAACCCTCGTATCGAACAGCAGCGCCTGTGGTTCGCCAACAACCCTTCGTTTCTCGAAACGGCGGGAGAGCGCGGCAGCCTCTACATGCACTACATCGTCGAACGTCTGGAAGAACGCAACATGCCGCTGGAGCTGGCGCTGCTGCCGGTGATCGAAAGCGCCTACAACCCGATGGCGTTGTCCCGCAGTGACGCGGCGGGTATCTGGCAGTTCATTCCGTCCACGGGGCGCTACTTCAACCTGCGTCAGACCAATTTCTACGACGGCCGGCGTGACATCACCGCCTCCACCACTGCCGCACTGGACTACCTGACCAAGCTGCACGATATGTTCAACGGGGACTGGCTGCTGGCACTGGCGGCCTATAACGCCGGCGAAGGCACGGTCAGCCGCGCCATCGAACGCAACGAGAAACTCAACCTCCCGACTGACTACTGGAACCTGCCCTTGCCGCAGGAGACCCGCGACTATGTGCCCAAATTGCTGGCACTGTCGCAAGTGGTCCTGTCGCCGGAGGCCTATGGCGTCAACCTCAGCCCCATCGACAACAAACCTTACTTCGAAGTGGTCGAGTTGAACCAGCGCATGGACCTTTCCAAGGTCGCGCAGATGGCCAATATCGACGAAGACGAACTGATGCAGCTCAATCCGGCATTCAAGAAGCGGCTGACGATCGACGGCCCTCAGCATCTATTGGTGCCGACGTCCAAATCGCAATTGCTGACCGCCAGCCTGTCGAACATGAAGCCCGAGGAACTGGTGGATTGGCAGCAGTATCGCGTGCGGCCGGGTGACAGCCTGGCCAGCATCGCCAGCCGCTACAAAGTCTCCACCAGCACCCTCAAAGACCTCAACAAGCTGTCCAGCAACCACCTCAAACGTGGCCAGGCATTGACGATTCCTGTACAGCCGGGCATGAAGATGGCCATGCCGGTGTTCGAAGAAGTGGCCGAAGCGGACGAAAAACCAGCCCGCACGCGCACGTATAAAGTGAAGAAAGGCGACACCCTGGGGCAGATCGCGCGCATCAACAAGGTTGAAGTCAAGGACTTGCAGCACTGGAACAAACTGTCCGGCTACAACCTGAAAGTCGGCCAGACCCTGGTCATGCAGGATACCCGCGCTCCGGCCAAGGCCAGCGCACGCGCAGTGGCCAAGGCGGACGGCAGCGGCAAAGGCGCCGAAGGCAAACCGATGCAATACAAGATCCAGAAAGGCGATTCGATGTATCTGGTCGCCAAACGTTTCAACGTCGAGATGCAGCACCTCAAACGCTGGAACCCCCGCAGCGGCCAGGCGCTGAAGCCGGGGCAGACGTTGACGGTGTACTTGCCGCATTGATCCTTCAGCTAGCGCTTAACCTGTTGAAGAGGATTGTTCCCACGCTCCGCGTGGGAACAACTCCGCTGACGCTCTGCGTCAGTTAGCAGGTCGACGCGGAGCGTCGGGAGACGCATTCCCACGCGGAGCGTGGGTACGATCAACGCCCAACACAGCTGCCCCTCTACCCCACCCTTTTTCCAGCCCATACAAGCTGTTACTGTGACCGACCGCTGCCTGGATCGAACACCGACTTGATACGCCCCCTGCTGCTGACCATCAGCCTGGCCTTGAGCACGACAGCCGCCGCGACCATCAGCGAGAGCCATGGTTACGCTCAGTTCGGCGTCCTCAAGTATCCGGCCAGCTTCACCCATTTCGACTGGGTCAATCCCGAGGCGCCGAAAGCGGGCACCTTGCGAATCATGGCCAACGGCACGTTCGATACGCTCAATCCTTACACATTCAAGGGCAGCAGCCCGATTTCCACCCCCAATTTCGGCCAATACGGCGTCAGTGAGCTGAACGAACCGCTGATGGTCGGCACGGGCCAGTACGACCCGTCCGGCGATGAGCCCACCTCCAGCTACGGGTTGATCGCCAAAACCGTTGAGTACAGCGAAGACCGCAGTTGGGTGGTGTTCAATCTGCGTCCCGAAGCCCACTTTCACGACGGAAAACCCATTACTGCGTACGACGTGGCGTTTTCCTACAGGACGCTGTTGAAAGACGGCCATCCGCAATACCGCACTGCGCTTCAGGAAGTGCAACGGGTCGATATCCTCAACCGCCACCGTATCCGCTTCGTATTCAAGCGCTCCGGCAATCCATTACTGATTCTGCGGCTCGGCGAGTTACCGGTGCTGCCACAACACTACTGGAAGAACCGCGACTTCAAAGCCACCACCTTTGACCCACCATTGGGCAGCGGGCCGTACCGCATCACCCAGGTGCGCCCAGGCCGCAGCCTGGTCTTCGAGCGGGTCAAGGATTACTGGGGCAAGGATTTGCCGGTCAACCGTGGCAAGTACAATTTCAACCGAGTGCAAGTCGAGTTCTACCGGGATGCCGACGTCGCATTCGAAGCCTTCAAGGCCGGAGAATTCGATATCTACATCGAACATCAGGCCAAGAACTGGTCGACCGGATACGATTTCCCTGCCGTGAACGAAGGGAAGGTGATCAAGGCCCAGATCCCCCACCAGATACCGACCCAGACACAGGGTCTGTTCATGAACACACGGCGCAGCACCTTCGCCGATATCCGCGTACGCGAAGCGCTAGGGCTGATGTTCAATTTCGAATGGACCAACCGCACGCTCTTCAATGACGCCTACCAGCGCTCGGTCAGCTATTACCCCAACAGCGAATTCTCGGCCAATGACGTTCCGTCAGGCCGCGAATTCCTGCTGCTGTCCGCGTATCGGGATCAACTCCCCCCCAAGCTGTTCACCCAGCCGTTTACCGTTTCGAAAACCGATGGCGGCGGCGTGCCCCGCGATACCCTGCGCAAGGCGCTTGGTCTGCTCGCTGCAGCGGGCTGGACGTTCACCGAGCGCGGTCTGATCAACGACGCTGGGCAGCCGTTGCGTTTCGAAATACTTCTGGTCAATCCGAGCCTCGAACGAATTCTGCAGCCCTACATCGAAGACCTCACGCGCATCGGCATCGACGCTCGGCTGCGCACGGTGGATCGCGCCCAGTACAAGCAGCGACTGGACCAGTTCGATTTCGACATGATTCTGATGACCCTGAGCCAGACCCTCAGCCCCGGCCTCGAACAGTGGCAGTACTTCCACTCCAGTCAGGCCACGACCAAAGGCAGCAAGAATTACGCGGGCGTCGTCAACCCTGTGGTGGACAACCTCCTGAGCCAACTGCTGTCGGCGAAAACCCGCGACGAACAAGTCGCCACGACCAAGGCACTGGACCGCGTCCTGCTCTGGCAGCACTACATGATTCCCAACTGGTACCTCAGCAATCATCGGCTGGCGTACCGTAATCGCTTTGCCTTCGTCACCACCCCGCCCTACACCCTGGGCCTGCGCGCGTGGTGGCTCAAGCCCCTGGAGAAAACCCCATGACTGCCCTCCGCTCTTTGACGCGGGCTGGCGGCCTGTTCCTGTTCGGTCTGGCCTGTTCCGCCCACGCCGCTCCACAACACGCCATCACGCTGTACAACGAGCCACCGAAGTACCCGGCCGACTTCAAACACTTCGACTACGTCAACCCGGATGCGCCGAAGGGGGGGATCTTTCGCAGCGCCGGTTTCGGCAGTTTCGACAGCCTGAACCCTTTCATCAGCAAAGGCGTCCCCGCCGATGACATCGGCCTGATCTACGATACCCTGATGCGTCAGGGCCTCGACGAGCCCTTTACCGAATATGGCTTGATCGCCAGCACGATCGAAAAAGCCCCGGACAACAGTTGGGTGCGTTTTTACCTACGCCCCGAAGCCCGCTTCAACGATGGCCATCCGGTACGCGCCGAAGACGTGGTGTTCAGCTTCGAAACGCTGATCAAGGACGGCTCGCCGCTGTACCGCAGTTACTATGCGGACGTTGACAAGGTCGTCGCCGAAGATCCGCTGACGGTCCTGTTCACGTTCAAACACACCAACAATCGCGAACTGCCGTTGATCATTGGCCAATTGCCGGTTTTGCCCAAACACTGGTGGGCGAGCCGGGATTTCAACAAAGGCAACCTGGAAATTCCGTTGGGCAGCGGCCCTTACCGCGTGGCCGAAGTGAAGGCCGGCCGTTCCGTGCGCTATGAACGGGTCAAGGATTACTGGGGCAAAGACCTGCCCGTGAACAAGGGCTTTTACAACTTCGACCGGCTATCCACCGACTACTACCGCGACAACACGGTGGCCCTCGAAGCCCTCAAAGCGGGTGCATTCGATTACTGGCAAGAGATGACCGCGAAGAATTGGGCAACGGCCTACGACGTACCGGCCGTGCGCGAAGGCAAGCTGATCAGGGAGGAAATCCCCAACGGCAACCCGCAGGGCATGCAAGGTTTCATCTTCAACCTGCGCAAACCGATGTTTCAGGACGTTCGCGTGCGCCAGGCCCTGAGCCTGCTGCTGGACTTCGAATGGACCAACAAGCAGCTGTTCTTCGGCAGCTACACCCGCACCAAAAGCTATTTCGACAACTCGGACATGGCGTCGCGGGGCCTGCCATCCGAGGCTGAGTTGAAGATCCTCGAGCCGCTGCGCGACAAACTGCCGCCTGCCCTCTTCACCGAAGCATTCAACCTGCCCGTCACTGATGGCAGCGGCATCATTCGCGACCAGCAGCGCAAGGCCTTTGCGCTGCTCAAAGAGGCAGGCTGGAAGATCGTCGGCGACAAAATGGTCGATACCGAAGGCAAGCCAGTGACCATCGAATTCTTGCTGGCCCAGACCGAATTCGAACGCGTCTTGCTGCCGTTCAAACGCAATCTGGCGGACATCGGCATCAATCTGGAGATTCGCCGGGTCGACGTCTCGCAATACATCACCCGCCGCCGCTCGCGGGATTACGACATGATCGTGGGCAGCTTCCCACAATCCAGTTCGCCCGGTAACGAACAGCGCGAATACTGGGACTCTTCGGCTGCCGACAAACCCGGCAGCTATAACTTGATCGGGTTGAAGGACCCGGCCATCGACGCATTGGTCGGGGGTTTGATCAACGCCGATTCGCGGCAGAGCCTGATCGACCACACCCGTGCGCTGGACCGCGCATTGCTCTGGGGCTATTACGTGATCCCCAACTGGCACATCAAGACTTGGCGCCTGGCGTACTGGAACCACCTGGGTCATCCGAAAACATCCCCTTTGTACGACATCGGCACCATGACCTGGTGGGTGAAACCCGATACCCCGCCCGCCATTTCAGTGCAACCGGCGTCCGATCCGGGGCAGCCCGAACAAGCACCGGCCAAGGATACGGAGCACTGACATGCTGGCGTATATTCTGCGGCGCTTGCTGCTTATCGTGCCGACCCTGTTCGGCATCCTGCTCATCAACTTCGTGATCATCCAGGCCGCGCCCGGTGGCCCGGTGGAGCAAATGATCGCCAAGCTCGAAGGCTTCGAAGGCGCCACCAGCCGCATCGCCGGTGGCGGCGCGGAGGTCTCGGTCGCCGGATCGACGTACCGTGGTGCCCAAGGGCTGGACCCGGCGCTGATCAAGGAAATCGAGCACATGTATGGCTTCGATAAATCGGCGCCGGAACGCTTGTGGATCATGGTCAAGAATTACGCGCGCCTCGATTTCGGCGATAGCTTCTTTCGCGATGCCAAGGTCATCGACCTCATCATCGAGAAAATGCCGGTCTCCATCTCCCTGGGCCTGTGGAGCACGCTGATCATGTACCTGGTGTCGATCCCGCTGGGCATCGCCAAAGCCACGCGACACGGCAGCGCCTTCGACGTCTGGACCAGTTCGGCCATCATCGTCGGCTACGCGATTCCGGCCTTTCTGTTTGCCATCCTGCTGATCGTGGTATTTGCCGGTGGCAGCTATTTCGACTGGTTCCCGCTGCGGGGCCTGACGTCCAGCAATTTCGACGAAATGAATTGGCTCGGCAAGGTCGGCGACTACTTCTGGCACCTGGTCCTGCCCATCACGGCGCTGGTCATCGGCAACTTCGCCACCATGACGCTGCTGACCAAGAACAGCTTTCTCGATGAAATCGGCAAGCAATACGTGATTACTGCCAAAGCCAAAGGCCTGACCCAGCGCCGGGTGCTCTACGGCCATGTGTTCCGCAACGCGATGCTGTTGGTGATCGCCGGGTTTCCGTCTGCATTCATTGGCATCTTCTTCACCGGTTCGCTGCTGGTGGAGGTGATCTTCTCCCTTGATGGCCTGGGCTTGATGAGCTTTGAAGCCGCGATCAACCGCGACTACCCGGTGGTGTTCGGCACCCTCTTCATCTTCACCTTGCTGGGATTGGTGGTGAAGCTGATAGGCGATCTGACCTACACCCTGGTTGACCCCCGTATCGACTTCGACCGCAGGGACCATTGACATGACCTTGTCCCCTCTCAACCGACGCCGTTTCGAACGGTTCAAGGCCAATAAACGCGGCTGGTGGTCGCTGTGGCTGTTTCTGCTGCTGTTCTGCCTGAGCCTCGGCGCGGAACTGATCGCCAACGATAAGCCGCTGATCGTCAAATATGACGGGCACTGGTATTTCCCGGTGTTCGAGCGCTACCCGGAGACCACTTTCGGTGGGGAATTTCCGCTGGAAGCCAACTACAAGAGCCCCTATATCAAAGAGCTGATCGCGGCAAAAGACGGCTGGACCTTATGGGCGCCAATCCCGTTCAGCTACCAAAGCATCAATTACGACCTGAAAGTCCCGGCCCCTGCTCCGCCCTCGCGTGAGAACCTGCTCGGCACTGACGATCAGGGGCGTGACGTACTGGCGCGGGTCATCTACGGCTTTCGCATTTCGGTACTGTTCGCCCTGACCCTCACGGTGCTCAGTTCGATCATCGGGGTCATCGCCGGGGCATTGCAGGGCTTTTATGGCGGATGGGTCGATCTGGTCGGTCAGCGGTTTCTGGAAATCTGGTCCGGCTTGCCAGTGCTGTATCTGTTGATCATCCTCGCCAGTTTCGTGCAACCCAATTTCTGGTGGTTGTTGGGCATCATGCTGCTGTTTTCGTGGATGAGCCTGGTGGACGTGGTGCGTGCCGAATTCCTGCGTGGCCGCAATCTGGAATACGTGCGTGCCGCCCGCGCGCTGGGCATGCAGAACGGAGCGATCATGTTCCGTCACATCCTGCCCAACGCCATGGTCTCGACCATGACCTTCATGCCGTTCATCCTCACTGGCGCGATCGGCACCCTGACAGCGCTGGACTTCCTGGGCTTCGGCCTACCCGCCGGGTCGCCCTCGCTGGGTGAGCTGGTGGCGCAGGGCAAGTCCAATCTGCAGGCGCCGTGGCTGGGCATCAGCGCTTTCGCTGTATTGGCGCTGATGCTGAGCCTGTTGGTGTTCATCGGCGAATCCGCCCGTGACGCGTTCGACCCGAGGAAATGAGATGAACCAGGACAACTTGATCGAAATCCGCGACCTGTCCGTCGAGTTCGTCAACGGCAAGCAGGTGCAGCGCGTCGTCGAGGGCATCAGTTTCGACATCCGCAAGGGCGAAACCCTGGCGCTGGTCGGCGAGAGCGGTTCTGGCAAATCGGTGACCGCCCATTCGATCCTGCGGCTGCTGCCCTACCCTCTGGCGCAGCACCCAACGGGCAGCATTACCTATCGTGGGCATGACCTGCTGACGGCCAGTGAGAAACGCATGCGCGCGATTCGCGGCAACCGTATCGCGATGATTTTCCAAGAGCCGATGACGTCGCTGAACCCGCTGCAGTCCGTGGAAAAGCAGATCAACGAAGTGCTCGGCTTGCACAAGGGCCTGACGGGCAAGGCCGCCACGCGTCGCACCCTGGAGTTGCTGGAGCTGGTGGGCATACCCGAGCCGCACAAACGTCTCAAAGCCCTCCCACACGAGCTGTCCGGCGGCCAGCGTCAGCGCGTCATGATCGCCATGGCCCTGGCCAACGAGCCCGAACTGCTGATCGCCGATGAGCCGACCACGGCGCTGGACGTCACCGTACAGCTGAAAATCCTCAAACTGCTGAAGGAATTGCAGGGGCGGCTGGGCATGGCGTTGTTGCTGATCAGCCACGATTTGAACGTCGTTCGACAAATTGCCAACCGCGTATGTGTCATGCAGCGCGGTTGCATCGTCGAACAGGCGTCGTGCGAAGAACTGTTCCGTGCGCCGCAGCATCCGTACACCAAAGAATTGATCGCGGCGGAGCCCAAAGGAGGCCCGGCGAACAACGTTCCCGGAGCGCCGATGCTGGAAGTCAACGACCTGCGGGTCTGGTTTCCGATCAAGAAAGGCGTGTTCAAACGCACCGTCGATCACGTCAAGGCGGTGGACGGCATCCATTTCAGTCTGCCCAAGGGCCAGACGCTGGGGATCGTCGGCGAAAGTGGCTCAGGCAAATCGACGTTGGGGCTGGCCATTCTGAGGTTGATTCGCAGCGAGGGCGAGATACGCTTTCAAGGCGAGTCGCTGGCCTGCCTCAAACAGGATCAGGTCAGGCCACTGAGGCGGCAGATGCAGGTGGTGTTCCAAGACCCGTTCGGCAGCCTCAGCCCACGGATGTCGGTGTGCGACATCGTTGGTGAAGGATTGCGCATCCACAAGATCGGCACGCCGGTCGAACAGGAAGCCGCGGTGGTGGAAGCGCTCAAGGAAGTGGGCCTGGACCCGGCCACTCGGCACCGCTACCCCCATGAGTTTTCCGGTGGGCAGCGGCAAAGGATCGCCATCGCACGGGCATTAGTGTTAAAACCGGCGCTGATTTTGCTGGACGAACCGACCTCGGCTCTCGACCGGACCGTTCAGCGCCAAGTAGTGGAGCTTTTGCGCTCGCTGCAAGCCAAGTACAACCTGACGTATTTGTTTATCAGCCATGACCTGGCGGTAGTCAAAGCGCTGAGCCACCAGCTAATGGTGGTCAAGCAAGGCCAAGTGGTCGAACAGGGTGCGGCAGAAGCTGTCTTCGCCGCACCGCAACATCCTTATACACAGCAGTTGCTGGAAGCCGCGTTTCTGGCCCCCGCAACTGTCGATTAACCTGAAGAGGAAAAAACCATGGGTTTTCTCGCCGGTAAGCGCGTCCTGATCGTCGGTGTCGCCAGCAAACTGTCCATCGCATCCGGTATCGCTGCCGCCATGCACCGTGAGGGTGCCGAACTGGCCTTCACCTACCAGAACGAAAAACTCAAGGGTCGCGTCGAAGAATTCGCAGCGGGCTGGGGTTCGAGTGCCGAGCTGTGCTTCCCGTGCGATGTGGCCAGCGACGAAGAAATCGCCAAGGTCTTCGCGGAGCTGAGCAAAAAGTGGGATGGTCTGGACTGCATCGTGCACTCCGTGGGCTTCGCGCCGGGCGACCAACTGGACGGCGACTTCACCGACGCCACCACCCGTGACGGTTTCCGCATCGCCCACGACATCAGCGCCTACAGCTTCGTGGCCCTAGCAAAAGCCGGTCGCGAGATGATGAAAGGCCGCAACGGCAGCCTGCTGACCCTGTCGTATCTGGGCGCCGAGCGCACCATGCCGAACTACAACGTGATGGGCATGGCCAAAGCCAGCCTGGAAGCCGGTGTCCGTTACCTGGCCCGCAGCCTGGGCCCGGAAGGTACTCGCGTCAATGCGGTCTCGGCCGGTCCGATCCGCACCCTGGCCGCCTCGGGCATCAAGAACTTCCGCAAAATGCTGGACGCCAACGAAGCCCAAACCCCGCTGCGTCGCAACGTGACCATCGATGAAGTCGGCAACGCCGGCGCCTTCCTGTGCTCGGACCTGGCGTCCGGTGTCAGCGGTGAAATCATGTACGTCGACGGTGGGTTCAACACCACCGCCATGGGTGACCTGCAGGACTGATGCACCCGTTTCACGGCTGATCGGTTGATCGTTCCCACGCACCACAGGGCAACGATCACCCCCGCACCATCCGCTGCATACGAAAAAGCCCCGTCTCTTGCGAGCGGGGCTTTTGCGTTTTCAGCGCCTGTTGCCGATCAGTACTTATCGATCTTCGCGGCCGACTGCAACTGCGCCTGATACGACTCGAAGTCTTGACGGCCTTCTCGTGATGCCAGGAAGCGGCGGTACTGAGTTTTCTCGGCGTCGGTGGCCGGCGCTGCCTGGTTTACGCCGTTGAGACGTATGATCACGTAGCCGCCATCGGCTGCAGTCAGGCTGGCATAGACCGGCTTGTCCTTGCCTTCGGGCTTCGGCATGCGGAACAGGGTCTGCAAGACCTGAGGATCGACGCCGTCCTGGCCGCGGGAGGCCGCTTCCACCACTTTCCAGCTCTGACCGTCCTGCTTGGTGGTGGTATACGGCACCTTGCCGTCACGCAGCCCCGCCAGCAGCGCCTCGCCCTTGGCCTTGATCGCTTCGGACGCGTGGTTCTTGACCAACTGGGCACGGATCGCATCGGCAACCGCCTCCAGCGGCAATTGCTCCGGCTGGCGGTGCTCTTTCATGTGCACGACGACGGTCGTGTCGGGGTCGAGCTCCAGCGCCGAGCTGTTCGAACCTTCTTCCATCACTTCCGTGCTGAAAGCGGCCTGAACCACGGAACGGTTGGCGGCAACGCCTTCCCCGCCTTCGCGGCCAAACGGTGCGGTGGTCTGCACCTTCAGGCCGAGATCCTGTGCAGGCTGAGTCAAGTCAGAGGCTTCGTATGCAGCGTCCTGCAATTTCTTGCTCGCATCCACGTACATCTGCTCGACCTGCTGAGACTTCAGGTCATGGGTCAATTTGTCTTTCAGGCTGGCGAAGGTCGGCACCGACGGCGCCTCGACGCCCAGCAGCTTGATCAGGTGCCAGCCAAACTGGGACTTGACGGGGGCCGAGACCTGATCCTTGTTCAACGCGTAAAGCGCATCCTCGAACGCTGGATCGTAAACGCCTTTGCCTGCGTAACCGAGGTCACCGCCCTTGCTGGCCGACCCTGGATCCTGCGAGTAGGCCTTGGCCAGCGCAGCGAAATCTTCGCCCTTGGCCAGACGCTGCTGAATTTCTTCGATCTTCGCCTTGGCCTGTGCATCGGTGGTCTTGTCATTGACCTCGATCAGGATGTGAGCCGCACGACGCTGCTCGGCCAGATTGGCGATGTCTTTCTGGTAGGCGGCCTGGAGGTCTTCATCTTTCACCGAGACCTTGTCGAAGAACGAGGACTTCTTCAGTTCGATGTAATCCAGCACCACCTGCTCGGGGCTCAGGAACTCCTTGGCGTGCTCGTCGTAGTGAGCCTTGACCTCGTCGTCACTGACTTTCACATTGGCGGTGTCAGCGGGCAGGGAAAGCATGGCGAAATCCCGCGTCTGCTTCTCCAGGCGGGCAAATGCATCGACTTGAGCGTCGGTGACGAAAGCGCTGCCGGCGATGCCCGCGCGCAGTTGGCCGATCAGCATTTCCTGGCCCAGAATCTGGCGGAATTGCAGGCGACTGTAGCCCAGTTGACGAACGACCTGATCGAAACGGTCAGCGTTGAATTTGCCGTCCACCTGGAACTCAGGGGTCAGCAGGATCTGTTGATCCAGCGCTGCCTCGGAGAAGCCGAAATGGGAATCGGCAGCGCCCTGCAAAAGCAGCTTGCGGTCGATCAGACCCTTGAGCGCCGAATCGCGCAGCATCTTCTCGTTGAGCATGGCAGGATCGAAATCCTTGCCCAACTGCTGCATGAGCTGGCGACGTTGCGTTTCAACGGCCTGGCCGAGCTCGTTTTGAGTGATTTCCTCGCCGTTGACCTTCGCCGCGTCCTGACTGTGGCTGGTGGCCCTGAAAATGGCGTCGAAGCCGGTCAAGGCCATCAGCGCAATGACAACGCCGATGATGGTCTTGGCAATCCAGCCTTGTGAATTGTCCCTGATATTCTGCAGCATGCGTCCCCCAGAGGGTTTTACTCAACTCACCAAGCTGCGACACATGGAGCGGAGCGTGGGTGTATTCCGGATAGAAGAAAGGCGCATCCGAGGATGCGCCTTCTCGTAACGTGCAAAGCGGATAGGGTTCGAACGTCCGTTCCCCAAGGTGACAGGCCAGCGCTTGACCAACCGCACCTGCCGCTTTACGACCAGAGCAGAGATGACGCTGTTCTGGCGCTAGGCAAAGGTGAAAGGAAACTCAGTTGACGGCTTCTTTCAGCGCTTTACCGGCTTTGAAGCCTGGCTTCTTGGCCGCAGGGATTTCCAGAGTCTTACCGGTCTGTGGGTTACGGCCGGTACGGGCAGGACGGTCAGTGACGGAGAACGTGCCGAAGCCAACCAGTACAACGGAGTCGCCAGCCTTCAGAGCGCCAGTGACGGATTCGATTACTGCGTCCAGCGCACGGCCAGCAGCAGCTTTCGGGATGTCAGCGGATGCGGCGATAGCATCAATCAGTTCCGACTTGTTCACTCTAAGTCCCCTTATATCTATCTATATTGAGTATATTTTCTAAGTTTTTCTGTGAAGCCAAACAAACGCTGAGTGGCCTGCTGACGCTGGAAAGAGCCGCTTTATAACAAGGGCTCTAAAAAGCTGTCAAGGAAGGCCCCCCAGACTAATGCGTGCTAATTCTTTCCTTAGAGTCAGACTCGCGTTTTTCATCCTTTGCGACCATCTCCGGAGCCACATCCGGCAAGGGCTCCGGCGCGTATTGCAGCGCAATTTGCAGGACTTCGTCAATCCATTTGACGGGTTTGATTTGCAGGTCCGCCTTGATATTGTCCGGAATTTCCTTCAAATCACGCACGTTTTCTTCTGGAATGATCACCGTTTTAATTCCACCGCGGTGAGCGGCCAGCAATTTTTCCTTCAAACCGCCAATCGCCAGCACTTGCCCGCGCAAGGTGATTTCGCCCGTCATGGCCACATCGGCCCGCACCGGGATCTGCGTCAGCGCCGACACCAGCGCGGTGCACATGCCCACACCCGCACTCGGACCGTCCTTCGGCGTCGCCCCTTCCGGCATGTGGATGTGCGTGTCGCGTTTTTCATGGAAATCGAGGGGAATCCCCAGGCTCTTGGCTCGGCTGCGGACCACGGTCTGCGCGGCGGTGATGGACTCGACCATCACGTCCCCCAGTGAGCCGGTCTTGATCAACTGCCCCTTGCCCGGCACCACGGCCGCTTCGATAGTCAGCAACTCGCCGCCCACCTGAGTCCATGCCAGCCCGGTGACCTGGCCGATCTGGTCCTGTTGCTCCGCCAGGCCGTAGCGGAACTTGCGTACGCCGAGGAAGCCTTCCAGCATTGCAGCCGTCACGACCACCTTGAAATGCTTCTCGCCCGAGTGTTCCTTGACCGCCTTGCGGCAGACCTTGGCGATTTGACGCTCCAGGCTGCGGACACCGGCCTCACGCGTGTAGTACCGGATAATGTCGCGAATGGCCTCTTCTTCGAACTCGATCTCGCCCTTCTTCAGGCCGTTTGCAGCGATCTGCTTGGGCGAAAGGTACTTGGTGGCGATGTTGATCTTCTCGTCTTCGGTGTAGCCCGGCAGACGGATCACTTCCATGCGGTCCAGGAGGGCCGGCGGAATGTTCATCGAGTTGGCGGTGCACAGGAACATCACATCCGACAGGTCGTAGTCGACTTCCAGATAGTGATCGTTGAAATTGTGGTTCTGCTCGGGATCGAGCACTTCGAGCAGCGCCGACGCGGGATCGCCGCGCATGTCACTGCCCATTTTGTCGATTTCATCGAGCAGGAACAGCGGGTTGCGCACCCCAACCTTGGTCATCTTCTGGATCAGACGGCCAGGCATGGAGCCAATGTAAGTACGGCGATGGCCGCGGATTTCGGCCTCGTCACGCACACCGCCCAACGCCATGCGCACGAACTTGCGGTTGGTGGCACTGGCGATCGACTCGGCCAGCGACGTCTTGCCGACGCCGGGCGGACCGACGAGGCACAGGACCGGCCCGCGAATCTTCTTCACGCGCTTTTGCACGGCGAGGTATTCGAGGATCCGCTCTTTGACTTCTTCAAGGCCGTAGTGGTCGGCATCCAGGATGTCCTCAGCGCGCGCCAGGTCCAGCCGCACCTTGCTCTGAGCCTTCCACGGCACCTGCACCAGCCAATCGATGTAGGAGCGCACGACGGTGGCCTCAGCGGACATCGGCGACATCTGCTTGAGTTTGTTCAGCTCGGCCGTGGCCTTGGTCATGGCGTCTTTCGGCAGGCCTGCGGCATCGATGCGCTTCTTCAGCTCTTCGATTTCGTTGTGGCCTTCTTCGCTGTCGCCCAATTCCTTCTGAATGGCCTTCATCTGCTCATTCAGGTAGTACTCGCGCTGGCTGCGCTCCATTTGCTTCTTCACACGGCCGCGAATGCGCTTCTCGACCTGAAGCAGATCGATTTCGGCATCCAGCAGCGCCAGCACGTGCTCGACACGGGCGCCGAGCTCGATGATCTCGAGGATTTCCTGCTTCTGCTCGATCTTCAGCGCCATATGGGCAGCCATGGTGTCGACCAGACGCCCGGGCTCATCGATGCTGTTGAGGGATGACAGGACTTCAGCCGGGACTTTCTTGCCCAACTGCACATATTGTTCGAACTGCGACAACAGGCTGCGCACGAACACTTCGGACTCGCGATCCGGTGCGTCGACCTCATCGATCAGCGCCACTTCGGCGCGGCAGTGGCCATCCACTTCGATGAAACGCTCGACGGATCCGCGCTGTTCACCCTCCACCAGGACCTTGACGGTACCGTCGGGCAATTTCAGCAACTGCAATACGGTTGCAACGGTACCCACGCTATAAAGGGCGTCTTCGCCAGGGTCATCGTCTGCAGGGTTGCGTTGGGCAAGCAACAGGATTTGCTTGTCGCCCGTCATCGCAGACTCGAGGGCCTCGATGGATTTTTCGCGACCCACGAACAGTGGGATCACCATATGCGGATACACCACGACATCGCGCAATGGCAAAAGAGGCAGTTCAATGGTCGTCTTCATGATTTCGCCTCTACGGCGGCCTTAAGGCCATGGACAGATAAAAATGAGCTGAAAACCAAGATGGGGGTAGGCTTGCAAAAATACAAGCGCCGCGTCGAGTTAATGCGAAGGCGCCGCTCAAATGCAAAAGGGGCCCGAGGGCCCCTTTCGTCTTACAGTCGCCCGTGCATCAGTGGCAAGGGTTATGCGTCCGGAGCCGCCTTGGCGGGTGGCTCGCTGTTCTCGTAGATCAACAGCGGCTTGGACGAACCCTCGATGACGCTCTCGTCGATCACCACTTTGCTCACGTCAGGCTGCGACGGGATTTCGTACATGGTGTCGAGCAAAACGCCTTCGAGAATGGAGCGCAGCCCACGGGCGCCTGTCTTGCGCTCCAGAGCACGACGGGCCACCGATTTGAGTGCGTCGGTGCGGAATTCGAGGTCCACACCTTCCATTTCGAACAACTTGCCGTACTGCTTGGTCAAGGCGTTCTTCGGCTCGGTCAGGATCTGCATCAGCGCCGCTTCGTCCAGCTCATCCAGCGTCGCGAGGACGGGCAGGCGACCCACGAACTCGGGGATCAGACCGAACTTGACCAGATCGTCAGGCTCGACTTCACGCAGCGACTCGCCGACTTTCTTGCCCTCTTCCTTGCTGCGCACCTCGGCATTGAAGCCGATGCCGCCCTTGGTGGAGCGATTCTGGATGACTTTCTCAAGGCCAGAGAAAGCACCGCCGCAGATGAACAGAATGTTGCGCGTGTCCACTTGCAGGAATTCCTGCTGTGGGTGCTTGCGACCGCCTTGTGGCGGAACGGAAGCCACGGTGCCCTCGATCAGCTTGAGCAGGGCCTGCTGCACACCCTCACCCGATACGTCGCGGGTGATCGAAGGGTTGTCGGACTTGCGGGAAATCTTGTCGATTTCGTCGATGTAGACGATGCCCGTCTGGGCCTTTTCGACATCGTAATCGCACTTCTGCAACAGCTTCTGGATGATGTTTTCCACGTCCTCACCCACATAACCGGCTTCGGTCAGGGTGGTGGCGTCGGCGATGGTGAACGGTACGTTGAGCAAACGCGCCAGCGTTTCCGCCAGCAGGGTCTTGCCGGAGCCCGTAGGGCCGATCAGCAGGATGTTGCTCTTGCCCAATTCAACGTCGTCGTTTTTCTTGTCGCGCTGGTTCAAGCGCTTGTAGTGGTTGTACACCGCTACTGCGAGAACCTTCTTGGCACGCTCCTGACCAATGACGTACTGGTCAAGGATGCCGCTGATTTCTTTCGGCGAGGGCAATTTATGCGCGCTGCTTTCTGCCTGTGCTTCCTGCACCTCCTCGCGGATGATGTCATTGCACAGGTCGACGCACTCGTCACAGATAAATACCGAGGGGCCGGCAATCAACTTGCGCACTTCATGTTGGCTTTTGCCGCAGAAGGAGCAATAAAGCAGTTTGCCGTTGTCCTCGCCGTTGCGGGTGTCAGTCATTCGATCGATCCAATCCGGTAGGCTTGCAACACAAGATGAAGGCAATTGCGGGCTTTTTCAAGTCCGCAGGTGGTACGGGAGCCCCGACCACCCGGGATTACTGCCTGTCAGCCGATCATTTGATCATCTGACGTTTATCGAGAACCGAATCCACCAGACCATACTCGGCGGCACGCTCGGCGCTCATGAAGTTGTCGCGGTTGGTGTCGCGCTCGATGGTTTCCAGCGACTGGCCTGTGTGATGGGCCAGCAACTCGTTCAGGCGCTGGCGAATGTACAGGATTTCCTTGGCATGGATGTCGATGTCCGACGCCTGCCCCTGGAATCCGCCCAACGGCTGGTGAATCATCACGCGGGAATTCGGCAATGCGAAACGCTTGCCTTTGGCCCCGCCAGCCAAAAGGAACGCGCCCATGCTGCAAGCTTGCCCCATCACAGTGGTCGACACATCCGGCTTGATGAACTGCATGGTGTCGTAGATCGCCATGCCCGCCGTCACCGAACCGCCTGGCGAGTTAATGTACAGATGGATGTCCTTGTCCGGGTTTTCCGCTTCAAGGAAGAGCAACTGCGCCGAGATCAGGTTGGCCATGTAGTCTTCGACCGGGCCGACCAGGAAAATCACACGTTCCTTGAGCAGACGGGAGTAGATGTCATAGGCGCGTTCGCCACGGGCGGACTGCTCGATAACCATCGGGACCAGGCCGCCAGCGGCCTGGATGTCAGAGTGCTGCTGAATATAAGAATTGCGGGACATGTCTCGCATTCACTCCCAAATAGTCATGTCTTGAATACGCATAAGCCAGCACGAAGGCTGGCTTATGGTGTTTTCGAACGAGAGAAAGAAATCAGTCGGCTTTTGGAGCTTCCACCGGCTTGACGGCTTCTTCGTACGAGACCGCTTTATCGGTCACGCTCGCTTTCTGCAAAACAGTATCCACAACTTGCTCTTCCAGCACAACCGAACGCACTTCGTTCATCTGCTGTTCGTTCTTGTAATACCAGGCCACCACCTGCTCCGGCTCCTGATAAGCGGACGCCATTTCCTGGATCAGGTCGCGAACGCGGGCTTCATCAGGCTTGAGGTCGAACTGCTTGACCACTTCGGCGACGATCAGACCCAGCTCGACACGACGCTTGGCCTGCTCTTCGAACAGCTCGGCGGGCAGTTGGTCAGGCTTGATGTTGCCACCGAACTGTTGAACGGCCTGCACGCGCAGACGGTTCACTTCGTTTTCCAGCAAGGCTTTGGGGACTTCGATCGGGTTGGCCGCCAGCAGACCGTCCATGACCTGGTTCTTGACCTTGGACTTGATGGCCTGACGCAGCTCGCGCTCCATGTTCTTGCGAACTTCGGCGCGGAAACCTTCCAGGCTCGACTCCTTGATACCGAACTGGGTGAAGAACGCTTCGTTCAGCTCTGGCAGGACAGGTGCCGAAACCGAAGTCACGGTCACGGTGAACTCGGCGGCTTTGCCAGCCAGCTCCAGGTTCTGGTAGTCCTCGGGGAACGTGAGGTTCAGAACGCGCTCTTCGCCCGCCTTCGCACCCACCAGCCCGTCTTCGAAGCCAGGAATCATGCGGCCCGAGCCAAGCACCAGTTGAGTACCGGTTGCCGAGCCACCGGAAAAGGCTTCGCCGTCGATTTTGCCGACGAAGTCGATGGTCAGTTGATCTTCGTTCGCAGCGGCGCGGTCGACAGCTTCGTAACGAACGTTCTGCTTGCGCAGGATTTCGAGCATGTTGTCCAGATCGGAGTCCGCGACATCAGCTGACAGACGCTCTACCGAAACCGACTCGAAGCCCGCAACGGAAAACTCAGGGAACACTTCGAAGGTGGCGACGTACTCGAGATCCTTGCCTTTTTCGAAGGCTTTGGGCTCGACAGAAGGCGCGCCGGCCGGGTTCAGTTTTTGCTCGACGACGGCTTCGTAGAAGGTCGCCTGGATCAGATCGCCCAGCGCTTCCTGACGGGCGCCATCCTCATAACGCTGGCGGATCACGCTCATAGGCACTTTGCCAGGGCGGAAGCCCGGGATCTTGGCTTTACGTGCGGTCTGCTGCAGACGCTTGTTGACTTCGGTCTCGATGCGCTCAGCTGGCACGCCAATGGTCATGCGGCGCTCGAGAGCGGAAGTGTTTTCAACAGAAACTTGCATGGATATTCCTCGTTGCACAGACGTTAGCCGGCCGTTTCCGACCCCAGAATCAAGGGCAAGCATTCTAGTGGGTCAATCTCAAGAAGTCACCCTACTGAAGAAGGGTAAATACGATGGAATGCAACCAGAAGGAAAAGGAGGAAGATGCGAATCTTCGCGAGCGGTCTGGAACGCAGCTTGCGCCCTCTATATATAAGGAAGCGAAGCGCGACCGAATGTCGATCCATTCCCTGGAAACACTCCGGAAAAGCCCGTGTGCGAGAGCGTGACGGGCTCGCTCCAGCGTGAAACCGATACGCCGAAACAAAAAAAGCCGCACGGGGCGGCTTTTTCCAAACCTCGAATCGCCATTGGCGATGTTCAGGGCTTTTAACTGGTGCGGACGAAGAGACTCGAACTCTTACGCCTCGCGGCGCTGGAACCTAAATCCAGTGTGTCTACCAATTCCACCACGTCCGCGTTTTGAAGCGCTTCTTAAAGCAAAGGCGCCAGACTATCAATCTGGCGCCTTTTCGAATATGGGGTGGACGATGGGGATCGAACCCACGACAACAGGAGTCACAATCCTGTGCTCTACCAACTGAGCTACGCCCACCATATCGCGTTACAACCTACTTGTGCCAAAGCTGCCTGAAGTGGCGCACCCGGCAGGACTCGAACCTGCGACCATCCGCTTAGAAGGCGGATGCTCTATCCAGCTGAGCTACGGGCGCTGGTCAATTCGCTTTCTTTCGAAGGCAAACTAGAGCTTTCAATCACACTGAGTCGATTTAAACTCCACCTGACTTTACCAACCTTTCGACTTGATTTGCCGCTTCCGGCTTATCGTGTGTGGGGTTGTGCCCGACAAGTGCGACGAATCTTATAGACGACCTCCGGGGGCGTCAACACTTTTTTCTAAAAAATTCAGTTAATTAAAGGGCTTAGCTTATTAAGCGGACCAACCGCCTTTGCCCTTGGCCGTTGTCATGCGAGAATGCGCGCTCTTTTTCCCACCCTTCCGATGGTTAATCACGCGTAATGACTGCAAAACTAATAGACGGCAAAGCGATCGCAGCCAACCTTCGCCAGCAGATCGCCCAACGAGTCACCGAACGTCGCGAGCAAGGGCTGCGCACACCGGGCCTCGCGGTGATTCTGGTCGGCAGCGACCCCGCCTCTCAGGTTTACGTCTCGCACAAACGCAAAGACTGTGAAGAGGTCGGCTTCATTTCCCGGGCCTATGACCTGCCGGCCGCGACCACTCAGAGCGAATTGACCGATCTGATCGACAGCCTCAACGAAGATCCGGCCATCGACGGCATCCTGCTGCAACTCCCGCTACCGGAGCACCTGGATTCCTCACCCCTGCTGGAGCGGATCCGCCCGGACAAGGATGTCGATGGTTTCCACCCTTATAACGTTGGCCGTTTGGCGCAGCGCATTCCTCTGCTGCGGCCATGCACGCCGAAAGGCATCATGACCCTGCTGGAAAGCACGGGGGTCGATCTCTATGGCAAGGACGCGGTCGTGGTGGGCGCTTCCAATATCGTGGGCCGTCCAATGGCCATGGAATTGCTCCTGGCCGGTTGCACCGTCACGGTCACTCATCGGTTCACCGAAGACCTGGCGGGCCACGTGAGCCGCGCCGACCTGGTGGTTGTGGCAGCGGGCAAGCCCGGCCTGGTCAAGGGTGAGTGGATCAAGGAAGGCGCGATCGTGATCGACGTCGGCATCAACCGTCAGCAAGACGGCAAGCTGGTCGGCGACGTGGTGTACGAAACCGCCCTGCCCCGCGCGGGCTGGATCACCCCCGTTCCCGGCGGCGTCGGCCCGATGACGCGCGCGTGCCTGCTGGAGAATACCCTCTACGCCGCCGAAACGTTGCACGGTTGAGCAGCACGGCGTGAATGAAAACGGCACCTTGCGGGTGCCGTTTTTTTTTGCCTGGAAGCCTCAGGTCAGTGTCAGACCCGCTGGCCATTTCTCACTTCTTGGCCGCTTCCCAGCTTTTGAGCAGGTCCGAATAGGCGATGGTTTCGCCCTTCGGCTTCTCGTTCGCCAGTTTGCGCTGTGGTGCCAGGAACTTGCCACCGCTCTTCTCGGCTTTGCTGTACCACTCTTCCGCCGAAGTTTCGGGGTTCATTTTCGGCGCACAGCCACTCGCCTCCTGAACCTTGGAGCGCTCGATCCGGGTCATGATCGCATCCTGGTCCTTGGCCAGCCCGTCCAGCGCCGCTTGCGCGGTTTTCTCGCCGGTGACGGCTTCTGCCACGTGACTCCACCACAACTGCGCCAGCTTCGGATAATCCGGGACGTTGGTACCGGTTGGCGACCATTGCACACGGGCCGGGCTGCGGTAAAACTCGACCAGGCCACCGAGTTTTGGCGCCAGGGCAGTCATTTCCTTGGAGTTGATGTCCGATTCGCGAATCGGCGTCAGACCCACGATGGTTTTCTTCAGCGAGACCGACTTGGATGTCACGAACTGCGCATACAACCAGGCTGCCAGGCGTTTCTTCTCGTCAGACGATTTCAGGAACGTCCACGACCCTACGTCCTGATAGCCCAGTTTCATGCCCTCTTTCCAGTAGGGACCTTTCGGAGAAGGCGCCATTCGCCATTTTGGCGTGCCGTCGGCATTCATCACCGGCAGCCCCGGTTTGGTCATATCGGCCGTAAACGCGGTGTACCAGAAAATTTGCTGCGCGACGTTACCCTGGGAAGGCACCGGGCCCGATTCGGAGAAGGTCATCCCCGCGGCTTCCGGTGGCGCGTAGGCTTTTAGCCAATCGATGTATTTCTGGGTCGCGTAGACCGCGGCAGGGCCGTTGGTGTCGCCACCTCGGGTGATGCTGGAGCCGACAGGATGGCAGTCCTCGACTCGAATGCCCCACTCATCCACAGGCAACCCGTTCGGCAAGCCTTTGTCACCGCTGCCCGCCATGGAGAACCAGGCATCGGTGAAGCGCCAGCCAAGGGACGGGTCTTTCTTGCCGTAGTCCATGTGGCCATAGACTTTCTTGCCGTCGATTTCCTTCACGTCTTCACTGAAGAACTTGGCGATGTCCTCGTAGGCTGACCAGTTGACCGGAACCCCCAGTTCATAACCGTATTTGGCTTTGAACTTTTCCTTCAGGTCCGCGCGCTCGAACCAGTCGGCTCGGAACCAGTACAGGTTGGCGAACTGCTGGTCAGGCAACTGATACAGCTTTCCGTCCGGCGCCGTGGTGAACGAGGTGCCGATGAAGTCCTTGATGTCCAGCGTCGGCGACGTGACCTTCGCCCCTTCGGGGCTGGCCATCAGGTCTGTCAGAGACAGCGCCTTACCGTAGCGGAAATGAGTGCCGATCAGGTCCGAGTCATTGACCCAGCCGTCATAGATGCTCTTGTCCGACTGCATGGCGGTCTGCAGCTTCTCGATGACGTCACCTTCCTGAAGCAGGTCGTGGGTCACTTTGATACCGGTGATTTCGGTGAAGGCCTTGGCCAGGGTTTTCGATTCGTACTCGTGGGTGGTCAGGGTTTCGGACACCACCTTGATGTCCATGCCGCGGAACGGCTCGGCCGCCTTGATGAACCACTCCAATTCCTTGAGCTGATCGGCGTCGGACAAGGTGGTCGGCTTGAATTCGCTGGCCGCCCACTTCTTCGCGGCGTCTTCGTACTGATCCGCCCATGCCGACACGCTCAAGCCGCTGAGCATTACCATGGTCGCTACCGTCACACTATGTCGCAGCTTGTTTTTCTTATTGAACATAGACACCTCCAGTGTTGATTCTTATGTAGTCCCGCGTTTCAACCTGCTTGCATTTCCCGCCTACAACGAGAACGCCTTTCAACCGTTTACCCCCAACGCATCACCACCAGCAGCCAGATCAGAGACACTCCCGAGGCCACCCAGATGCTCCAGTCGGTGGCGCCGATCACCAGCAAATGCAGGTAGGCGCTGCCGAGAAGGCCGATGAACAACCGGTCCCCACGGGTGGTGGCCATTGGCAGAAAACCACGACGTTCGATGCTTGCCGAGCGCAATTCCCAGACCGTCATTGCCACCAGCAAGGCAGCGATCGATCCGAAAAACAGGGCAGTCGGCAGTGTCCAGGACATCCACTCCATTTCTTTGCCTCCCTCAGACCCGACCAAGGGCGAAGCCCTTGACCACATGGTTGCGTACGAACCAGATCACCAGCATGCCAGGCAGGATAGTCAACACCCCGGCGGCCGCCAGCACGCCCCAGTCGATACCTGACGCCGATACGGTACGGGTCATGACCGCCGCGATCGGCTTGGCATTGACCGACGTCAAGGTCCGCGCGAGCAACAATTCGACCCAGGAAAACATGAAGCAGAAGAACGCCGTGACACCGATCCCCGAGCCGATCAGCGGGATGAAAATCTTGCCGAAGAACTTGGGAAAGCTGTAACCGTCGATGTAGGCGGTTTCATCGATCTCCTTGGGCACGCCGGACATGAAGCCTTCCAGGATCCACACCGCCAACGGTACGTTGAACAGGCAGTGAGCGAGCGCGACAGCGATGTGGGTGTCGAACAGGCCGATCGACGAATACAGCTGGAAGAACGGCAACAGGAACACAGCCGGTGGCGCCATGCGGTTGGTCAGCAACCAGAAGAACAAATGCTTGTCGCCCAGAAAACGATAGCGGGAAAACGCATAGGCGGCGGGCAAGGCCACGCTCAGCGAGATCACGGTATTCAAGCAAACGTAATACAGCGAGTTGATATAGCCGCTGTACCAGCTCTCGTCGGTGAAGATCACCCGGTAGTTGGCCAGCGTGAAATCCTGCGGCCACAGGGTCAGGCCCCCGAGGATTTCGGTGTTGGTCTTGAAGGACATGTTGACCAGCCAATAGATCGGCACCAGCAGAAACAGCAGGTAGATCCACAAGGGCAGTGTCTTGCGCAGACTCATGGGTCGCTCCTCAGTTCTTTTCGCCGTGGGTCATGGCGGTGTAGAACACCCACGACACCAACAGAATGATCAGGAAATACACCAGCGAGAACGCCGCCGCCGGCCCCAGGTCGAACTGGCCGAGCGCCATGGTCGTCAGTGTCTGACTGAGGAAGGTGGTGGAGTTGCCTGGCCCACCCCCGGTCAAGACGAAGGGCTCGGTGTAGATCATGAAGCTGTCCATGAATCGCAACATCACGGCGATGAGCAGCACGCTCTTCATCTTCGGCAACTGGATATGTCGGAAGATGGCCCATTTGGATGCGCGATCGATCCGGGCCGCTTGGTAATACACGTCAGGAATCGCCCGCAGCCCCGAGTAGCAGAGCAGTGCCACCAGGGACGTCCAGTGCCAGACATCGATCACCAGCACCGTGACCCACGCATCCGAGGCGTTGCCTGCATAGTTGTAGTTGATGTGCAGCACGTTGTTCAGAAACCAGCCCAAAAGACCGATGTCTCCCCGACCGAAGATTTGCCAGATGGTGCCCACCACGTTCCACGGGATCAGCAGCGGGATCGTCATCAGGATCAGACACACCGAGGACCAGCGACCCTTGGTCGGCATGGTCAGGGCAATGCCGATGCCCAACGGAATTTCGATCAGTAACACGCAGCCCGAATAAATGAACTGGCGCAGTAAAGAATCGTGCAATCGCGGGTCCTGCAGCACCTGTTTGAACCAGTCGGCCCCGACGAAATAGCGGCTGGATTGGTCAAAGATGTCCTGCACGGAGTAGTTGACCACGGTCATCATCGGGATGATGGCGCTGAATGCCACCAAGAGAAACACCGGCAGCACCAGCCACCAGGCCTTGTTGTTCTGCACCTTACTCATGCGGCACCTCGCTGGCCGGCGTGCGATTCGACTCGGCCTCCAGCAGAAATTCATCGGCGTACAGCATCAACCACTGCGCTGGGAAGCTGATCCAGGCCTGGCCCTGAGGCACCGGCTTGTCTTCCTGCAAGCGGACTTTCAATGCCTGGCCTGCCAGGTTCAGCGTGAGAATCTTGTAGGTCCCCAAATCTTCGACGTAAGTCACCTGTGCGCACATCGCATCGTCGAACGGGCCGTCCCAAACATGGACGAACTCGGGCCGGATACCGACCTTGAGGGTTTTCCAGGGCGTCGAAGCCAACCGCTGCTGCAAGGCCTCCGGAAGCGGAAGGTGAATGCCGCCGAACCCCACACCGCCTGGCTCGGGAGTGACCTCGATCAGGTTCATGCCCGGGCTGCCGATGAAGTAACCGACGAAAGTGTGGTGAGGCTTTTCGAACAGCTCACGCGGGGTGCCGAACTGTACGATTTGCCCGCCATACATCACCGCGATCTTGTCGGCGAAGGTCGAGGCCTCCAATTGATCGTGGGTGACGTAGACCATGGTGATGTTGAATTGCTCGTGAATCTGCTTGAGCTTACGTCGCAGTTTCCACTTCAGGTGCGGGTCGATGACCGTTAGCGGCTCGTCGAACAGAATCGCCGACACGTCGTCTCGTACCAGCCCGCGCCCCATGGAGACCTTCTGTTTCTCGTCGGCGGTGAGGTTTCTGGCCTTCTTCTTCAGCAGCGGTTGCAAGTCCAGCACCTCGGCGATTTCCTGCACCTTGGTCTGAATCTTCGGCTCTGGCATGCCTTGATTGCGCAGCGGAAATGCCAGGTTGTCGTACACCGTCATGGTGTCGTAGACCACGGGAAACTGGAAAACCTGAGCGATGTTGCGCTGCTCGGGGGACATCTCGTTGACCAGGGTCGAATCGAACAGCACCTTGCCTTCCGACGGGCTGAGCAAACCGGAAATGATGTTGAGCAACGTGGACTTCCCGCACCCCGATGGCCCGAGCAAAGCGTACGCCCCGCCCTGCTCCCAGATATGAGTCATCTCGCGGATCGCGTAGTCTTCAGGGCCTGTGGGATTTGCGCTGTAGCTATGTGCGAGTTGTTGCAATCGGATCTCGGCCATCAGGCAACCCTCGCCATGCGCAGGCCCGGCGCTTGAATCAGACCGCCCTGCTGATCGAAAACGAACAGTTTGTGAGTGGGGATGTACACCCGAATCGGCGTATCGACGTCGTATTCATGAACACCCGGCAAGTGCAGCACCAATGAGAAGTGCTCGTTGCGCACATGCAGGAAGGTTTCCGAACCGCTGATTTCTGCAAGTTCGACGGTAACCGCCAGTTCCAGATCGTCATCGTTGGACGGCACCAGGCTCAAGTGGCTGGGGCGCACGCCGAAACGGTAGTCGCCATCGCCGATCTTGCGCAGGTCAACGTTGAGCGGGAAGTGCACGAAATTGGCAAAGCTGACTTCATTGCCCTCGATGCGCCCCGGCATCAGGTTGATCGGAGGCTCGGAGAACAGCTCGGCCGCTAGCACGGTTTTCGGCTGGTGATACACCTCAGACGTCTTGCCGCTCTGAATCACCCGACCTTCGTGAAGGATCGTGGTGGTCCCGCCCAAGGCCAATGCTTCGTTGGGCTCGGTAGTGGCATAGACCGCAATGGTGTTGCGAGTCTCGAACAACTGGCGCATTTCCTGACGCAGCTCTTCACGCAGCTTGTAATCGAGGTTGACCAACGGCTCATCGAACAGAATCAGCTCGGCGTCCTTGACCAGGGCGCGGGCCATGGCCGTGCGCTGCTGTTGGCCACCGGAGAGTTCAAGGGGGTAACGGCCGAGAAACTTCTCGATCCGCAGCATCCCGGCGGTTTCACGCACGCGGCGCTCGATTTCGTCTTTAGGCATCTTTGCCTGACGCAGCGGCGAGGCGATGTTGTCGAACACCGTCATGCTGGGGTAGTTGATGAACTGCTGATAGACCATCGAAACGTTGCGGTGCCGCACCGCAACCTGGGTGACATCTTTGCCATTCATCAGTACCCGGCCGCTGTCCGGCTTGTCCAGGCCGGCCATCAAGCGCATCAGGCTGGTTTTGCCTGATAAGGTGCGCCCCAGCAATACGTTGAATGACCCAGGTTCGAAGCTCAGCGAGGCGTCGTCGATCCAGATCTGACCGTCGACCGTGCGGCTGACGTGCTCAAGCGTGAGAGACATGACGTGCCCTTTGTTATTTGTCTTGTTCGGGTGAAGCGTTTTTGAATCTTGCGGGTGACATTCGTCGACCGCTTGTTGGATAGCGACAATCGTGCCAAACCATCTTCGCAAGTGAACACGACGCCAGAAGCACCGTTCCAGAGCCTTCAACGTCACCTGCTCTGCGAATGAACATTCGTAGGTGAACACAAATGAACAGGAAAGACTGAACAGCTGAACAAAATGAACATTGACTTTGAACACATCTGAACAACAATGGGTGAACGTTTCGAGCACGGATGCTCCGCCAAAGCGGTACCCCAAAAAACAATAAAAGCATCAGGACGGAGCCAGCCTATGGCCGCTACAGCTCACGACACGATCATTCTGGATTCTTGGGCCCGCTGCCGAGAGTTCGGCCTGGACCATCAATCCCGCCCCGCCTTCAACCGCTTGCCTGAGCGGCAGATCGCTCAACTGCTGGAACGCCACCATTCGTTGGTGCAGACGACCCATCAGCAGGTCCTGCCCTTCTACGAGAACATCCTCAGCAATTCGAATTGCCTGATTCTCCTGGCCGATCAGCAAGGTCAAGTGCTTAATTCGTGGGGCACCAAACGCTTCGTCGAACCCGACCAGCAGCAGGGGTTCGTCGCAGGCGCCAACTGGCTGGAGCGTGGCGTCGGGACAAACGCCATCGGCACCGCGCTGGCCTGTGAACAGGCCGTGCACATCGAACACGACGAGCATTTTCTCAAGGCCAACCGGTTCATGACCGGTTCTGCGGCGCCCATCTTCGACGCGTCGAGACGGATGATCGCGGTGCTGGATGTGTCCAGCGACAGCTTCCTGCCTCCCTCGCACACGCTGGGGATGGTGAAGATGATGAGCCAGACCATCGAGAATCGGCTGATCCTCGACCAATTCCAGCACGGCTATTTCCAATTGACCTTCAACACCGGCCTGAACAACCTGGACAGTCAGTGGGCTGGGTTGCTGGTGTTCGACGAAAGCGGCCGAATCCTGTGCGCGAATCGTCGTGCCGACAACCTGCTGGGCGTCAGCCTGCTGCACGCCAATATCGAGAACCTGTTCAAAACGCCGGTCGCGCACCTGCTGGACCAACAGGAAGGCCAGCCCTTCGCACTTCAGGCCGCAGGGCACAACCGTTTCCATGGCTCGATCAGGCGCCCGACCGCGCCGGTGCCCACGTTGCGCAGCATCACGTCCGCGCCCCAGCCCCGGCCTGCAATCATCGGCGACGAGAAGGTCGCCAAGGCGGCTCGCCAGGCCCAGCGGTTGTTGGAAAAGAACGTCCCGCTGCTGATCCTCGGCGAGACCGGAGCGGGAAAGGAGGTGTTCGTCAAAAACCTGCATCAGGCCAGTTCGCGGGCCAGTCAGCCCTTCATCGCGGTGAACTGCGCGGCCATTCCCTCGGAACTGGTGGAGGCCGAGTTGTTCGGCTACGAAAAAGGCGCGTTCACCGGGGCTCACCCTAAAGGCAGCATCGGCCTGATTCGCAAGGCGGACAAAGGCACGCTGTTTCTCGACGAGATCGGCGACATGCCGCTGCCCGTCCAGGCCCGCTTGCTGCGCGTGTTGCAAGAGCGTTGCGTCCAGCCATTGGGCAGCAGCGAGCTGTTCCCGGTGGATATACGCGTCATTTCGGCGACCCACTGTTCGTTGCGCGAGCAGGTGCAAAGCGGGCGCTTCCGGCAGGACCTGTATTACCGCATCAGCGGGCTGAACCTTGAACTGCCGCCACTGCGGGACCGCACCGACAAGGCCGCTCTGGTCCATGCCATCTGGGAGCAGTACCGTGAGCCGCAGCAGAGGGCAGGCTTCGAGCCGTCGGTCCTGGCGCTGTTCGAGCGGCATCCATGGCCCGGCAATCTGCGCCAACTGAGCAACGTGATCCAGGTGGCGCTGGCGCTGGCGGACGATCAGCCCATTTCAACCGAGCATTTGCCGGAAGATTTCTTCGCGGATTTGGAGCTTTTCGAATTGGGCAGCGCTAGTCCACAGCCGGAAATGCCTTTCAAGCGCAAAATGGCGCTGGACACGCCGGAGGAACTGAACGAGTTGCTGCAAGCTGCCGGGGGCAACATTTCGCAGTTGGCCAAACGGCTGGGAGTGAGCCGCAACACCTTGTACAAGCGGTTGCGCGAACAGGGTTTCTGACTGTGGATTAGTGCCGCCAGAGCCTACGCCGTCGCGGGCAAGCGCGCTCCTACAGGTGGAACGCGATCACTGTAGGAGCGCGCTTGCCCGCGACAGCGTCAGGCCTGCGATGAAGATCCGTCTGACACCCCTCGATCTCGGGCAACCGCAATCCCACAGAGGATCAGTAGCGCACGACGGTTCCGCGACGGCCGCACATCCCGTAGGAGCGCGCTTGCCCGCGACAGCGTCGAGCCTGCGATGAAGATCCGCCTGACACACCCCATGGCAGGCAAGCGCGATCCCACAACAGATCAGTAGCACACGACGGTTCCGCGACGGCCGCAAATCCCGTAGGAGCGCGCTTGCCCGCGACAGCGTCAGGCCTGCGATGAAGATCCATCTGACACCCCTCGATCTCGGGCAACCGCAATCCCACAGCGGGATCAGTAGCGCACGACGGTTCCGCGACGGCCGCAAATCCCGTAGGAGCGCACTTGCCCGCGACAGCGTCGGACCTGCGATGAAGATCCGCCTGACACACCCCAAGGCAGGCAAGCGCGATCCCACAGCAGATCAGGAGCGCACGTGAGTTCCCGACGGCCACGAATCCCGTAGGAGCGCACTTACCCGCGACAGCGTCGGGCCTGCGATGAAGATCCATCTGACACCCCGCCATGGCGGGTAAGCGCGAACCTACCGCGATAACGTTTTATCAGGCGCTAGCGATCAATCCGCCAAACGCCAGGTCGTTGTGCCCTTGCTGTCTTCCACGACCACCCCCATGGCAGTGAGTTCGTCACGGATGCGGTCGGATTCACCCCAGTTCTTATCCGCACGCGCCTGGAGGCGTGCAGCGATCAACGCCTCGACCTGGGCCGCATCCACCCGCCCTTCTGCACCGGCGCGCAGAAAATCGTCTGCCTCCAGTTGCAGCACACCCAACACACTAGCCAATTGCTTGAGCCGGGCGGCCAGACCGGCCGCGGCGGCCACGTCGGAATCGCGCAAACGGTTGATTTCCCGGACCATCTCGAACAGCACTGCACAGGCTTCCGGCGTACCGAAGTCGTCGTCCATTGCCGCCGAAAAACGCTCGACGAATGCCTCGCCGCCAGCAGCTTCCGCCACGGGCAACCCTTTCAGCGCGTGATAGAAGCGCTCCAACGCGCCTTTGGATTCTTTCAGGCTGTCTTCGGAATAGTTGATCGCACTGCGGTAATGGCTGGACACCAGCAGGTAGCGCACCACTTCCGGATGGTATTTATCCAGCACGTCGCGGATGGTGAAGAAGTTGTTCAAGGATTTGGACATCTTCTCGCCATTGATGCGGATCATGCCGCAATGCATCCAGGCATTGGCGTAGGTCTTGCCGGTTGCCGCCTCGCTCTGGGCAATTTCGTTCTCGTGGTGCGGGAATTCCAGATCGGAGCCGCCACCATGAATGTCGAACGTCTCACCCAAGCAGCACGTCGACATCACCGAGCATTCAATGTGCCACCCCGGACGCCCTGGCCCCCATGGCGACTCCCAGCTCGGCTCGCCCGGCTTGACGCCTTTCCACAGCACGAAATCCAGAGGATCGTCTTTCGCTTCGTCGACCTCGATCCGCGCACCGATGCGCAGGTCTTCGATCTTCTTGCGCGACAGCTTGCCGTAGCCCAGGAATTTCCCGACGCGGTAATACACGTCGCCATTGCCCGGCGCATAGGCATAATCCTTGTCGATCAAGCGCTGGATCATGTCGTGCATGCCACCGATGTAATCCGTGGCGCGGGGTTCCAGGTCCGGCTTGAGAATGTTCAGGCGCGCTTCGTCTTCATGCATCGCGTCGATCATGCGTGCTGTCAGCGCGTCGAACGGTTCGCCATTCTCGCGGGCGCGGTTGATGATCTTGTCGTCGATGTCCGTGATATTACGTACGTAGGTCAGGTCGTAGCCGCTGAAACGCAGCCAGCGGGTGACCAGGTCGAACGCGACCATGCTGCGGCCATGGCCCAGGTGGCAGTAGTCGTAGACGGTCATGCCGCAGACGTACATGCGCACCTTGTTGCCATCTAGCGGTTTGAAGACTTCTTTGCTCTTGGTGAGCGTGTTGTAGATCGAAAGCACTGTCCTACCTCAACTCCAGGAATCGCGCAGTGTCACTGTGCGGTTGAATACCGGCTTACCCGGTTTCGAGTCCTTCAGATCCGCGCAGAAATACCCTTCGCGTTCGAACTGGAAACGGTCTTCCGGCTGAGCTTCGCCCAACGATGGCTCGGCCCGACAACCAGTGAGCACTTGCAGTGAGCCCGGGTTGATGTTGTCCAGGAAGGTCTTGCCCTCCTCCGCCTTTTCAGGGTTCGCGGACAGGAACAGGCGGTCATAGAGGCGCACTTCGCACTCGACGCTTTCAGCGGCAGGCACCCAGTGGATGACGCCCTTGACCTTCCGCCCTTCCGGGTTCTTGCCCAAGGTGTCCGGGTCATAGGAGCAACGCAATTCGACGATGTTGCCCTCGGCGTCCTTGATCGCCTCATCGGCACGGATCACGTAGCTGCCCCGCAGGCGCACTTCGCCGTTCGGCTCCAGGCGCTTGTAGCCTTTTGGCGGTTCTTCCATGAAGTCATCGCGATCGATGTAGATCTCACGAGAGAACGGCAACTTGCGAACGCCCAGCGCTTCCTGCTGCGGATGCCGCGGCAGCTCCAAATGATCGACCTTGCCCTCGGGGTAGTTGGTGATGACGACCTTCAAGGGGCGCAGCACGCACATGGCGCGCGGCGCATTGTGGTCCAGATCCTGGCGGATGCTGAATTCGAGCATGCCGAAATCGACGACACCGTCGGAACGGTTGGTGCCGATCATCTCGCAGAAGTTGCGGATCGACGCCGGGGTGTAGCCGCGGCGACGGAAGCCCGACAGGGTCGACATGCGCGGGTCGTCCCAGCCGCTGACGTGCTGTTCGTCCACCAATTGCTTGAGCTTGCGCTTGCTGGTGATGGTGTAGTTCAGGTTAAGGCGCGAGAACTCGTACTGGCGCGGTTTGCAGGGCACCGGCAGGTTGTCGAGGAACCAGTCGTACAGCGGACGGTGGCTTTCGAATTCAAGGGTGCAGATCGAGTGAGTGATGCCCTCGATGGCATCCGACTGCCCGTGGGTGAAGTCGTAGATCGGATAGATGCACCACTTGTCGCCGGTCTGGTGGTGATGGGCGTGGCGGATGCGGTACAGGATCGGGTCACGCAGGTTCATGTTAGGCGACGCCATGTCGATCTTCGCACGCAGCACGCGGGCGCCGTCTTCGAATTCGCCGTCTTTCATGCGGGTGAACAGGTCCAGGTTTTCCTCGACGCTGCGATCGCGGAACGGGCTGTTCTTGCCGGGTTCGGTCAGGGTGCCACGGTATTCCCGAGCCTGCTCGGGCGTCAGGTCGTCGACGTAGGCCTTGCCGGCCTTGATCAGGTCGATGGCCCACAGGTAAAGCTGGTCGAAATACTGCGAGGCATAGCGCACTTCACCGGCCCATTCGAAGCCCAGCCATTTGACGTCGCGCTCGATGGCGTCGATGTATTCCTGATCTTCCTTGGCCGGGTTGGTGTCGTCGAAGCGCAGGTGCGTGACGCCGCCGAATTCCTGAGCCAGACCAAAATTGACGCAGATCGATTTGGCATGACCAATGTGCAGGTAGCCGTTGGGCTCCGGCGGAAAGCGGGTCACGATCTTGGTGTGCTTGCCCGAATCCAGGTCTGCCTGCACGATCGGGCGCAGGAAGTTGGTGGGAATGGCAGGGCCTGCCTTGGTATTGGCAGCAGCGTCTTGAGTGGGCTTGCTCATAGGATCCTTGAAAACCTGACAGTCGCGGCCAGGGTAGGCCGAATAAATCAAAGCGCCTATCATAGCCGAACCTGTCAAGCCCCTGACAGCGCGGCGTGACAAAACTGCCGCACCCGGGCCGCAATGCTGTGCTCCAGCGTTTCAATCGTGACTTTCGTTTGTACGGCTGGCCTCTGTAAACTGCGCGTCTGGGTGAAATCCGCGACACTTGCAGCCTCAAAGCGGCGTTGCAATCCGCGATCGACACGTCCAACCACGCATTCCAAAAGAGCGACTGAGCACATGTCCAAAGTAAAGCTGACCACCAACCACGGTGACATCGTCCTGCAACTGAACGCTGAAAAAGCGCCGATCACTGTCGCCAACTTCATCGAATACGTAAACGCTGGTCACTACAGCAACACCGTATTCCACCGCGTCATCGGCAACTTCATGATCCAGGGCGGCGGTTTCGAACCCGGCATGAAGGAAAAGAAAGACAAGCGTCCAAGCATCCAGAACGAAGCCGACAACGGCCTGCCGAACAAGAAGTACTCGATCGCCATGGCCCGTACCATGGAACCGCATTCGGCCTCGGCGCAATTCTTCATCAACGTCGCAGACAACAGCTTCCTGAACCACAGCGCCAAGACCGTCCAGGGCTGGGGCTATGCCGTATTCGGTGAAGTGATCGAAGGTTCGGACACCGTCGACAAGATCAAGGGCGTGGCCACCACCTCCAAAGCGGGCCATCAGGACGTACCACAAGAAGACGTGATCATCGAGAAAGCCGAGATCATTGAGTGATACTGCTGATCTCCGATCTGCATCTGGAAGAAGGACGCCCGGACATCACCCGGGCGTTTCTGGATCTGCTCAGCGACCGCGCCCGCGGTGCCGAGTCGCTGTACATTCTCGGGGACTTCTTCGAAGTCTGGATTGGCGACGACGCCATGTCGCCCTTCCAGCGCTCGATCTGCGAAGCGCTGCGTGCCCTGAGCGACAGCGGCACGCAGGTCTTCCTGATGCACGGCAACCGCGATTTCCTGATAGGCAAGGCGTTTTGCAAAGCGGCAGGTTGCACACTGCTGCGCGACGCGAGCGTGGTGCACTTCAACGGCGAACCGGTGTTATTGATGCACGGCGACAGCCTGTGCACCCGTGATGAAGGCTACATGCGGCTGCGCCGCTACCTGCGCAATCCGCTGACATTGTGGATATTGCGTCACCTTCCGCTAAGCACCCGGCACAAGCTGGCGCGCAAACTGCGCAGCGAAAGCCGCGCTCAGACGCGCATGAAAGCCAATGATATTGTCGATGTCACCCCGGACGAAGTGCCGCGGGTCATGGCGACCCATGGGGTAAAGACCTTGATCCATGGTCACACCCACCGTCCCGCCATCCACAAACTGCAGATCGGCAACGACACGGCGCAGCGCATCGTGCTGGGGGATTGGGACCGCGAAGGCTGGGCCTTGCAGGTCGATGAGCAGGGCTTCCAACTGACCTCTTTCGGGTTTGTGCCGGAGCAGCCGTTGGCGTTGCCGCACGGCCCTCAGACGCCTTGATCGTTCCCACGATCCGCGTGGGAATGCACCTCGTGACGCTCCGCGTCACATCGACGGCGGACGCGGAGCGTACTGGGTGGTGTTCCCACGCGGAGCGTGGGAACAATCATCAACAATCTTAAGCCAACGGCGATCAATGCCCCGCCCCAGGCCCGGCCTTGGCCACGAATGGCGGCTTGGCCAGCCAGATCACCAGAATCAGCGCCATGAACAACCAGCCCATCATGTAGAAATAATCGACCGTCGACATCATGTACGCCTGGCTGGTGACCATGCCGTCGAGTTGGGCATACGCCTGATTGCTCGCCCCGCCGAGGGTTTCCAAGGCCTGCCGCGTGGTCGGTTCGTAGTTGTTGACGTGCTCGCTGAGGTACGCATGGTGCATTTCGGCGCGACGAATCCAGATCCAGGTCGTGAGTGACGCCGCGAAGCTGCCGCCCAGGTTACGCAGAAATGTCGCCAACCCCGAACCGTCAGCGATCTGCGACGGCGGCAGGTCGGACAACAGGATGCTCAGTGTGGGCATGAAAAACAGCGCGATCCCTGCCCCCATGAACAGCTGCACCAGCGCAATGTGTTGGAAATCCACCTCGCTGGTGAAATTCGAGCGCATGAAACAGCTCATGCCGATGCCCAGGAATGCGAGGCCGGCCAGCATGCGCAGGTCGAATTTGGGCGCGTATTTGCCGACGAAAGGCGAAAGAATCACCGGCAGGATGCCGATCGGCGCCACCGCCAGGCCCGCATAGGTCGGCGTATAGCCCATCTGTGTCTGCAGCCATTGCGGCAGGATCAGGTTGATACCGAAGAACCCGGCATACCCCATCACCAGGCAAATCGTGCCAACTCGGAAATTGCGAAAGCTGAACAGCCGCAGATTGACCACAGGATGCTCGTCGGTCATCTCCCAGATCACGAACGCGGCCAGTCCAATGACCGAAATCACCGTGCCAATGATGATGAAATTCGACGAGAACCAGTCCAGGTCATTCCCCTTGTCGAGCACGATCTGCAACGCCCCAACGCCGATGATCAGAGTGATCAACCCCACATAATCCATAGGCTGGCGGCTGGTGGTCACCGGGCGCGCTGCCATCTGGGTGCGCACCACGAACGCGGCGAACAGGCCGATCGGCACGTTGATGAAGAAAATCCACGGCCAGGTGTAACTGTCGGTGATCCAACCGCCGAGGATCGGTCCGGCAATCGGCGCCACCACCGTGACCATGGCCAGCAGCGCCAGCGCCATTCCGCGTTTCGCCGGCGGGTAGACGGCAATTAGCAGTGTTTGGGTCATCGGATACAACGGGCCTGCGACCACGCCCTGCACCACCCGAAAGCCGACGAGTTCCGGCATCGAGGTGGAGATACCGCAAAGAAACGAGGCCATCACAAACAGCAACGTGGCCCAGATGAACAGTTTCACTTCGCCGAACCGGCGGCTCAGCCAGCCGGTCAGCGGCAACGCAATGGCGTTACTGACCGCAAATGAAGTGATGACCCACGTACCCTGTTCGGAGCTGACCCCAAGGTTGCCCGAAATGGTGGGCAACGCGACGTTGGCGATCGTGGTGTCGAGCACCTGCATGAAGGTCGCCAGCGACAGGCCGATGGTGGTCAACAACAGGCTGGGCGGCGTAAAAGAAGCGGGAGCATTGTTTCCACTGCTGTTGCTGCTACTCATCGCGAATCCTTTGACACTCGGAGAACGCCCCGGCCAGCGGTCGGGGCTTATCGTGGAAACTGACGAATCAGCGCTGGGCTGTCTTGCCCGGAGCGGAGGCGCTGTTTTCGTGGATCAGGCGGGCGATCAACGTGTCCGCGTCAGCCAATTGCTTGACGTAAACGTCGGTAGTGAACGACGCCTGCTTGGGTGGCTGCTGCGCCAGCACAGGGCCGCTCTGGTCATGTAGGTTCACGTCGACCACGGTCGACAGGCCGATGCGCAGCGGATGGTTCGCCAGTTCGTCCGGGTTGATGTGAATCCGCACGGGCACCCGCTGCACGATCTTGATCCAGTTGCCGGTCGCGTTCTGTGCGGGCAACAAGGCGAATGCGCTGCCAGTACCGGCCCCGACGCTGTCGACGGTGCCGCTGTATTTCACGTCGCTGCCGTACAGGTCAGCTTCGATGTCCACCGGCTGGCCGATGCGCATCTTGCCTAACTGGGTTTCCTTGAAGTTGGCATCGATCCACAGTTGATCCAGCGGGATCACGGCCATCAACGCGGTGCCCGGCTGGACGCGCTGCCCCAACTGCACCGTGCGTTTGGCGACGTAACCGGTGACCGGCGCGATCAGCGTGCTGCGCGCACTGTTCAGGTAAGCCTGACGCAATTGCGCCGCTGCGGCCTTCACGTCAGGGTGCGACGAGACCTGCGTGTCGTCGATCAGCGCCGTGCTGGTCGCCAACTGCTGCTGGATGTTGGCCAGGGCATTCTGAGCGCTGGTCAGGTCATCCTTGGCGTGGGACAGCTCTTCCTGGGAAATCGCCCCGCCCGCCGCCAGATTGCGCCGACGGTTGTAGTTGTCCTGGGCCTTTTGCACTTCGGCGCGCTGAGCGGCCAGTTGCGCTTTGATGCCGTCCACGCTGCTGTACAGACCGCGGACCTGGCGCACTACCTTGCCCAGATTGGCTTCGGCGCTTTGCAGCGCGACTTCGGCGTCGTTCGGATCGAATTGCACCAGCGTCTGGCCTTCACGGACCAGATCGCCATCATCGGCGCCAATGCTCACCACCGTGCCGGTCACCTGTGGCGTGATCTCCACCACGTTGCCGTTGACGTAGGCGTCATCGGTGCTCTCGTACCACTGTCCGTATACCTCGTACCAGCCCCACACCCCGAGGCCAGCGACAATGACGAGAATCGCCAGCCCGATCATCAGCAACTTGCGTTTGCGCGGGTTCTTCTGAGGTTGGCCAGGCGCGCCTTTCTGGTCCTTCTGATCCTGCGACGGCTTCTGTTCGTTGCCGTCCTTGGATTCGTTTGCAGCAGTATTTTCTGAAGTGGCAGTGGCCATGACGAATACCTTAATGAGTCAGCGAAGCAGTTGACGGAACGGCCGGGGCGGCGTTTTCGCCGGTTTGGCTTTCTTCGAAGCCTCCCCCGAGGGCCTGCATCAACTGAATCGAAAGATCGATGCGTTCGGCGTTGAGATCAGCCAGTTGGCGTTGCGACTGCAGCAGTTGCTGCTCCACCGTCAGCACGTCGAGGTAATTGCCGATACCTGACGAATAGCGCTGCACGACGGTGTTGTAGGACTTCTGGATGACGTCGGTCGCTTGCTGGCGAGCGTCGATCTGACCTTCGATCGAATGCAACTGGCCAATGTTGTCGCTGACATCGCCCAAGGCCCGCACCAGGCTTTTGTTGTACTGCGCGACCGCGAGGTCGTAATCGGCATCCCGCGCATCCAGATCGGCGCGACGTCGGCCGCCGTCAAAAATAGGCAGCGATATGGCAGGTGCGACGTTGAAGAAGCGACTGGCCGAACCGAACATCGCATCACCCAGCAGCGATTCCACGCCAGCCGAGGCACTCAGGTTCAGGTTCGGGTAGAAGTTGGTCTTGCTGGCCTGGATGTTCTTGCTCGCCGCCTCGACCCGCCAGCGTGCCGCGACCAGGTCCGGCCGACGACCGAGCAATTGGGCAGGCACCACGGAAGGCAATGCCACCACCGCAGGCTTGAGAACGCTGGGTCGCGCCAGCGCTTCCCCACGGTCCGGACCTTTGCCCATCAAGACCGCCAGGGCGATCTTCGCGCTGCGCAGCCGCTTGTCAGCGTCCGCCAACGCCTCGCGTGAGCCAGCTTCCAGGCTTTGCGTCTGTTGATACTGGTACTCACTGTCTATGCCCGACTTGAACCTGCGAGCGCCAAGTTCCAGCAATTGCCGGGTACGTTTCAGGTCATCGGCGGCCAGGTCCCGCACGATATAGGCATGCCCCAGATCGCTGTAGGCCCTCGCCACATCGGCCGCGAGCGTCAACTGCGCAGCCCGTTGATCGACTTCATACGCCCTGGCCTGCCCCAAAGCCGCTTCCCACGCCGCACGCTGGCCGCCCCACAGATCGAAGGTGTAATTGAAGCTGGCTCCCAGGCTGCGCAAGGTGCTGTAGCGGTCACCTTGGCCGAGGGGGTCCTGATCCTTGGCCAAGCGTGATCGGGTCACGCTGGCATCGGCATCGACCGTCGGCATGCGATCGGCATCGGCCGCATACGCAGCCGCACTGGCTTGATGGGTACGCGCAGCCGCGACCTGCATGTCTGGACTGTCACGCAGCGCCTCGGTGATCAGGCCATTGAGCTGAGGATCGCCAAGACTCGCCCACCAATCCCGCTTTGGCCACGCCGCTGGTGACAGGGCGACGCCGGTCAGGCTCTGTCCGGCCTGCAGGCTATTGGCGTCCAGACCGACCGCTTGCGTGTCGAGGCCTCTGGAGTTGGCGCAACCGGCCAATACCAGTGCCACGAACACCAGGCTCAGTGCGGTCCGGCCGCCGACGCTCGAAGCGTTGTGCAAGGCCTTGCCTTGCCTGAATGGACTGTTCATCGAGCTGCAATCCGCGCAAGCGTGATGGGATCGGCAGCAGCGACCAATACTTTGGTCAGCAGCTTTTCCAGCGTGGCGAGTTCGTCATCCTCCAGCATGCCGACCATTTCATTCATGGCCTTGGCGCCAATGTGCGGCAACAGGTCGGAAAGCGCTTTCCCGGACTCGGTCAACACCAGTCGGACCTGACGGCGGTCCGACTCGGAACGCGTGCGCGCCAACAGGTCTTTCTGCTCAAGACGGTCAAGCATGCGCGTCATCGAACCGCTGTCCAGACACAACGAACGGCAAAGATCGGCCGGCGTATCAGCGTCGTATAGCGCAATGATCACCAGCACTTTGAATTGTTGAGCGGTTAGGTCGTAGGGCTCGAGGTGCTTGTCGAGGATGCGGTTCTTCAGCAGATCCGCGCGACCGATCAGCATTCCGAGCAAACTGTTTTGAAAATTCTCAGGCGTGAAATGTGCCATCGATAGTCACCCATTATCTGCCTAGGCAGTGAATATGGGTGGATATTACTGCCTAAGCAGCAAACACACAATGAAACAATTTTTAGGATCTGTAGTTCCTCATTGCCATCCTTGGCGGATGAGTGGCTGGGATTGGTCTGCGTCATCAGGGTTTCCCCTGCTTTCACTTTCAAGACCCGCCGCCTATGATCAGAACACCGCGTCGCCGCGGCCCTTGGCGTGCCATGCTGCATGCTTGATTCTCATCCCAAGCAGTCGAGCCAGATGATTACTCTTCAAGACCTCAACGATTTCATCAGTAACCCCGAGTTGAACGACAGCATTGCGCAGGTCTGGGATCTGATCGGCTCGCACTTCGAGCAAGCCCAGGCCACGCTGCCTCCAGAGCGCGCGATGCCGCGCCGCGAACTCTCGTTTCACGACCACGTCCGCTTATTGGGTTACCTCGCGCTCTTGATTGAAGGCATTCCGGGGGACGTGGTGGAAATCGGCGTGTGGAAAGGTAAATCGCTGGTATTGATGAACGAAGTCTGCAACCGCGAACGCCGTGTCATCGGCATCGACCCGTTCGAGTTGCCCAACCAGTTCGAAGAGTTCAGCCATTACAAGGACGCGCTGCTGCCCAATGCGCAAGTCCTGCGAGGCTATTCGGAGCTGTGTGCCGAGCGCTTCTATCACCTGAATCCCAGCGTGGCGTTGCTGCACATCGACGGCGGGCACGCCGGACGCAACGTTTTGCTGGATTTCCTGTTGTACTCCCCAGCCGTGGTGCCAGGCGGATTCATCGTATTCGACGATTACGGCGATTACCTGCACTCACCCGAGGTGGGCCCTGCCGTCGACCTGCTAAGGGCCACAGGCTACTTCAAGGGCTTCCACGTTCTGGGTTGTGTGCGCGGCTTCGAAAGCAGCTATGTGATTCAGCGCGTGGGCTGATTCAGCGACACTTGGCGACGTCAGGCCTGACAGTGCCGTGCGCTGTCAGGCCGGGACGCCACTGTGAAAGCGGAAATCCGGATCCGGGCTTTCGATCAGCTCACGCTCGGCCAGGCGGATTTCTTCGATCTTCCCATCGACGTCGGCCTCCTCGCCATAGAGGTAGGCGAGTTTGAGGTAATCCTGAAAGTGACGGGCCTCGGACTTGAGCAGGCTTGCATAGAATTTCGCCAGATCGTCATCCAGGTGCGGCACGAGCGCGGCGAAACGCTCACAGGAACGGGCTTCCACGATCGCGCCGACGATCAGAGCATCGGTCAAGCGGTACGGGTTATGATTGCGCACTCGCTTGCGCAGCGCCCCGGCGTAGCGGGCCGAACTGATGTTGGCCATGGGGATGCCACGCTTCTTGATGATGCTGATCACTTGCTCGAAGTGACGCAGCTCTTCGCGGGCCAGCCGCGACATCTTGGCCTGCAGATCGAATTTGTCGTTGTACTGGAACATGAACTGAAACGCCGCACCGGCGGCTTTCTTTTCATTGTTGGCGTGATCGATCAACAGCACATCCAGATTCTGCAGGGCGGCCTCGACCCAACGGGCGGGGGTGGGGCAAAGCAGGAAAGCGTTGACTTCCGGATACATCTGCATGGCATTCACAACTGGCTGATAGGCAAAGCGCAGCATTATACGGCGCTCAGGCCGCAGAGCCAGCCTTGCCGATGAAACCTGCCAGGGACAGCTCGGGCGCTAACGCCTCAGCCCATCGCGTCTTTCAGAAACCCCGGCGCGATATAGCGTTCGTAATGGGCCTCGGACAACAGGAAAAACTCTCGGTCGATGGCATCGCGCAGCTCGGGCAGCGCCCAGTCGCGGAACTCCGGCAACAGCACCATGCCGTACGCCTCGATGTTATTAATGACCCGTGCTCCCCGCGCGATCAATTGATAGGCCCAGCAGTATTCCGATTGCTGCGCCACGAAACGAATCTTGCGTTGCTCCAGTTGCTGGCGCAGCAGCGCCGGATCGAACACTTCGACTTTCGCCGCCATGACTTGCACCAGCAGGTGTTCCAGACGCAGCCAGACCGCGCGCTTTTCCTCTTCGTTGTAGCCGTTCCAGTGAATCACCTCGTGGTGGAAGCGCTTGCAGCCGCGGCACACGAGGTCGCCGTAGACGGTTGAACACAGGCCGACGCAGGGCGTCTTGATCACTTGATTGGGCATGGCGCGGACACACGGACACAGACGAAACAGGCCTGCATGTTAGCCCTTTGTCTAACGGGGTTCACCCCTGAAGATGTAGGGGCTAACTTACCTTCCGCCTTTTTTTGCCGTAGAATCACCGGGCCTTTTAAGGCGCCAATGTCCGTTGGAAGCTGTTTTCAAAGCGTCACGAGCACAGTCAAGTCAACCCGGCAGTACGGTTCTACGACGCAGGTTCGCCTGCGTCCCCTCCTCGGAATCGCTCATGCAGGCGTAAAACTTTGAAAACAGCTTCTGTTGGAGATCGTCAGCGTGCTGCCTAAAGACTCACGAAGTCTTTTACGGGCACGGATGCGGACTTTCTCTGGATGAGCGTCCCGGACACCCATTTGGGACCACTGATGAGGGTAATACTGTGCTTGAAGCCTACCGTAAACACATCGAAGAGCGTGCCGCCCAGGGTATCGTGCCCCAGCCGCTTAACGCCGAACAAACTGCAGGCCTGGTCGAGCTGCTGAAAAACCCACCGGCTGGCGAAGAAGCTGTCCTGCTTGACCTGATCACTAACCGCGTTCCTCCTGGAGTTGACGAAGCTGCCTACGTCAAGGCCGGGTTCCTTTCCGCTCTGGCCAAGGGCGAAGTCACTTCCCCACTGCTCGACAAGAAACGCGCCGTAGAACTGCTCGGCACCATGCAGGGCGGCTACAATATCGTGACCATGGTCGAGCTGCTGGACGACGCCGAACTGGCGCCGGTCGCCGCCGAGCAACTGAAGCACACCCTGCTGATGTTCGACGCCTTCCACGATGTCGCTGAAAAGGCCAAGAACGGCAACGCACACGCCAAGGCCGTGCTGCAATCCTGGGCAGACGGCGAGTGGTTCCAGAAGCGTCCGACCTTGGCCGAGAAAATCAGCCTGCGCGTCTTCAAAGTCACAGGCGAAACCAACACCGACGACCTGTCGCCCGCACCAGATGCCTGGTCCCGTCCAGACATCCCGCTGCACGCGCTGGCCATGCTGAAAATGGCCCGCGACGGTATCGTGCCTGACGTGCAAGGCTCCATCGGCCCGATGAAGCAAATCGAAGAAATGCGCGGCCAGGGCTTCCCGATCGCCTATGTTGGCGATGTGGTCGGTACCGGCTCGTCGCGTAAATCCGCCACCAACTCGGTGCTGTGGTTCTTCGGTGACGACATCCCTTACGTGCCGAACAAGCGTGCCGGTGGTTTCTGCTTCGGCAGCAAGATCGCTCCGATCTTCTACAACACCATGGAAGACGCGGGCGCTCTGCCCATCGAATTCGATGTCTCGAACATCAACATGGGCGACGTCATCGACGTTTACCCGTACGCGGGCAAAGTGTGCAAACACGACAGCGACGAAGTCATCACCACCTTCGAACTGAAAACACCAGTCCTGCTGGATGAAGTTCGCGCGGGCGGCCGTATCCCGCTGATCGTGGGCCGTGGCCTGACCAGCAAGGCGCGCGCCGAACTGGGTCTGCCACCTTCGACCCTGTTCAAGCTCCCTGAAGAACCTGCTGCCAGCACCAAGGGTTACACCCTGGCGCAAAAAATGGTCGGCAAGGCATGTGGCACCGAGGGCATCCGCCCGGGCACCTACTGCGAACCCAAGATGACCACCGTCGGTTCTCAGGACACCACCGGTCCCATGACCCGTGACGAACTGAAAGACCTGGCGTGCCTGGGCTTCTCCGCCGATCTGGTCATGCAGTCTTTCTGCCACACCGCTGCGTATCCAAAACCGATCGACGTCAAGACCCACCACACCCTGCCCGACTTCATCATGACACGCGGCGGCGTCTCGCTGCGTCCGGGCGACGGCATCATCCACAGCTGGTTGAACCGCATGCTGCTGCCGGACACCGTCGGTACCGGTGGTGACTCGCACACCCGTTTCCCGATCGGCATTTCCTTCCCGGCCGGTTCCGGCCTGGTGGCGTTCGCCGCGGCCACCGGCGTCATGCCGCTGGACATGCCGGAATCGATCCTGGTCCGTTTCAAAGGCAAGCTGCAACCCGGCGTCACCCTGCGTGACCTGGTTCATGCCATTCCTTACTACGCGATCCAGAAAGGCCTGCTGACCGTCGAGAAGAAAGGCAAGAAAAACGCCTTCTCTGGCCGCATCCTGGAAATCGAAGGCTTGGAAAGCCTGACCGTCGAACAAGCCTTCGAGCTGTCCGACGCCTCGGCTGAACGTTCGGCCGCCGGTTGCACCATCAAATTGTCGAAAGAGTCGATCACCGAGTACCTGAACTCCAACATCACCCTGCTGCGCTGGATGATTGCGGAAGGTTATGGCGATCCTCGTACCCTGGAGCGTCGCGCCAAGGCGATGGAAGCCTGGATCGCCAATCCTGAGCTGCTGGAAGCCGACAAGGACGCCGAATACGCCGAAGTCATCGAAATCGACCTGGCCGATGTCAAGGAGCCGGTACTCTGCGCACCGAACGACCCGGACGACGCTCGCCTGCTGTCCAGCGTGGCTGGCGAGAAAATCGACGAAGTGTTCATCGGTTCCTGCATGACCAACATCGGTCACTTCCGTGCTGCCGGTAAGTTGCTGGATCAGGTCAAAGGTCAGCTGCCAACCCGTCTGTGGCTGTCGCCGCCGACCAAAATGGACGCTCACCAATTGACCGAAGAAGGCTACTACGGCATCTACGGCAAGGCCGGCGCGCGCATGGAAATGCCAGGCTGCTCGCTGTGCATGGGTAACCAGGCACGCGTAAACGCCAACGCCACGGTGGTCTCGACCTCGACCCGTAACTTCCCGAACCGTCTGGGCGACGGCGCGAACGTCTACCTGGCTTCGGCCGAACTGGCGTCCGTGGCCTCGATCCTGGGTCGCCTGCCGACCGTCGAGGAGTACATGGAATACGCGGGCAAGATCGACAGCATGTCGGCCGATGTCTACCGTTACCTGAGCTTCGACCAGATCGCCGAATTCCGTGAATCGGCGGCTAACGCCAAGATTCCGGTGGTTCAGGCGTAAGATCGACAGTTGCGTTAGATGAAAAAAGAACCCCGCTTCGGCGGGGTTTTTTTATGGGGTTGTTTTGTTGCGTGGCGAAATTGGGCGTTATTGGGTCCGCTCCAAGGCCCTACATGGGTGCCCTTCGGGCACATCGCGGGCAAGCGCGCTCCTACAGTTGTTGCAACGCGCCATGGCCTGATAGACCGTGTCGGTGGCCTTTATAACTGACACAAAGTGTTCATGGCTTTCGCCAAGGCTAAGAAGCAGCCTCTCAGATGCGGCACGTTTAAATAGGTGTAGGAGCGCGCTTGCCCGCGATTGGCCCGAAGGGCATCCGCGTAGCGGCCGCAAGCTAGACCGACAAAACAGCCTCGTATCTCTCGGCACGAGGTTCTTTCTTGCCGCTTACAGCCCGTAGCTGATCGCTCAGACCACCACCGTCTGCCCACTCATGGCCAGGTCCACCCACTCTGGGTTGGCCAAAGCATGCATCGCACAGTCATGGCCACGTGCGGCGTGCAGTTCGATTAGCAACGCGCGCCAGCGCTCGACCAATGGCTTAGGGTGTCTATCCACAGGTCCAGGCGCCCTTCGACGTACCGGAAACCGGTCTGCCTTTGCGGTCCAGTTACGCGATAGGTATTTGCCATGCGAATCCAAGTTTTGATTTTCGACGAAGCAGGATTAAGTGTAATAATAAATTTGAATATAACAATGACTTATCATTGTCTAGTACCTGCCCACACTTCTTTAAAACCGAACATCACACTCATGCAGGGCGCTTAACATAAACCAGTACATCCATGTCATCTTTATGCCCCGGCAGCGTATCTTCGTACAAATCAACCGCCCAATCGAAACGGCTACCGAAAATAGTAATATTTTGCAAATCACCCAGCGTCATCACTGAAAGATAATGTGCTACGTCCAGCCCTGAACATTGATATATATAGCTTTTCCTTTTTTTAGTCGTTTTGTCTTGAGTATACTGCGGCATAAAATATACATTTTTTTCCTCGGCTATAAAGCTTTCTTTTTTCACCGCTTCAAAGCTTTCAATATAGCTATCTTCGTGATACGAACCTGATAACGGCCGCCACGTGTTAAACCAAAAATATTTTTTTTCCGTAAACGATCTCTTCTCGAGATCGAACCTAGGTTTTCTCTCTATCCTGTTCCTTACAAATTTATAAATGTAGCATTTCAAAACTCGAAAACCTTGTTCGTCGTCAAGTAAGCGACCTGGGTATGGTGTCATCATTAGGGTTAGTCCTTGAAAAAAACATGACCAACATTTTGTGATCCATCTCTCCATTTATAATGCGGGAGATCATTTCCAACATTGACCTAGCGATCACGCCACTGTCGAAGTTTCTCCCCTTGACTCTTTGAGAAGCACATTAGCATCTGAACTATAACCAATCTTAGCTTTAAAATTTTCCCAGGTCATTTTCAACTTAAAATGCATCATCAGAGACAGCCCGTCAAAACAATTCATTATCCACCCCGCCAACGAGTGCCTTTTAAAACTCGAAACAACAGAAAATAAAACCTCAACTAGCCTTACCAGGCTTGCGCCAAAATTTCAGCTTATCCACCACACGCTCAATGTCATCCATATCATCATCACCCACCCCATGATCAAAAGGTTCACAGAGTATGCTTCTGACCTTATTCAAACGATCACATATACCATTCTCATCTATAAACCTCGTAGCCTCAAGCGCATACTCAAGATCTGCCTCCGGGGTAGGCGGCCTATCTGGGTGCAGATAATAATAACTCCCCATATCGCCAAGCGAGATAAGAATATACTCTGTTTCACACAGCGCCTGAATCACCACCTCGCCTTTATACGACACCACTTCGTTTTGCTTTTTCATATCACGTCCTAATGACAAAAGCGGGGTTATCCAACACCACATCCCCTTTCACGGTCAGCTCAAAGGCCGGAATATTTGGCGGTCGATGCGAAAAAGATGCTCGCAATTTTATGGTGATCTCACTAGTGCAAAACGTCCTACCAGTCCTCGGCCCATGATTTGCTATAAGTAGGAAATTGTATTGGACGTATTCGTATTCAATCGCCTGGCTTACTCCAAAACTTTACAGTTTCAATAGCTCTCTCTATGTCATCCATATCATCATCTCCAAGCTCGCTGTTGAAAGGTGCGGACAGTATGGCTCTTACCTTATTAAGCCTGTCAAATATCAGGTTTTCGTCGATAAATCTAGTCGTCTCTAGCGCATACTCAAGATGTGTTTCATCCGTTGGCGGGGATTGCACGTTTTGATAGTAGTAACGACCCATTTCCCTTAATGAGATCATTATGTATTCTATTTCGCACAGGGCATCAATGAGCTGTGCGCCCTCGAGTTTGATTATCTCATTTTCTACTTTCATTCCATTTTATCTCCTTATCATGAAAGTGGGGTTTTTGAGAGTTACGTTCCCTTTGATTGTGAGCTCTTTAGTGTGATATCTAGGGTTGGGTATCCATTCCAATTCGCTTTCAAGCACATCAGTTTCTACGAAGTGCTTACCCCTGCCTCTTGTAATTCCAAGTGTCACTTGGGCTTCTATTTCGCTCAAAGGTTTTTTTGGCTGGCTCTACATAAACTCGATTGTTATCTCTCGCGATGATTATTTCTGATTCTCTAATGCCATCTATCCCCTTTATGTTTGTGTAATGCCGCACACGTACGATCTTCTTACACCACCCCCACAGATCCACCCACCCAATCGCATTCGGCGCGTACTGATACAGGTTCAGCCCGCCCGCCAACCCAATCGGGTCGGGGGTGGTGAAGCGGCCTATGTCCGGGTCGTAGTACCTGAAGGTGTTGTAGTGCAGGCCGGTCTCGCGATCAAGGTATTGGCCCTGAAGGAGCCGGTTCCAGTTCTTGATAAGCAGGGCTGGGGAGCGCCTGACTTATAAAAACCCTCCCTAGCAAAACGCCGAAAAACACGTTTATAAGAGCAAGGCCACGCAGCACTTTGCGTTAACGACCCACGATAATATGCCAAATTAAAATCTATATAAAACCGTTATAAAAAATACTCATAAACATAGTACCCCTCTTCGGAAATACTAAAAACCTTCGTTGGTACTCCGTCAAAAACCGGAGACACCAGAAGCGGTCGAAGTTCGTCCCTCTCCGCCACGCTCCTTAAAAACTCGATAAAATTCGTTTTACCGACAACTAATACCTCCCCTTTAAAAAACCTTTATTTCCCTTTGTGTACCACACAGTCATACGCGACGTAGTACAACTCATCCATGAGTCGCCTTTCCATTTCCTCATTAGTCAACAAGCTGAATGGAGTCGACTCATGGATGAAATCATACATCGCAAAAAATGCTCCCTCCGCTGCACCACAAAAAAGAAAACTCCTTGCTTTAAGAGCATCAAGCTTGTAATACGCTTTCATTAGATTAGGAAATCACAAAGAAACATAATCATTCGCACTCTGATTACACCGCTAACTACACAAATTATTGCCTGACGCTTTTTCGGAACTTATACGCAGCTTACCCCTTTTGGGTATTGCCCCCCCCTTTGACATACGTCGGCTCTGGGCGTGCTCTCTATAGCGATTCATATGGCCCTGTGACTCTTGGCAGCTAATCACAATAATTTACCATCCACCCCATTAACCGCTACCATTTAAATATCCAAATCAGCCGCTAATACAAATGCGACCAACCTCACCAAACTAATCACCAGGCTTCCTCCAAAATTTCAACTTATCAACCACACGCTCAATGTCATCCATATCATCATCACCCACCCCATTATCAAAAGGCTCTTCAAGTATCCTTCTTATCTTGTTCAGCCTATCATTGATTCGATTTTGATCTATAAATCTAGTAGTCTCAAGCGCATACGCAACGGCGGTCTCGTCCGTCACCGGTCTCTCAGGGTGATGGTAGTAATAATTAGAAATATCTCTGAGTGAAATTAGAATATACTCAACTTCGGAGAACGCCTCAATAATATCCTCCCCACTATAAGTAACAAATTCATTTTCTTTCTTCATATTATTTCCTTATAACAAATTTGGGATTACTCAAAGTCAGATCACCTTTAACTGTGAGTTCGTCCAAATGATATTTTGGATTCGGAATCCACTCCAATCGCTCTTTTGGAGCATCAGTTTCAACATAATGCCTGCCCTTACCCTTCTTGATAGAGTACTTATCCTGAGCATCAACCATATTTAATGGCTTATTTTTTGCTGGCTCAACATATACCCGGCCTTTATCCTGAGCGATAATAACGCCAGACGCTTTGATCCCCTCCAACCCTTTCTTGTTTGTGTAATGCCGAACACGTACGACCTCCTTGCACCACCCCCACGGATCCACCCACCGAATCGGATTCGGCGCGTACTGATACAGGTTCAGCCCGCCCGCCAGCCCAATCGGGTCGGGGGTGGTGAAGCGGCCTATGTCCGGGTCGTAGTATCTGAAGGTGTTGTAGTGCAGGCCGGTCTCGCGATCAAGGTATTGGCCCTGAAAGCGCAGGTTCTGGTTTTCGGGAAAGTGGGGGTCGCGGGTTTCTTCAGTGGTGTTGCCCCAGACTTGGTAACGCGCGCGCCAGACGAGGTGGCCGTCGGGTTCGGTGAGTTGTTCGGGTAGGCCGTTGAGGTCGTTGTGGTAGTAGCGCAGTGTCTGGTGTTCGCCTCGGCCGTCGACGCGGGCCAGGGGTTCGTGGCTCTCGTCCGCGTACAGGTACAGGGTGGGCAGTCCGTTTTGCTCTTCGTGCAGCAGGCGAAGGCCGTCCCAGAGGAAGGTCGTTTCGCAGAGAATCCGGCCGTCGGGGTGGTGCAGGGTTTTGCCGATGCGTCGGCCCAGCGGGTCGTAGGTCATGCGCACGACGTGGCGATCGGGATTTTGCACTTCGATGAGGCGGCTTTCGGCGTCGTAGACGAAGCGTTGCAGCCCGCGCCGGATACTGCGTTTTTCGCTCAGGCGTCCGAAGCTGTCGTAGCGGTAGTGCTTGTCCTGCCAGGTCAGCAGTCGGTTCTGGGTGACCCGCGTCTTGCTGGATTCGCCGGCCACCAGGTTGGCGGCGGGGTCGTAGGTAAATCGCTCCACTAGCCGGCTGACGCTGTCTTGGGCGGTCATTATCCGGCTGCTGGAGTCGTAGCCGAACAGGGTCCGATGCTCGCCATGACGCTGCTGCTCGACACGGGTCAGGAGGTTGTCGGTCAGGTCGTATTCGTAGGTTTTTGTGCTGTCAGCGGGCAAAGGCCGAGGGCGGCTTTCGTGCTGGCGGGTGCGTGAGTGCAGGCGGTCGCTGCGGTCGTAGGCGCTGCAAGTGAGGAGCTTGCCCTGGGTTCGCAGCACCTCACGGTGCAGCCGATCCCGTTCGAAATCGCAGACTACCTGGCCGTCGAGGTTCAGTTGATGCAGGTGGCCGCTGCCGTAAAGCAAGCGGTTGATCCAGCGCCCATCGGGGGTTTGCGTCTGGATCAGGTTGCCAAGTTCGTCGTAGCGATGAAGAACGGTGCCCGATGGGGTCGTTTCGCTGACCAGGCGGCCGAGTGCGTCGTAGGCGAAGCCAACGCTGCGTCGCTCACCCTCGTTGTCGGTGAAGGTCACGTCAATCAACTGATCGAGCAGGTCGTGGGCATACGCCGTGCGGCCATCGTCAGTCACTTTTGCGATCAGGCGTCCGACGGCATCGCGCTCGAAGCGGTGAACGATGGCGTCCAGACCCGCCAGTTGGGTGGCACATTCGACGTCGCCCAGCGCGTCGTACTGATACTGGCGTTGGCTGCCGTCGAGATCCTGCTGGGCGATCAGTTGATCCGCTGCATCCCAGGCAAACCGGTAGCATTCTCCGTTTTCGTTGGTCAGCGTTTCGAGTCGGCCATAGGCGTCGTAGCGGTACTCGACCGTGCGCTCGTGGGGGTCCTGACGCTGCCGCAACCGTCCTCGTCGGTCGTAGCCATAGCGGGTGATCTCCCCCGCAGCATTGACATAACCGACGAGCAAACCGCTGTCATCGTGCAGGAAACGCTCGACGCGCCCGACCGGCGATTCGCGCAGCTGCAAACGACCCAGCGCATCGTGCATGTACTGCGTGCGCTCGCCGAGGGCGTCGGTACGTCGGTCCAGAAACCCGCGCCGGTCATAGCGAAATTCAGTCTTGTGGCCCGAGCAGTCCAGATAATCGGTCAGTTGCCCGAACTCATTCCAGCGCAGGGTCTTGCTTTTGCCCTTGGCGTCGATGACCTCGATGACCCGCCCCCGTTCGTCGAAGCGATAACGGGTAACCTGCCCCAGTGGATCCACCTCATGGGTGCGATTGCCCCGCCGGTCATAGCGGTATTGCCACTGATGGCCTGCAGCGTCGGTGTCCACCTTGGGCAGCGACCAATGTTCCAGCCAGTGAGTGGATTCGATGCGCCCGAGGGGATCCTCGGTCGACGTCAGGTTGCCCGCGTCGTCGTAGACAAAGGTCCACCGGCCTTGCTGAGGGTCAGTGGCGCTGAGCAACTGCCGCTCATCGTTCCACGAGAAATGCCAGGTCCGGTCAAGAGGGTCGGTGTACTCGGTGATCTGATGCTGGGCGTTCCAGCATCGAACGCTGCGGCGATTCAGGCCGTCGACGATGACCGTGCAACCTGCGTCCAGGTCATAGGCGAAGCGGTATTCGTCCCCTTCGTCGGTCCAGTGATGCACGACGCGCCACTCGCGCTCGTCGACCAGCGCCCATTCATAAAAACAGCGCAACCCGGTGGGTAACCGGTGCTCGACCATGCGCCGATGAACGTCATAGCTGAACCGCCGCTGCACATTGTCCAGCGCGTCGCGTACCTCACACAGATCGCCTTGATCGCTGTAAGCGTACGAGGCCAACACCTCTGAAGAGTCGTCATCGAACGACCGTTCGACACGCTCGACCCGGCCTGGCCATTGCCGCGAATAAACCAGCGTCAGACGCACGACATCCAGGGTGTCGTGCAGCCGAACCAGACGGCCTTCCGCGTCGTAGACCAGATGAATTCGGTTGTCGTTGCGGTCACCGAGCTGACTCAAACGTAGGCGTGAAGGCTCAACCAGATTCGGCTCGAACAGCCGGTAGATGCCGTCTTCGCTTTCGATCAGCACCCGCCCGTCGGTATGCCGCTTGACCGCCAGCCCCTCCCCCGCACTGAACACTGCACGCCCCAGTGCCAGCGTGCCCATGTCGATGCGCCGTGCCTGTTCGTCGATATAGATCAGCCCTTCGCCACCTTCCGTGAGGGCCTCGACCTCGACAGACACTTCAAATGCCACGCTCCAGCCCGCGCCGAACAGTCCGTCGCGTCGCGCATCCCGGCTGCTGTAAAACCGCTGCCACTCGATCGGCAACACGCCCGGCAGCACGAAGTCCAGCTCTTCACTGCCGCCCAAGACCTTGGCCCCGGTGGCGGCGTGCACCGGATTCGGCGAGGCAGTCACTGCCCGAGCCAACGCCCCGGCGGCAGCGCTGACAGCAGCGCCACTGGCCGCCCCCACCAACAGGCACGGCAGATTGCTGACAAATCTCGCCGGGCCGCCGCGCAGCGCCATCAGCGCTGAAACCGCGAGCCCTACACCGGGCGTCTTGCCGCTGCGGATGGTTCGGACAACCGCCTTGCCGCCGCCGATGCGCACATTGGGGGAAATCTGCCCGGAAGACACCACCACCGCGTCGCAGGTGCTGCGGTCCCCGCTGCGCACGGCGGGCTGGCCATTGATGAATACCGAATCCGAGCCTTCAGCCAGGTACTGCCCGGGCAGGCCGGGGTGTTTGTCGCAGGCGATCCAGTCCAGCGATTGCGGCACAGCACCGGGCTGCGGGGTGGCGACAGTCGGGCGCCACAGTTCCGAAAAGAAACCCTTGGCGATGTCGAGAAAGGTGCCCTCTGGCGCTTCATCTTCCGGCAGCTCGACCGATGCTTCAGAGATCGACCCAGCCGCACGTGCAGCCGGTAAACCGTTGATGAACACGTCGGGTGAGCCGCTGGTGATGTGCGCGCATACCGTGGGCGGAAAGAGATCGTTGGCCACCCCTTCGCAAAACGTGCTCAAGGCGTCATTGGCGCCGGTGAGATCCATACCGACCGTCACCGCAGCGCCGACGACAGCGCCCAACACGCAGGCGCCCAGACCACCGGTGGCGACCGTGACCCCGGCCGCCGCGACAATCGCGGTGGTCACCAGAACCGATGCGCCAACCGTGGCGATGACTTGCAATGCACCGCCGAAAAGGTCGGCGGCGATCGAACTGTGAGCGAGGGCATCGCCTTGGCGGGCAGCCCAAAGGGCGTCAGACATTCCGTGATCCGCGCTGAGAAAAGCGCGGAATCTAGGGGTTTACAGTGCGACTGTCCGGGCGCTGAAACACAAAAACGAGGGGCTACGATTCTTTCAGAAAGGGACTACAGGCGCTTGTCTTGGGCTCTTACTCGGGAGTCGGATATGTACGACGCTAGGGCATCAGAGTAAAAATCCCAAGCCAACAAAAAAGCCCCGCATCTCTCGATGCAGGGCTGTTTCTTGCAGACTGCCGCTTAAGACTCGAAGCTAACGCGTCTAAACCACCGCCACCTGCCCACTCATGGCCAGGTCCAGCAACTCACGGTTGGCCACGGCGTACATGGCGTAGTCATGACCGCTCGCAGCACGCAGCTCGACCAGCATGGCGCGCCAGCGCTCGACCATCGGCAGGTGCTGTTCCAGCCACAGGTTCAGCCGCTCTTCCACGTCCTCCGGACCGTTGGCCATTTGCAGCACCGACACCGTAATCGCCCGTTGCTGCCAGTCGATGTCGTCGCGGAACGCTTCGCGAGCCAGGGCCTGCCAGTTGTTTTCCACTGGCAAAGCGCTGATCTGCTGCAGGTACCAGGTCACGTCCAGCGAACTGCCCACCGCGAAGTACACCTTGGCCACGTCAGCTGCATTCTGGCCGGTGACGTCCGAAGCTTCGATGATCGGCAGCAAGGTGTACAAGTGCGCGGTGCCCGCGACCATACGCGCCAGCAGCTCAGGTACGCCAGCCGCGACGTACTCCTGATAGCGCGCTTGCCAGGCTTCACGCGGCGGCCCCTCCAGCAGCTCGTCCAGTTTCAGGCCCAGCGCGGCCAGGTGCGGACCGAAGTGAGCCACGTCACGTGCCGCGTCCAGTTCGTTGCGACGGCTGCGCAGGAACCAGCGGGTGGCACGACGCCCCAGACGCATCAGTTCGTCCATCAGCGCCAACTGGATTTCAGCCGGTACCTTGTAGTCCAGCGCCTCGATCTGCCGGAACCAGTGTGGCAGGTGGAAGATGTCACGCACGATGACGTACGCACCGGCCACGTTGGCGGCGCTCATGCCGGTCGACTCCTTGAGCCGCTGCACGAAGGTGATGCCCATGTGGTTCACCAGGTCGTTGGCGATCTGGGTGCTGACGATTTCGCGCTTGAGGCGGTGACGGCGCATGGAGTCGGCAAACTTCGATGCCAGCGACGGTGGGAAAGCGGTGTCCATGTCGCGGGCCAGATAGTCGTCATCCGGCACACGGGACTCCAGCAGCGCTTCCTTGAGGTCGATCTTGCTGTAGGAGATCAACACCGACAGCTCCGCACGGGTCAGGCCTTTCTGCTTGCTGATGCGCTCGGCCAGTTCCTCCTCGGAAGGCAGGAACTCAATGGCGCGGTCCAGCTTGCCACGGGACTCCAGGTCGTTCATCAGGCGCTTGTATTCGGAAATGCGTTCGTAAGTGCGGCGCGCCGCCAGCGACAGGGCCTGAGTCTGCTTGTAGTTGTTGCCCAGCACCAGGTTGCCGACGTCGTCGGTCATGCTCTCGAGCAACAGGTTGCGCTGTTTCTCGGTCATGTCACCGGCCTGCACCACTTCATTGAGCAGGATCTTGATGTTCACTTCGTGGTCGGAGCAGTCGACCCCACCGGCGTTGTCGATGAAGTCGGTGTTGGTCGCTCCGCCCAGCAGGCCGAATTCGACGCGGCCCAGTTGAGTCATGCCCAGGTTACCGCCCTCCCCCACGACCTTGCAGCGCAGTTCGTTCCCGTTGACGCGCAGGGCGTCGTTGGCCTTGTCGCCCACGTCGGCGTGGCTTTCCGAACTGGCCTTGACGTAGGTGCCGATGCCGCCGTTCCACAACAGATCGACCGGCGCCTTGAGCAGGGCATGCATCAGTTCGGTCGGGGTCAGCTTGTCAGCGGTGATGTCGAAGCGCGCTTTCATCTGCGGGGTGATGGCGATGCTCTTCGCGCTGCGCGGAAAAATGCCGCCCCCTTCGGACATGATACGGGTGTCGTAGTCGGTCCAGGCCGAACGCGGCAGGTCGAACAGACGCTTGCGCTCGGCAAAGCTGGTGGCCGGATCCGGATTCGGGTCGATGAAGATGTGCAGGTGGTTGAACGCCGCCACCAGTTGCAACGTGTCCGACATGAGCAAACCGTTACCGAACACGTCACCGGCCATATCGCCCACGCCGATCACGCTGATGCTGTCCTGCTGGACGTTGATCCCGCGCTCACGGAAATGACGTTGCACGCCGACCCACGCGCCCTTGGCGGTGATCCCCATCTTCTTGTGGTCGTACCCCGCCGAGCCGCCAGAGGCGAACGCATCCCCCAGCCAGAAGCCATAGTCGATGGCGATGCCGTTGGCGATGTCGGAGAAGGTCGCGGTGCCTTTGTCCGCAGCCACGACGAGGTACGGGTCATCGTCGTCATGACGCACCACGTTGGCCGGTGGGATCAACACGCCCTCTTTCAGGTTGTCGGTGAGGTCCAGCAAGCCGGAGATGAAGATGCGGTAGCAGGCGATCGCTTCGGCCTGGATTTCATCGCGGGTTCCGGTGGTCGGCAGACGGCGCGGCAGGAAACCGCCCTTGGCACCGACAGGCACGATGACCGAGTTCTTGACCTGCTGGGCCTTGACCAGGCCGAGCACTTCGGTACGGAAGTCTTCTTCGCGGTCGGACCAGCGCAGCCCGCCGCGGGCCACGTTGCCGAAGCGTAAGTGAACGCCTTCGACCCGTGGCGAGTACACGAAGATTTCGAATTTGGGCACCGGCTTGGGCAGTTCGGGGATCAGACGGGGATTGAACTTGAAGCTGAAATAGCCCTTGCTCTGGCCGTTGGCGTCGGTCTGATAGAAGTTGGTGCGCAGAGTGGCCTTGATCAGGTCCAGGTAGCGGCGCAGGATGCGGTCTTCGTTGAGCACCTGAACGTCGTCCAGTGCCGAGAGGATCGCCTGCTCCAGACGTTGCTGCATGTCGTCCAGGTCGTTGCCGGACAGCTTGCGCGCCAAATAGAAACGGGTCTTGAACAGGCGCGTCAGTTCGCGGGCGATGTCGGCATGGTTGTTCAGCGTGCTGGCGATGTAGCCGAGGTCGAAGCCCAGGCGGATCTGCTTCAGATACCGCGCGTAGGCACGCAGCAGCGCCACATCGCGCCAAGGAAGGCCTGCAGTCAGGACCAGCCGATTGAACGCATCGTTCTCTGCATCGCCCCGTACGATATGCACGAACGCGTCCTGCAGTGTGTCGTTCAGCTGCTGCAGATCCAGGTTCAGACCTTCGGCATAGGTGAAGGCGAAGTCGTGAATCCAGAATTCGCGGCCACTGGTATGGCGCAGGCGGTACGGGAATTCCCCCAACACACGCAAGCCGAGGTTTTCCAGGATAGGCAACACGTCAGACAGCGCCAGCGGGGTGTCGGCGTGGTACAGCTTGCAATGCAACTGCGCCTTGTCGCCTGACAGGGGCTGGTAGAAGCTCATCACCAGCGGTTTGGCATCGGTCAGGTTCAGCAGATGTTGCATGTCGACCACTGCCGAATGCGCTGCGAAGCGCTCGCGATAGCCGGCCGGGAAGCCTTTGGGGAAGTCGGCCAGCACGTTGGTGCCCTGCGCTTCGCCGAAGCTTTCGACGATCAGGCTGGCGTAGTCGTCCTTCCACGAGCGGCAGGCCTGGATGACTTCGCTTTCCAACTGTTGCGGATCGATGTCGAGGGTGACTTTTGGGTCCACCCGCAGGATCAACTGGACCCGTGCCAGTACCGACTCGGAGAAGAACGTCCAGAATTCGCAGTCGCTCGCCTTCAGGCGCTCCATCAAAACCTGCTGGATCTTCTGACGGGTTTCGGTCGAATAGACATCCCGCGGCACGTAGGCCAGGCAGTAGCAGAAACGGCCGTAAGGATCTTTGCGCAGGAACACGCGAATCTTGTTGCGTTCCTGGATCTGCACGATGGACATGACGGTGCTGAACAGTTCATCCACAGGCGTCTGGAACAGATCGTCGCGCGGCAGCACTTCGACCACTTGCGCCAGTTCCTTGCCCAAATGCGCCTTGGCGTCAAAACCGGACCGACGCTCGACTTCGGCGACCTTGTGGCGAATGTACGGAATATTGCGCACGCTCTCGCCGTACACCGAAGAGGTGTAAAGGCCCATGAAACGGCACTCCTTGATGACCTTGCCGCTGGCGTCGATCTGGCGGATCGACACGTAATCCGGATAGGCCGGGCGGTGCACGCGGCTCGGCGCGGCAGCCTTGGCGAACGACAGCAGCGTCGGCTCGTGCAGGTAGTTCACCGCGTAGCCTTCGATGTGCAGGTCGTCTTGGGTAAGGCCCGCGCGCAGCAGCTTGGTCAGCCCGAGAAAGGACGCCGGGTCATAGGTCAGCTGTCCGCCTTCACTGCCGCCTTCGACTGTGAATTCTTCGTAGCCCAGGAACGTGAAGTGGTTGTCCGCCAGCCACTCCAGAAAAACCTTCACTTCGGACTTCTCATCCGCATCCACGGCATATTCGGTGGCGTCGATGCCGGCCAGCAACTCACGGAGTTTGGCTTTCATCGGCTCGAAATCTTCCACCGCAACACGGACCTCGCCCAGCACCTGCTCCAGCTCGCGGGCCAGCACATTGAGCTCAGATGGGTTGGCGGTGCGGTCGATTTCCAGGTACATCAGCGACTCTTGCAAAACGCCTTCGCCAGTTGCGCCTTTTGGCAACAGGTCGACCAGATTGCCCTTTTCGTCGCGACGAACGCTCAGCACCGTGGTTTGCAGCGTATGAATGCTGTAGCCCCGACGGTTCAGCTCGGTACGGACCGAGTCCACCAGAAACGGCAAGTCATGGTGCAGCACCTCGACGGCGGTATGGGTGGATTGCCAGCCGTGACGCTCGTAATCAGGGTTGTAGACGCGCACTTGCGGGGCGTTGTGTTCGAAATGCTGGAGCAGCCGCCAGGCTGACAGGGTGCAGCCGGCAAGGTCCGAAAGCCTGCGCTGGGTCAGTTCGTCCAGCGAAATGATGCCGAAGAATTGATCGGCGAACAGCGCCACTTGTGGCAGTGCCTGTTCGCTGATGTGCTGGGCCAGTGCCGCTCGCAGTTGATGCTGAAAGTCGGGCTTGCTGGCTGCGGTGAAGAACGCCATCTGTGGTACTCCGCTTGGCTTGGCTTTTATATAGGAGAGATGCGTGTTTCGGGTCGTGCATGCATGGGTCGAAGGGTATCTGTTGCGTGGGCCCTGTTCGATGATAGTTGGCAGATCGTGACAAGGCGGCCGACACGCCCCCGTGCACAGGTACTAACGCTCGTCGTGTGTGCGTCGTCACATCCTTGGAGCCAATGACGAACGGGGGCTTGCGTCCGGAGGGACAGCAGCGCAGGTTCGTTCATCTACGATGAAGCTTACCCAGAGGAACCCCGCCGCTGCTTGCGGGGCTGCGACATATTCGGACATCGCCTTGCGAAACGGCATGGCCCATGCCGAACAGGAATAGTGAGAGACCGCGAGCTAAATCCATCGAGGACTGGCAAAATCTCGGTTTGTCCCGATCCGAACCATAGGAACATCGCCATGCGCATGACCACCGACCTGTTCTTTCATGAGCCTTGCGACGACGAAGAAGATGACCTGGCGACGGCCTTTTGCCATGTCGAAAACGGTGACTTGTTCCTGCTGGGGCGTTTCCCGGACGAGGACGAGGTCCACATCACCTTCCGTGACGACACCCTTTACGTCGATTCGAACCTGACGGTGACGCTCACCGCCACGCAACTGACCGTGGAGATTGACCCCACCGACGCTCAGCCATTGGGCGGTGAACACCTCTTTGTGATCGGACACGGTATGTCCGCTGAGGAGTTGGTAGCACTGGACGCCACGTTGAGGATTCTGCTCAAGGACGTCGGCACTTACGTCAGCGAAGTCGGCTGACGCCTGGTCTGGCCGTCCTCGACCGCAGCGACCAGCTTTTCGACCTCGGCAGTAAACGCCTTGCCGCCATCCACGGCCAGGTACCGAATGTGCAGGATGACATCGGTAAGGGTGTCGAACATCGCCTGCTGTTCATCGGACTCGTGATGGGGAAAGCTCAGCGTCCAGCGGGAAATCGCGCCAGTGCCTTCGAACGGCAGGTAACGCTCGTCGCCAAAGTCGAGCATGAACAGACCATCGTCATCGACGCCCGTGGACAGCCCGATCTGCTGATTGGCACGCGGATTGAAGACCAGTTGGTCTTGCCGGGTATCCTCCCCTTGCTCATTCTCCGGCAAATCGCCCGCTTGTTTGTACAGGTGTTTGACGTTATCGATCTGAGGTTCGAGCAGGTAGCTGCTGCTCTGTTGGCTCAAGGTCGCACGAATGTCTTGATACGGTGCCAGCACCACTGGCAGCGAAACGGAGACCCGTGTCAGTTGCCGCAGGTAATGGCCGGGATAGTCTTTGTCGAACGTTGATGACTTGAGCTGAAATTCGATTTCTCCGGTGGTTCGCAAGCTCTCCAGCACGTCCTCCCAAGCAGCGGGTGCCAGACTGGAGGCCGGTGTGGCCTGCGCGAGCAATGCCTTGAGCGAGACGGTTTTACTGATTTCCAGACGCCGCTCATGTCGGCTCAGAAAGGCTGACTCCATCTGTAACAACCCGAGCTTGAGCGTCTCACCCGCTGTCAGGCCAAAGCGGTTATCGACCCAGGCCGTAGCGGAGATGAAGCGTGTGTCGCGATCACCTACCTCGTACCGCCAACAGGCTTCGGTGCTCAGGCACAACGACAGCACGGCGTCGTAGGCTTGGAAATACAGGGTCGACATCTGGCTCAACAGCCAGCGATACAAGCCCACCCCAGCTGTGCGGTTCTTGATAAAGGCATACAGCGTTTGCGCGTGTTCCCGCGCCTTGGAGGCCTGCGCCAAGTTCGCTTTTGCCGCGGCTAACGCTACCCGTTGTGCATCGATTTGCAGATCGGTAACGGCCAATTCAAGGTCCGCCTGGGCGGCCTGGCGCTGCCATTCTTCCCGGCGACGCAACTGCGAGTCGCTGATCAATGCTTGCTGCGCCTGCTCCGTCAGCGTCGACGCTGCGGCATCCAACCCTTCGGCGGACGCGAACATGACGCCGCCCAACTGCATCCCCCCTGTGGCACCGCCAAACAGGTTAGGCGCCAGGTTCGCCAGATGCCCGGCCGCGTTAAGGCTGTGAGCCGTGGTCATGCTGATCATTGCCGCCTGACGCTGTGATTGAGCAGACCGCTCCAGGGCGCTGACATCCTCCGTGATCTGCTGATCGTAATAACGCTTACGCGCTTCAATGACCCGACGACTCGCTTGCAATACCTCGATGCCCTTGCTCGCTTCTTCGATGGCGTAGGTCTTTAGCTGCTCGGCAAAGGTTGCCAGGTCGTCCAGCACATGCCCCTGCTGCAGCTCGTCTTGCTCGGCGCGGTCTTTGGCCTCCATGTAACCCAACACTTGCTGAGCGAACCTGACCAGGGTATCGGTCGCACTCACGGCCCGCGGCAGCATGGCGCGAAAGCGATAGGGCGGGATAATCGCCAACGATCCCAAGCGTCGCGCGCTGACGCTCGAGCCATTCAGTTGTGCGCGCAGCAGGTCCAGCGGGTTGGCAGGCGCTTCATACAACGCCAGTTGCAGCGGTTTGCCGTCCAGCGTCAGGTTATGCCTGAGGTTGTGCAAACGCAGGTCAAGCCTGTCCCAGAAGTCCAGAAGCTGGGTGTTGACGGGTAGACGGAACACCTCTTTGTCCAGCAATCGCAGCCAGGGCCTTGCCGTTCCGGGCAGAGGGATGAGGTCTGCAACGGCCCTCCCCATCGAAGCTTCAAGAGACTCGAACGTCTCCGTTGCCTCCGCCGCGGCATCGGCAAGGGATACGGGGGCCCAGAGACTCATGCTGCGGCCTTTGGACAGCGGCCCCAAGAGCGAAAGTGCTCGCACATACAACAATTTGGCTTCGTTGAGTGTGTCGCGGGTCACTTGGCGATAGAGCATGTCGCCCCAGGCGATCAGATTGTTGAGATAGGCCATGAAAATCGCCTTGCGGTAATGCGAAGGCGCGCCCCGGGCAATGGCGTCTGGATTGGTCAAGCCTTCAAGTTCGATCGCCGGGTTGTCCGCCAGTCCCAATGGTCGACACGTCCAGTACGGCAGCCAGTCGGTTTCGGCAGGCGGCGGATACAACGGCGCCACGCGCATCTGGGGATTGAACAGGTACTCGAGCCACTGCTGCGCTCCCGCGTAGTCGAACTCCTGTTGCAGCCGCGTGGCCACCAAGTGCGGAACGTGGAAGAAAATCTCCCAGAAGTAGAGGCCGTTGGCACCCGCCAAGTCGACGTAGACCGGGGCAACTTGCCCGGTCAACAAAGGCTCTTCGGTGTGTTGGGTCTCCCACGACAGCGCGCTTTCCACGGACACGCTGGCACGCCGAGTGAGGGCTTTGGCGAACAGGGTGTTGAGGCGAACAAGCACGTTTCCGACGCCGAGCGCCGGAGTCGTGAGATCCAGGTACTGAGCACCTTCCGCGGTGACCGATACCACGGGTGCCGGGCCGGTGATCGCCTCACGGGTGACGGTAAAGCCGTTCAGACCGAATTTGGTTCGACCTTGCTGGCCGGCATCCCCACCCCATTGATAAGTCCGGGTGGCTGGTTCACTCGCAGGCCAGGCGTGGGCAGTCAGAGATTGTGCAGCACCGTTAAGCGTCACCGCCTCACTGTACAAAGTAGCGTTTCGGTAGTGGTAAAAATCTGCATCCATGACCAGCGGCACATCCTTATACACCTTGACCCACAGACGGAGGGGTTCTACACCCCCAATCCAGACGACTGAAAACGCCGTTTGGAATGTCGGCGTATCGAATTGATCAGCGTCTTTTTCAATTGTTTTTACAGCCATCAGCCGTTCGCCATCCAGCGTATGGCCTAATGAATAAAGGTCTTCATGAGAGAAAGACGCGATCTTTTCCTCTAGGTAATAAATATCAAACGGGACCAATCTTACATTCGCGACTCGCCGAATCGCCTCTACGCGCAAAGTAAGCCCTTCAAGGACCCCCTTTACAGAGTAGCTCACATCCAGATCGAATCCCTGAGCAGCTCCGACGAACTCAAAGTAGGTGAGTTTGTTTTGCAGAACCGGCTTATTGCAATAGCCTCGCAGCTCCACTTTTCCGGCGCGCCATTGCGCTTGCAGTTCAAGGTGCTGGTTGATGCCGAATTCTTCCGAGCCCATTGTCGTAGGAGGCTCAGCCTTGTCCCACACCACCGACACGATTTTCCAGTGGTTCTTGGTCTTGGGGTCAGGATCCAGCTGATCGACACAGAATCCGGCACGCCGCACATCCACACCTGCGACCAACGCCAACAACGTGGCAACGCCCTCATCAGTGGTGGCCGTCAAAGGATTTAGAAACTCGTCAAATGCCAAGTGGACGCTCAAGTCGGTCTTAAACCCGACCGAACGGAACCCGATCAATAAGCGCGACCGACTACGGTTGCGATGATCCGCGCTGACCGTCAGTCGGTAGCCCTTAGTCAACGCGTATTGACTGTCAATGTCATTGGCCGACAATTCATCAGGTGCCTTGTCCTTATACAACTCAACGGGAGGACTCCATGTGTCATCCAGTCGTCGCCAGGACACTTTGATCGCGTATTCGAATTCCCCGGACTTCTTTCCTTCGGCGTCGACTAGCGCCTTACCACTTTGCGCCCACACCACATAGAGCCGACCGTCCATGACCACTGGACACGCATGTTTCACGTTTGCGCCCATGATGGATTCAACCGTTTTCCATTCGGTCCAGCTCGCCATCTGCCCTTGCTGATCATCTGCATTCTTATAAAGACGGGACGAGCGCCAGTAGTAGCCAAAGGGCTCAATATTTTGTCGACCGAGAAAGTAATAATCGGCATTGATAAACTTCACGTCGTCAACGTAGCACCCCACTACCTGCAAATTACTCACGCTCTCGAACGCTTGCAGGTAATTGCCCAGCGCTTGTTGCACCGAGTCGCGAGACAAACGGGCTTGAGCCAATTCACCCTCGAACGCTTTAAACATCGATGTCTTGTCCAGCCGCAGTGTCGGATCAAGATAATTTTCCGGGTAGTCCTCCAGCATCTGGTAGCCCGCCCACAGGCTGTACTGGGACATGCTCTCCCGCCACGATGCCATCGCATCGCTGTCGAACGAGCCATAGCCGGGCTCCATACCGTTGTAGATGGCATGAATATGCTGCTGAACACTGGCGATGCCCTGCGCCACCCGGCTGGTATCAACGTGTGCGCTGACCTGATTGTCGATCAGCAGGTATTCGTAGAGATCGTTCTCGTTGAGCACCCGCGTCAATCGCTCACCTTTGGGCACCAATTGCCCGAGGTACCACGCCACCAGCGCATCACGCCGCTGCTGCTCGAGAACACCGATGATCGACTGGTCCATGATGCACTCCCATCTTCCGTTGATGTGCCCTTCTCAAACGGCGGGCAAAGGTTGGCCCTGCTGAGTAAGCGATTGAGGCGTGCGGCGCTGGACGGGAATCAGATCCTTGACCTGCGCAGCGAAAACCGGCCCACCGTCCAGTGCGCGATACCGTAGGTGCAGAATGACATCCTGCAACCCGTCAATCAGCGATTGCTGGTGCGGCTGAGCGTGCCGTGGAAACGTCATGAGCCAGCTCGAGATCGCCCCGGTCCCTTCGAACGGCAGGTAACGCTCGTCCGTCGGTGACGCTCCAATCACACCCGGATCCTGTCGATCAGCCGAGATCGCCACCCGCTGATTGACGCGTTTATTCGCGACCACGAAGCGTGGATCGGAGCCCTCATCTTCACCCGGCAATTCGTCCACCTGCTTGTACTGGTATTTGCTACCGCCCAGATCCGGTTTGAGCAGGCAGCTATTGGTCAGTTGATCCAGTGTGACGCGGGCGTTTTCGTAAGGTCCCAGACTGCCTGGCAGCGACACCGACACCGTGACCAACTGGCGCAGGTAGTGGCCGGGGTGATCCAGATCGAACAACGAAGGCTTCAGTTGAAACTCGATGGCACCGTTTTTCCGCAGCTCAGCCAGCACCGCCGGCCATCCGGTCTCTGCGCCGCGCGCCGGGTGGTCCTTCAACAGCGTGCGCAGCGAGACGGTTTTGACCAACTCCAGTCGCCTTTCGTGACGCGCGACAAAAGCCGATTCCATTTGCAGCAGACCCAGGCTCAGGCTCTCCCCGGCTGTGAGCCCGCGTCGATTGTCGACCCAGGCGCTGGTCGGAATGAACGCGGTTTGGTAATCGCCCATCTCGTATTGCCAACACGCTTCGGTCGCCAGGCACATCGAAAGCACCGCGTCGTAGGCCTGAAAATACAGCGTGGACATCTGCCCTTGCATCCACAGGTGCAAAGCGCCGTTGGTGGCACGGTTGCGAATCAGAGCGTAGAGCGCCTGTGCCTGTTCGCACGCTTTCAACGAGCGGTCACGCGCGGCCTTGGCGGCCACCGTCGAGACCTGAGCCTGTTCCATTTGCCGCGCAAGCGGTTCGAGCTGCTGTTGCGCCTGCTCTTTCAAGAACGTCCACTCGTCTCTGCGCCGGTTATAGGCATCGGCGCGCAAGCGCGAATCAGCGCTGTCTGAGAGATACATGCCCGAAGCCTCTGCCGCAGACGCCGCCGCCCAAGACGGACCACCCCAATTCCAGCCGCCCGGAACCGGGATCGGGACGAGCCCCGGCAAAAACGTGATGGTGTTGGGTGCCGTGCCCATACCATGACCGCCTGCCCGCATTCCCGCAGCCGAGATGCGCATGGCACTGGCCTGCTCTAACTTTGCCTCGGCGTCACGTTCGGCAACGCTGACGTCGCGAGCGATCCAGTTGTCGTAGGTACCGATCTGCAATTGAAGTTGATCCTGCCTCGCCGTCAGCACCTCCAGACTGCGTTCAGCTTGCTCGACGGCCAATCCGGCAAGTTGTGCCGCGAACCCGGCCAGCTCCAGCCAATGGCCTTGTTGCAACGCGTCCTGCTCCGCCCGGTCGGCGCTCGCCATACTCCGCAACACCTGTTCACCAAAACGGGTCAGTGTATCCACCGCCTGCCGCGTACGAGGCAACCTGGCGCTGAAACGGTAGGGCGGGATGATCGCCTGCGCGCCCAAACGCCGAAGTGACGCACCACCCCCCGCCAATTGCGCCCGCAGCAGGTCAAGCGGATTGGCAGGCATTTCATACAGCGCCAGCGACAACGGCTGACCGTCAAGAGTGAGGTTATTGCGCAGGTTATACAGCCGCGCATCCAGCGTGTCCCAGAGGTCGAGAAGCCGCGTATTGACGGGCAGCCGGAACCACGGCGCATCCACCAAACGCACCCACGGCGCCTGCGACACACGACGCGGTATGCCCTGTAACAATCCGGTTGAACGGGTAGCCTCAAAGGCGTCAAAGGTTTCAGTCTCATGCCGCGCGGCGTCTTGCAGCGACATCGGTGCCCACTGGCTGATACTTCGCCCCTTGGACAAGGGGCCGAGCAACGAAATGGCGCGCACATACAACAGCTTCGCCTCATTGAGGGCGTCACGGGTCACCTGCCGATAGCACGAGTCACCCCAGGCGATCAGATTGTCCAGATACAGCGTGAAAATCGCCTTGCGATAATGTGAAGGAGCCCCATAGGCGATGGCGTTTGGGTCTCTAGGCGCGGCGATGTCCTGCATCGGATCATCGGCGAAGCCGAGCGGGCGACTGGTCCAGTAGGGCATCCAGTCCACCTGATCAGGCGGGGGATACAACGGCGCGACGCGGACCTGCGGGTTGAACAGATAATTGAGCCAGCGCTCGGCCCCTGCGTACTCGAATGAATGATGCAGCCGCCACGCCACCAGATGCGGCAGGTGAAAGAACAGCTCCCAGAAATAAAGACCATTGGCACCGTTGAAGTCGACCGGCACCCAAGGCTCATCTTTGGTTTCACCTTCGGCGTTCGGAGTGGGCGGCTCCAGCGTGTGCTGAGTTTCCCAGCCCAACACCCCGTCGAGGGAGCGCTCGGCTTTGCGTACCAGCTCGCCAGCGAAGGTGCTGTTCAGCCGAATGAAGCGCAGGTTGGGAAGTGCCAGCCCTTCAAGATCCAGAAAATTCCCGCCCTCATCTGTCACCCGAGTGATCGGTGCCTTCGAGCGCTCTTTACGGGTCACGGTAAACGAGCGGTAGCCCAACCCGTTGGTCGTATCATGCATACCGAACCGGAGGGTGTAAGCGTTAGGGTTCCCTGCATCGGCCGACCAGCCGATCGGCATGACGGGCGTGCGCGCAGCGCCGTTGAGTGTCAGAGAGTAAGGCGATCGGGGCTGGCCTTTCCACAGGCCAAAATTTCCGCGAAACGGAATGCCCTCGTTGCCCGTTTGGTACCACGGCGTGTTGCAAACGCCTACCGCATTGATCGTACAAGCGCCTTCAATAGACGTGATGGGCGTCTCGACCTCCAGATAGCGACTGAGCGCGCCCTCGTGATTATCCCCAACCTCATCCCATACTACGCTGTCGAGGATCCAGACCTTCGCATTTTGCTCCGTGGTTCCCTCGGCTCCTACCATCACGTGCTGCGCCGCCGCTGCGCCACTGTCTCCCAGTTGTTTCACCAAAGCAGCGAACATCGAAGTGCGTGAAGCCGTCGACAGGTTCACGGGTTGCCAGTGCTTGTCCCTGACATGCAAGAACGCATAGGTGCCCGGCGTAAACAGCTTGCTCTGGATGAACCCCACCGCCAGACACGGTTGCCCGGAGACACGATCATCAAGCGCTGCGATCAACACGTAGTCGAGCCGATCAAGGTCCTCGAACGACGGCATGAGGCATTCATGAAGGATCAGTGCATCACTCCAACGTCCTGTGTTTTGCAAGTAGCTGGTGTTCAGCCGATAGAGAAAGCTACCCGATACGGGCGTGTCAGCCGCATCCAGCGCCTGGCGTACCTGCTCCAGCCATACCAGATGCAGACGGCCATCGACCACCGCTGCGCGCACGTGCGTCACGTGCCCGGCCAACTGGATGTCGATAGGTTTCCACTCACTCCAGGCTGAGGGAGGCACCCGAGTGCTGCTGTCGTCCAGGTCGATGGCCACCTTGCGCCAGTAATAACGCGACGTGTCGGTCGCAGAACGCCCGACGAAATAGTAATCAGCCTGCCGGAAGTCCACGCCGTCGATGTAGCAACACACCGTTTGCAGATTGCTGACCTCCTCGAATCGCGCGAGGTAGTTGCTGACGGCGTTCTGCACACTGTCCGCCGTCAAGCGCGATTGGGACAGCTCGCTTTCCAGCGCCTGAAAGGCCTCGGTCTTGCCCTGGCGCAACGAGGGGTCCAAGTAATTTTCCGGGTAATCCACCAGCGCCTGATAACCCGCCCAGACGCTGTACTGGCTCATCGTTTCGTGCCATTCATTCACCTGTTTACGATGCGCGGCAGTATCCGGGATCTGAGCGAAACCGGGCTCCATGCCGCCGTAAATGGCATGGATATGTTGCTGGAGGCTGGCGATGCCTTGAGCGACACGGCTGGTATCGACATCGGCGGATACCTGGTTGTCGATGAGCAGGTATTCGTAGAGGTCGTCGGGGGTGATGATGTTATCCGGCGCGGTGGATTCCGGCGCCGGGATGAGTTGGCCGAGGTAGTAGGCGACGAGGGCGTCGCGAAGCGCTTGATCCATTTGCGCGTCATAGTCCATGTCATTCAATCCTATCGAAGCAATGTATGCCTGCACCCGACCGACGACGGGCTCCACCAACTGATCAACCCGTCATGCACAACCTGTTATTGGAAATACGGCAGTAAGACTTAAGGCACGATGTGACCGACCGCCTCGCCCGCGACAAAAACCATAAAGCCATCAAGTAGGACTTTTCGGCTAAATGTAAATTTACCTGCAACATCAACCTCCTCCAGCGGAGACGCATCGCTTCGTGTGCTGTCATCGGAGGAAAATACATGGCCAGCGACGGGCAAAGATAATCGAGTCACCTTTCCTTGAAGCACAACTGGATCGCCATTGCTCACCTCGATTGGACCGAAATCGAGCGGTTCGCCTGAGTAGTGAGATAACAAGGTTGAGTTTGTCCAAAATGCAGAAATTCGCCGACCAGTGATACTCGCATCGACACGAAGCGGGAGATAAATCCAACCCATACGATAGTGTCTTCTCCATTCAAACACTCGCTGATCTGCTGCCAATGCGAGAGTAAAATTCGTAGGGATCGACCACTCTTTCGAGGTCAGGTATCGAACAGGATTGGCACCCGATACTTGCTCAGTGTTCAATTTATAAATCTCGATGGCATTAGACTCCAAATCGTCACCCGAACTGCTCATTCTGAATGGAATACCGGGAACGGGTTTTTTTTGCTCATCGACAATCAGCACATCCAAATAATATTCAACACCTCGACATAAAAGATCGGGAGCATCAGGATCTCTAATTCTCGCTGGGGTGATAACGACATCAAAGCCCAATGCCAACGATACAATATTGAACGTGGCCAGCGAATTATGATTAGCAATGGATGCCGTCACCACGTGTTCGCCCTCATCGAACGTCAAATCAATGGTTGCTTTCCCCTCTATATCCAGGGAGCTTTCACGTTGAGGTGCGCCGTCAATTGCCCACTGCACATCGCCACAGACGACCGGCTTGTTGTTTGCCGTCAGCCAGACTGAAAACTCGATAGTTTCTGAGGAACCCACAAGGTATTGCGTCGCACTGGCTTCCTGACGAGCAACAACCAAGGGGTAAGCTTCAACTCTGAAGGAGTGTCTCAATTCTGGATGACCCAAAACTAATGGCGTGATTTCATGGGTGCCCGCCTCAAATGAATGACTGAACGTAGCTTTACCATCCTCACCGGAAACAGAATCACCTAATTTCACACCCGCCAGGTACCAATCGACTCTAATACCCGGCACGGGTTGCGCGCCCCCGACAAATTTCAGACTGAATACTTCAGGCGCCGACAGGCCGACAATGTAGTTGCTTGAGCCGCCGGACACTTCACCGATGGCAACGGTGTAACCCGTGACGAGAAAGTCGACCGACACCTGGGACGAGGTCAGCCGAGCGGTGACTTTGTGTTCTCCTACATCTATCGCAACGTCATAATCTGACCGCCCGGCGGCATCAGAGTAATCGACAACCATAGGTCTACCATCGTACAACCAATCTACCTTTACACCCGAAAACATCGTGCCTGCTCCCCCCACCCATACTGAAAATTTAATTGGAGGGGAGATGCCAACCACAGACTGAGTAGCGCTCGCCTGATGACTAATTATCTCTAGAGGTTGAATGATCACCAACTGGCTGCTGCCGTTCAATCTCATTCGTTCAGCCGTTGCGGTGATTGTCACGTCTACGATCTCATCTGTCAGAAAACGAGATGCCGCAATGCCGTTTGCATCGGTCACGCTTGTCGCATCCAGCATGGCCCCCTTGCTGGCACTCCAACTCACCATTTCCCCTGCCCTGGGTTTACCGTTCAACCCAATGAGCACGCACGTCACTTCTGCTGCAACTCCCACGTATACAGGTGGAGCGGTAAACTTGACGGACGCGAAGTAATACAACTCACGTTCTTCATAGTATCGCGAGATCGCCGTGTAGCCGCTCTTCGACACCTTGGCTAAAATCTCCACCGGCGCGACGTCTGGCGCAGTGGAAAACTTGCCCAGTTCGACAGGAAGCTCAACGCTCGCGCTACCATCGCTGCCGGTTTGGGTGGGACTCTCGACTTCAATATTCAATGTCGGAAACTTAATCGTGCAATCTTCGACATTATCGCCCCACCCCCATAGAGCACCTGGCGTGCCTTCTCCCGCCCACTCGGTTTTGGTTTTGAATATCACGTTCTTTACGTCATCACTCGCGAGTATACGGGGTGCTCCCCAGTACGCCAGACGTCCCATTTTGAACGTGAGTTGTTCAGAGGGTTGACCGGAGCCACTATCACAAGACAGGGTAAACTCGCACTGCATGAGGTTATAATCGCCCTCGGACTCGGCAGGCTTACCGTAAATAAGGAAATCATTTCCATCCGCGGTGGACACCATCTCCATACCGACTTTTGGAATATTGATTTTGTTTGCGCTTCCGTGAGTCGAATTTAACGTATAGGTTTTCCCCGCCAAGGCGCTGCCGTCATCCGCGACAGTCTTGACGTTGAGGACATAACGAATATCCCTGCCCAATAAATCAGTATGCCCTACAAGTTGCAGGCCACGTTTCATCGTCATAAGAAAACTATAACTATCACCTTGCTTGACATTGTTCATTTCCTGCCTCTCATTAACTGAACAGAACCGTCATTTCTATAGGCGCCTGCGCACGATCATCAAGACGCGCTTTGCATCTAACCGCCAATCGATGGACGGTGTACGAACGTGCGAACCATGGGTAAACATGATCGACTACGGTCAGGTTTTTGTACGCTTGGACCTCAATGCTGATACATTGGTGAGCGGCTGCGTTCCTGGCAACATGACCAAATAACCGTCAAGCGCCACCAGACGCGACGTTGTCGTCACATCGCCATTCGCCAGCGCAGGAAGACTTGTGTCGGGGATTTTGTTATGTAATGGACGTCCATCGAGCTTTACCGGCAACACAACTTTTATGTTCTTAGCCGGGACTGAGAACTCGACAGCGCCTAGCGGATCAATCACTGCACCGTCGTAAGGATCAAGATCAGTGACGACACATATCCATTTCAAATCCAGTACACCGCCCGATCGAAGTGTTGCCGACGAGTATTTGTATATCCATCCCAGTCGATAAGTGGGATGCAGCTCCTCCAGCAAATAGCCGGTTTTGGTCTGCAAGGTAAACGTTCCCCGGTCGCCGGAATTGGAACTGACCTTCAACTTTATACCTTCGACTGCCGATTTGTATTTTTTGCCCAGCCCCGCGATGTACAGCCCCATCAACTGAGGATCAGCATCGACGAAGTCCACTTCGAACGAGACACCCGCCAATGGCGTTCTGCTTTCCCTGTCAACGACCTTGATGACACATTCATACTCGGCAATCCGGGAAATCAAATCAGGCGACAGAGGGTCCAGCAACTCGCCGTCGAAGGTGATCTCAAATTCAACTTGCTTGCGCGCCAAGACATTAAACTTCACGCTTTTGCTGGTTCCGCTCAACGTTGCGGTGACCACATGGTTGCCTTCGGTGAACTTCGCGCTGTAGGTAGCCTTTCCGTCTCGATCTGTCCGACTCGTGACAGCGTCCGCCTTTTTGCGGGCTTTGCCCGCCGCCGCGGTAGTCCAACTGACCAATGCACCGACTGCGGGAGTCTCACCGGCCGCCACCCAAACCGAAAAAACTTCCGGGTCGCTATTGCCCACCAGAAAGTCATCGTGACGGGTGGCCTGCCGGATGATTTCGGCTTGCGGATTAATGGCAGTCAGTTCAGAAGTCTTTGTGGGTTTGGGGGTCAAGGCATTGGCCGTGGCAGTCACTCGAACATGGCCGACTGTGTCGGCCAGAAAGGTGACCGTCGCGATGCCTTGAGCATCTGTTTTACCGCCACTTCCGGTCAAGGTTCCAAAGGGCTTTCCGTCTTCGTCAAGCGCCGTCCAAGTGATCACCTCGTTGGCCCTGGGTGTTCCATTCAGTTCGACCAAAGAACACGTGACCGAGACCTTGATTCCAACGACGGCCACTTCCATGAATTTCACATATTGAAAGTAAGGGTGGCTGATGAATTCGACCGGATTGAACGGCTCGACAGCGCCATTGCGGTACTTGGCCATCACTTCGGATACGCCTGCCGGGCCACTGACCAACTCGGCCCGCGCGACGCCATCATGGTCAGTGTACGTCTGATAGCGTTGAAACTCGCCCAATGACGCAAACCACTCCACCGGACGATCAATCGCTTTATTAGCGTATTTATCAACCAGGGCGACGGAGCAAAGAACAGGTTCCAGCTTGTTAGAAAGCGCTTCGGTGGGGCCGATTTCCGCCCCTTCGAAGTCAATGGATGCTTCGTCACAATCGATCGTCACCACGGGCGCTTTCAACTGCTCACCCAACCCAAAACTGGCGACTACCGCAGCAACCCCCATGACCGCGCCGCTCTTCAACGTCGTTGAAGTCGCGCCGTTCTCGTCAGTGGTGGTTTGAAGCTGGTCAAGCTCACCCAACGTCGTACTCCAACCCACGGTCACGTTCTTGAACGGCTCTCCCATCACATCGCGCAGCGTGATCGTGTAAGTCGCCTTGTCCTCTGGACGTTTGGCCACCAGATAATCCGGTGTCACGGTGATTGCGCTGGAGCGACTTTGACCCGCCTCCTCTTGAGTACTTGAGTTTTTGTCTATGAGAGAACTCAGCGCCTTTTCTGCAGCCTGACGATAGGCTTCCACGGGACTGGTAGGCACCAATCGGGACAACGCCAGCAGTGCATTGGCATCGAGGCCGGTCTGCCGGCTGAGTTGGCTCAATCGCGCCACGGTGTCTAGATCTTTGAGGGTAAATACAATGCCTTCTGGGTTCAGCGCGTAGGCGACGTCCAGTACCTCACGTACACCCCATTTCAAGAAACTGGCCAGCCTGTTTGAAGCGCTGTCTCTGATCAGTCGTTTGTCACCCTCTGTGGCGCTTCCCCACAGCGTGTTGATGAGCCGCAAGTAATCCAGCAGCGAGTCTTCACTCTGCTCACTCAGCCGCAGCAGCGCTGAGTACTGGCTACTGAAATAAATCAACTGCATCGACAGCTTGGCGTCACTGAGCCCGAACCATTGCGGTGCCTCAAGTAATTGCGCGATGAATGCAGCGCTGAGCCTCAGGTGCGTCACCAGTGCCGCCTCTTTCACAAGCGCCTCAAGCACTATCAGCACTTCATCACCAATCGCGACCTGCCCGGCGGGATGAGCGCCATAAACCCTTAACACTTCCTTGAGCACCTGGTGACGATTGCCACCGGACCAGAACAGCAGAACTCTGGCCAGATCGGCGGAAACGCCCAAATAACCGCCCAGACCCTCCATCAACAGTGCCTCTTGAGCACCTCGGGCACGCATGATCATATTGGTGATCTTGGGGTGAAGCTCTTCCACGGGCAGCCCCACGCTCGCTAATACCTTACTGACCTCTGCGCTCAACGCACTCTCGAACGTCTCCTCTGTTTCACCCGTCAGATACTTCACCAGCCCTTTGGACGTCGACATCGTGCTGCCATCGTCAATGAAGTTACTGAGCAGCGCGAACCAATCGATTGGCTCGCTGGCATACAGGTTGTCCTGATCATCGGCGGCCTTCGCCACCGACACATGGGGAGTACCCACCTCGGCGAAACTGCTGTCGGTGATCAAAGCGGAAGTCAGGCGAGACTGCATGTGCTGCAGTAACTCTTGCTCGGCCTCGGTGGCCACCGGCCGGGTGAGAGATGGCAGGACCATATTGCACAACTGGGCGATCGACCAGCTGTGCTCCCTGAGCCAGGCAACTGCATTAACTGAAGCATGAATCACACTCAGCGTATCGGTGTTGCCCGAGGCGTAGTAGGAAGCGATCTGCGAAACACCTGCCACTTTGGACACCAAGTGGCTGCCACCTTCATCCAGGAGCTCCAGCAGCGCCAACGTCTCTACCGTCCCCAAATCCAGATACCGGGGCAGGCGCACCAGCCGATAAAACGCCGACACCACTTCCCTAGACCACCGCAACGGCTCGCCTGCCAAACTTTGCTCAACCGCCTTCACCACGAAACGGTAGACCTCAAATGTCATCCCCAACGCCGCGCACAAATGGTCGATCTTCTGGCGCTCTGCTTCGGTTTTTGGCAGGGCGGTAAACGGCGCTTCATCCAGGATAAGCGGCATCGAAAACAATGCCTGGTCGTTGAATACCCGGTCGAACTGAGACGCTGTTTTACCGCGTCCGTAAACCGTCAGACCGTACAGCAGCACAGCGAAATCTTCTGCGAGCAGACCGTGCAAGCGGCGTCCGACTTGAAACAACCCCAAGGCCCGCAACGTGTCTTGGGTAATCAACCAGGGGTTATGAGCCTCGGCCTTGACGCGGCGTGTAAGCGTGGCTGCACGCTGTTCGGCCTGCATAGACGCCACCAGCAGCAAATCCACCTCATCGAACCGGATATCCAGCCAACGGGCGAGCCGAATCATGCGGTTCATGCGGTCCAGACGATCAGGTGTAAGGTTGATAATCCGATGCCGAGCGCCAACGCCTTTTTGCGTGTCGGCAGCTTGGGTCTCGATGCTCATTGCGGGTGCCAACCCGGCGTTGATGTAGACCGACCCCGACAGGCTGGCATCGATATCGTCCTCGCCTGGCACGTTGGCCGAACGGCTGGGTGCGTAGGCGCCCACGCTCAGCAATGCGTCCAGGTCGTCAGTGCTCAGGCCCGTGCGCAAACAAAACGTCTGAGTGTCCTCAAGGTCCAGGAGACTTGCGACGCCAAAGTTGTCGAGATAAAAGCGAGTGGGCGCCTCATCGTCTGCCTTTTTGAGGATCAGCCGTTGGCTTCGAGGATCCATCCGCCATGGGTTAACCCCTGGGGAATGAGTGGAGTCCTCTGTCGCTGGGAAGTACGGCGCCTCCAGCAACAATCCTTGCTGAACCGGACCCAACCCGGTGTCCTGAATCAACACCGTGTCCGATAGCAGCGAATGCACACCCGTCTCTTTGAAATACGGATAGGCGGGATCCGCCGCACGAATGGCGTCCCCCAGTGTGTGGTCTTTTCGCCCGAGCGCGTAGTTGATCTGGCTCGTATACCGCTCAAACGGCAGCGCATTGGGATACCGCGCTTCGAGCAGCGCATCATCGACTGACTTCTCTTCAAGGCCGATGCCATCGAGGTGGGTCCGAATCGATTTTTCCAGGATCTCATTGACCAGCACGATCGTCGGTTCGACCCGGTTCAGCGCCGTGTGATCGAGCACCAGATCCTTAAGGTCGGGACGGCGCTCATTGAGGGGGATGACCTCGGCCTCGTTGCCGGTGGCTTCCAGTTCTTGAGCATAACGATAGAGATCGGCCAGATAGGCCACCGGCGACGTGGTGGCCTCGATGGCATCGGGCGGGCAGTGGTTGGCCCAGTCCGGATTGAACATGTCGGTGTAAGTGGGTCCGTCAACCAGCCCCTTGATGCCCGTGGGCGGCGTGTTGGCCTGGCGCACCGATGCCGTCAATCGTTGTTCACGAAATTGACGGGCAATGACGACAGACATGGCTTGGGCACGCGCATGCACATCGCGAGCCTCGCTGATGTGCATCTGTGGGTTTTGTTTCATCAGGCGAGGAATGTCGGCACGGGCCAAGCTCATCACTGAGCTGAATTGATCCGTCAACGAGGAAAGACTGTCCGTTCTCTGCGCGGCCCCGTTAAGCAAGACATCCAGGGCCGAGGGGGTCTTGGCGGATTTTTTCCCAGCTTTCTTCTTCATGGCAGTGACTCATCCTGAGTAGTTGCTTCCTTGAGATGGTCACTGCACAAGCCCATAAACCCAGCTAAGCACGGGTAGAGAATGACGCATACAGAAGTGGACCGGCGGTCAATTCAAACGAGGTCACTCACTTCGGGAAGCGAGCCCTGGGCGAGCCACGCGGCACATCGAACTGAGCCGATACCTGCCGTTTGATCCTCTCAATCACACGAAGAAAAACCGCGAGCTGTCAGACATCTCTGGTTTTTACGTGCAAACAGCTCCAAACACTGAAAAAACCCCTCAGCCGATTGGTCGCCACCCCTTGGGATGGATTAAAGTAACGCCCCCAGCGTCGGTGCCGTTTTGGCGCTGCTGCCTACCTGCCAGGAACCGTCATCGATGGAACATCGTGAAGCGTTGATCGCGCTGCGAACCTTTCTCTCCACTCAGATTCTGGGGCAGGAGAAGCTGGTCGAGCGCCTTCTGATCGCGCTGCTCGCCGATGGCCATATGTTGGTCGAAGGCGCCCCCGGCCTGGCCAAGACCAAGGCGATCAAAGAGCTGGCCGAGGGCATCGAAGCCCAGTTCCATCGCATTCAGTTCACCCCTGACCTGCTGCCCGCCGACATCACCGGCACCGAAATCTACCGCCCGGAAACCGGCAGTTTCGTCTTCCAGCAAGGGCCGATCTTCCACAACCTGGTGCTGGCCGACGAGATCAACCGAGCACCTGCCAAGGTGCAATCGGCACTGCTGGAGGCCATGGCCGAGCGGCAGGTCAGCGTCGGGCGTAGCACTTACGACCTTTCGCCGCTTTTTCTGGTGATGGCCACGCAAAACCCCATCGAGCAGGAGGGCACGTATCCCTTGCCCGAGGCGCAGCTTGATCGCTTCCTGATGCACGTCAAGATCGGCTTCCCGGACGCGAACGTCGAACGGAAAATTCTGCAGCAAGCCCGCGGCGAAGCGTTGAATGGCGAGGCCAAGCCCGACCGTCGCGTCAGTCAACAGGCGATCTTTTCGGCGCGCAAGGAAATCCTCGGCCTGTACATGGCCGACGCGGTTGAGGAGTACCTGGTGCAACTGGTCATGGCCACCCGCACTCCGGCGAAATTCGATGCCGAGCTGGCCGAGTGGATCGGTTACGGCGCCAGCCCGCGCGGCTCGATCTCCCTGGACCGCTGCGCCCGGGCTCACGCCTGGCTGGCCGGCCGCGATTTCGTCAGCCCCGAAGACATTCAAGCCATGGTTTTCGACGTCTTGCGCCATCGCATCATTCTGTCGTTCGAAGCAGAAGCGGCGGGCATCGATCAGGATCGCGTGATCCAGCGCATTCTCGATGTCGTGGCCGTCGCCTGAACCCATGCAGCCCTACCAGATTTCCCAACCGGGCATCCGCATCAGCCTCGCCGAGCTGATCGAGATGCGTCATCGCGTACGGGAAGTCCAGTTGTTCTCGTCACCCGGCCGGCGCAGCCCACTGATCGGGTTGCATCACTCGAAATTGCGCGGTCGCGGGGTGGATTTTGATCAGGTCCGGGTGTACCAGGCCGGCGACGACGTCCGTACCATCGACTGGCGAGTGACCGCCCGCACCCAGGAGCCCCACACCAAACTGTTTCATGAAGAGCGCGAACGGCCGATTTTCATCATGGTCGAGCAAAGCCGTCGGCTGTTCTTCGGCTCGGGGCTGATGTTCAAGTCGGTGCTGGCGGCCCAGGCGGCGGCCTTGATCGGCTGGGCGGCGCTGGGGCACAACGATCGGGTCGGCGGCCTGGTGTTCGGTGACAACCAGCACTACGAGATCAAACCCCGCCGCAGCAAACAGAGCCTGCTGCAATTGCTCAACCGGCTGGTGCGAGCCAACCAATCGCTGCACACCGAGGCGGGTGCAGACCGCGATACCTTTGGCGTGGCGTTGCGCCGGGCCCGCGAAGTGCTGCGGCCGGGCAGCCTGGTGTTCATCCTGTGCGACGAGCGCACGCTGTCCGATTCCGCGGAGCAGCAACTGGCCCTGCTCTCGCGTCATTGCGACCTGTTGCTGTTGCCGGTGTCCGACCCGTTGGATCACGCGCTCCCCGCTGCCGGGCTGCTGCGATTCAACGACCGCGGGGCGCGGCTGGAACTCGATACGCTGAATTCCGACCTGCGCCAGACCTACCGCGCCAAGGGCGAAGCACGTCAGGCACGTTGGGAGTTGCTCGCGCAGAAGCTGCGGGTGCTGATGATCCCTTTGAGCACCCAACAGGAAATGGTCGATCAATTGCGCGACTACCTGAATGCGAACCAGCCGGTGAAGCGCACATGAGCGTCCTGGACCAACTGCAGCCATTGATCCTGCCACCGCCGGTGAGTGCCTGGCCGCCTGCACCGGGCTGGTGGATAGTGACGGGCCTACTCCCATTGCTGGCTTACGGCCTGTGGCGTGCCCGCGTCTGGTTGCCGAAAAAAGCGGTCAAGGAAGTGGCCGAACAGCCGCTGGATCCCCGGCGCCAGGCCGCGCTTCAGGAATTGGCGCAAATGCCCAAGCCCTATGATGGCGCACCGGCGGGCGCCTGGCTGCAACAGATCAATGGCCTGCTCAAGCGCTTATGCCGCCACGATTATCCCCACGCCCAGAGCCATACCCTCAACGGGCGCAAATGGTTGGCGTTTCTCGACAACCGCTGTCCGGCCGCCGGGCTCACACGCTGGATGGTGCTCGTCGAAGGCGCCTACAAACCCGAATGCAAGCTCGACGACAAGGCCATCACTGGCCTGACCCAGTCGGTCGAGACATGGATTCGCAAACATGTTTGAGTTCGCCTGGCCGTGGATCTTCGTCGTGTTGCCGCTGCCATGGCTGCTGCGCTTCGTGCTGCCGGTGGCCGACAGCGGCGAAGCCGCACTGAAGGTCAGTTTTCTCGACGAACTCGAAGGGCTGGCCGGACGCCGCGCCCGCGCCCATCTGCCCGGCTGGCGTCGGCAGTTGCCCTTCATCATTCTGTGGCTGTTGTTGCTGGTGGCGGCGGCCCGCCCGCAATGGCTGGGCGATCCCCTCCCGGTGGCGGCCAGTGGACGAGACCTGCTGGTGGCAGTGGACGTTTCGGGCTCCATGGATTACCCGGACATGGTCTGGCAAAACGATGAGGTCAGCCGCCTGACGCTGGTCAAGCAACTGCTGGGGGATTTCCTCGAGCATCGCCAGGGCGACCGCGTCGGCCTGATCCTCTTCGGCAGCCAGGCCTACCTGCAAGCACCGCTGACCTTCGACCGCAAGACTGTCCGAGTCTGGCTCGACGAAGCCCGCATCGGCATCGCAGGTAAGAACACCGCCATTGGCGACGCCATCGGCTTGGCCCTCAAGCGTCTGCGCTCGCGCCCGGCGCAGAGCCGTGTGCTGATTCTGGTCACCGACGGTGCCAACAACGCCGGGCAGATCGACCCGGCCACCGCCGCACGGTTGGCAGCCGGGGAAGGCGTGAAGATCTACCCCATCGGCATCGGTGCCGATCCGGACAAGGGGGCGACCAGTATTCTGGGCTTGAACACCAGCCTGGACCTGGACGAACCGGCCCTGCAGGAAATCGCCGCCATCACGGGCGGCCGGTATTTCCGCGCCCGCGATGGCGCACAACTCGCTCAGATCGGCAAAGCGCTGGACGCCCTCGAGCCGGTAACTCAACAACCGACCCAGGCTCGCCCCGCGCAGGCCTTGTATCACTGGCCTCTCGCCCTCGCGCTGGCGCTGAGCGTTCTGCTGGTCATCCATGAACGCTGGCCGCACAACCCACTGTATCGTTTTCTTGCGCGTCGGCCGGTGTTGCATCAAGTGCCTCAGTGGCGTCAGCGCTTCCAGCGCCTGCGGAGGCGTCGATGATCGCTTCGTTGATCGCGTGCTGGCCGCATTGGCTACGCCCCGGCTGGTTGCTGCTTGCGCCGTTGCTGGGCTGGCTGGTGTGGCGGCTTTGGCATCGGCAGAAGCGGATCGGCCGCTGGCAAATGATCCTGCCGAGCGCTTTCCATTCGGTGCTGCTCAGTGGCGGTAACGGGCGCGAAAGCAAATTGCCGTGGATCGCCCTGGCACTGGGCTGGCTGCTGGCGTTGCTTGCGCTGCTCGGCCCCAGTTGGCAGCGCGTCGAGCAAACCAGCCAGCGGCCTGTCGATCCGTTGGTGGTGCTGCTGGAGCTCACGCCTGAAATGCTCGCGGCCGACAGCCCGCCCTCGCGTCTGGAGCAAGCACGGCGCAAGTTGCTGGATCTGTTGCAACTGCGCAGCGATTCGCAAACGGCGATCATCGTCTACGCCGGCAGCGCCCATACCCTCGTGCCCCTGTCGGACGATCTGGGAACCAGCCAGAATCTGCTGGACGCGATCCGCCCGTCGATCATGCCCGAAGCGGGTCAGCGTGCCGATCTGGCCGTGAGTAAAGCCCTTGCGCTGCTCAAACAGGGTGATCTGGGTCTTGGCCGTGTGCTGTGGATCGGCTCTTCGTTGTCCGAGAGCGAGCGGCAAGGCATCCGTGAGGCGATGACTGGCCACGCGCCGCAATTGTTGATGCTGGGGGTCGGTACCGCCGAAGGCGCGCCGGTCACTCAGGAAAAGGGCGGCTTTCTGAAGGACGCTCAGGGTGCAATCATGGTGCCGCGTCTGGACAGCGCCAGCCTGAAGGACTTCGCCGACGGGCTGGGTGGCCATTACACGACGCTGCGCCTGGACGACCAGGACCTGCGGGAACTGGGGTTGCTCGACGGCCCGAAAGACATGCGCGGCGAGGGGCAGACCCTGCAACTCGACAGTTGGGCCGACCAAGGCTATTGGCTGTTGCTGCCCCTGTTGCTGCTGGCAGCCTGTGCCGGTCGTCGCGGCTGGCTGCTCTGCCTGCCGCTGCTGATGCTGATGCCGCCGCCCAGCCAGGCCGCCGATTTGCAGAACGACTTTCTGCAGAACCTGTGGCGACGTCCCGATCAACAGGGGCAACGTTTGCTCCAGCGCCACCGCCCGGCCGAAGCTGCGCAACGCTTCGAAGACACGCAGTGGCAAGGCGTTGCGCTGTACGAAGCGGGGGATTACGCCGCTGCCGCTCAGCGCTTCGCCCAGGGCAACAGCGCCGCCGACCATTACAATCGCGGCAACGCGCTGGCCAAGGGTGGCGAGTTGGACGCGGCCATCGAGGCGTATGAACAGGCGCTCGACCGTCAGCCAGACTTTCCCGCTGCCGCTGCGAACAAGGCGCTGGTCGAAGCGATGAAACAGCGGAACGAGCAGGCCGCTGCCGAAGACGCCAGTGAGGGCAAGAACGAAACTGCCGAGAATGCTGACTCGCCGAACCCGGACAGTTCCGGGCAGACCTCGTCGAGTCAGTCGGCACCGGCGCAAAACGACGAAGATGACAATGCCAACGGCTCGCAAGCCTTGTCTGCAGCCAGCGGCAGCAACGATGCGCTTGACGCCTCACCGGAGGCTGATGAGCCGACCCGTGCTCCAACCCGCCCTGCCGATACCCACCTCAGCGGCGAGCAACGTCAGGCACTGGAACAATGGCTGCGGCAGATCCCCGATGAACCCGGTGAGTTGCTGCGGCGCAAATTCTGGTATGAACAACAGCAGCATCAGGACAAGACCCGATGAACCGTGTGCACTCTGTGATGATCGCCGGGCTGTGGTGCCTGTTCGCCGTCGTGGCGCAAGCCGACACGCCCGCCGACGCGCTGCAGGCCAGTGTCGATCGCACTCGGGTCAATACCGGTGAAACCGTCGAACTGACGCTCGAATCCGACGATGCCACCCTGTTCGGCAAGCCAGACATGAGCGCGCTTGAGGCGGATTTCGAGGTGCGCGACACACGCCAGCTCAACAGCCTCACGACGCTTGAGGGCAATGTGCACGCCACCACCCGCTGGTTGATCACCCTGATGCCTCGTCACAGCGGCTCCATCGAAATTCCACCGCTCAAGCTGGGTCAATTGACGAGCCAGCCGATTACCCTGCAAGTGGTCGAAGCGTCCGGGCAGGCTCAGGAACAGCAACTTGCGCCGGTGTTCATGGAAGCGAGCCTGGACCAGGACACCGTGTACGTGCAGGCGCAAGCCGTACTGACCGTGCGCATCTACCATTCGGTGTCGCTGTTCGACGACAGCAACCTGACCCCGCTGCAGTTGCCCGACGTGCGCATCGAGAAGCTCGGCGACACGCGCACCTACGAAAAGCAGATCAATGGCATTCGCCATGGCGTGATCGAAATGCGCTACGCGCTGTACCCGCAACAGAGCGGCGAATTGACCATTCCGTCGCAGGCATTCAGTGCGACCATGGTCCAGGACATCCCCGAACAGGGCGAGGCCACCCGCCAGCCTGCCATGGCCACCAGCCCCAAGCCGGGCAAGTTGATTCGGGTGACGTCCGACCCGCTGTCGTTGAAGGTCAAGCCGCAACCGGTGCATTACCCGGCCAATACACCCTGGTTGCCAGCACGCAGCATCAGCCTAAGCGAAAACTGGAATCCCGACCCGGCCCACACCCAGATCGGCGACTCCCTGACGCGCACCTTGGTGATGACGGCCGAGGGGCTGTCCAGTGCGCAGTTGCCGCCGCTGCCCGCCACGGATGTCAGCGCGTTGCGCCGCTATCCCGACCAACCGCAACTGAGCAATCAGGTGAACGAGCGAGGCCTGGTCGGGAGCCGCGAGGAACGTGAAGCGCTGGTGCCCAATCGTCCTGGCGCAATCGACATTCCGGCGGTCGACGTGGTCTGGTGGAACACGCTGGAAGACCATCTGGAGCACAGTGCCCTGCCCGCTCATACACTGCAGGTGAGCACCAACCCCGCGCTGGCGGTGGACATGCCGGTCAGCGATAACCTCGGCGTCACGGTCATCGGCCCACCCGTGTGGCCATGGCAATTGAGTACCGTGCTGCTGGCCTTCACCACGTTGCTGGGGTTCGGGCTGTGGTGGCGAGCGCGCTGGCAACCGGCCCTGACCCGCGCCGCCCAGGCCGGACCGAGCCCACGGACGGTGCTGGACGACCTCAAGCGCGCTTGCCTGGCCAACGATCCCCAGGCCACCCGCCAAGCCCTCGATGCCTGGGCCCGCCAGCAACCGGAAACCCTGGCCGACATGGCCGCTCGTTTCGTACCGCTGTCCGATGCGCTGGACGGGCTGAACGGCGCGCTCTACAGCGAAACCGGCAAGCTGTGGCTGGGCGAAGAATTGTGGAAAGCGGTCAGGGCACTGCCCGCCGTGGAAAAACCCGTGGATGGCAACGCCGTGGACAGCCTTCCGCCGTTGTATCCGAAGTGAATGAGCGACTCGTCGCAGAACGGCAGCCCGCCGGTGCGGTCGCGCGCCCCCAAAGAACCAAGGTAAATCAATGCGTCTGTTCCACACCTCCGACTGGCATCTGGGCCAGAACCTCCATGGCCAGGAGCGGGACTTCGAACATGAGTGTTTCCTGAAATGGCTGCTGGCCCGTCTGGGCGAGCGTACGCCTGATGTGCTGCTGATCGCGGGCGACATCTTCGATACGGTCAACCCGCCGGTCAAAGCCCAGGAGCGCCTGTACGACTTCATCGTCAGCGCCCATGAGCGCAACCCGCAGTTGACCATCGTCATGATCGCGGGCAACCACGACTCCGGCTCACGCATCGAGCTGCCCGCCCCGCTGATGCGCCGCCTGCGCACCCACGCGCTAGGCCGCGTGCTGTGGCTCGATGACGGGGTGCTTGACGTAGAACGCCTGCTGTTGCCGCTCACCAACCCCAAGGGCAAGGTGCTGGGCTGGTGCCTGGCGCTGCCGTTCCTGCGCCCGGCGGAAGTGACCGGCCCGGCCTTGGGCGACAACTACTTGCACGGCATCGGCCAGGTGCATGAGAAGCTCATCGCTGCCGCTCAGCAGAAACGCAAGAAAGGCCAGCCGCTGATCGCCATCAGTCACGCGCACATGGCAGGCGGCTCCGTTTCAGAGGACTCCGAGCGCAGCCTGATCATCGGCAACGCCGAAGCCTTGCCCGCCAGCTTGTTCGGCGACGCCATCACCTATGTCGCGCTGGGGCACCTGCACAAACCGCAGAAGGTCAACGGCGAGAATCGCATTCGCTACAGCGGCTCGCCGATTCCATTGTCATTCTCGGAAATTGGCTACCAGCACCAGATCCTGGAAATCGAGTGCGAGGGCGAAAAACTGGTCAGCGTCCAACCCATGCTGATCCCTCGGGCAGTCAATCTGCAACGGGTCGGGCCCGCGCCCCTGGCGGAACTGTTGCTGCAGCTCAAGGACTTGCCGGATATCGACCTACTGGCCGACGTTGACCGCCAGCCATGGCTGGAGGTACGGGTCAAGCTGGATGAGCCGCAGCCGGACCTGCGCAATCAGATCGAAGCCGCCCTGGAAAACAAGGCCGTGCGGCTGGTGCGGATCGCCGCCGAATACGCGGGGAAAGGCCCTCGCCCCGACGAAGACGCGCGCGACTTGATCGAATTGGACCAGCTCACGCCGCAAGAATTGTTCAGTCGCGCCTGGCTCGACAGCTACGGGACAGAGGTGGATGAGCAGACCTTGCAGGACTTCGCCACCCTGCTGCAGGACGTGCAGCTCGAGGGTGAGCAGCCATGAAGATCCTCGCCATTCGCCTGAAAAACCTGGCCTCTCTGGCCGGCCCCTTCGAACTGGACTTCACCGCCGAGCCACTGGCCAGCGCCGGTTTGTTCGCCATCACCGGCCCGACCGGCGCGGGCAAGAGCACCCTGCTCGACGCCTTGTGCCTGGCGTTGTTCGGGGCGATTCCGCGGCTGAACGATATCGGCCAGTCGCGCGTGCCGGAGATAGACGGCGACATCAGCACGGCCGACCCGCGCAACCTGCTGCGTCGCGGCACCGGCAGCGGTTACGCCGAGGTGGACTTCGTCGGCATCGACAAGCGCCGTTACCGCGCGCGCTGGGAAACCAACCGCGCCCGCGACAATGCGACGAAAAAGCTGCAACAGAGCCGCCAGACCCTGACCGATCTGGACAGCGATCAGATCCTCAGCAGCCAGAACAAAACCGAATACAAAACCTTGCTCGAAGCCCGACTGGGCCTGAACTTCGAACAGTTCACCCGCGCTGTGATGCTGGCCCAAAGCGAATTCAGCGCCTTCCTCAAGGCCGACGACCGCGAGCGCAGTGAACTGCTGGAAAAGCTGACGGACACGGCGATCTACAGCCAATTGGGGCGACGCGCCTACAGCAAGAGCAAGGAAGCCGAAGAGGCGCTGAAAGCCCTCAATGCCCAGGCAGGCAATCTCGCTCCCCTGGACGCGGAGCAGCGCACCGTGCTGGAAGGCCGTTTCAACGACGCGCAGCAACAGTTGAAGCTGGCTCAGGCGCAGTTACGGCAACTGGAGCTGAAACAACAATGGCTCAGCGAATTGAACCGTCTACGTGACGGTCATCTGGCCGCCAACGAACAGCTCACTCGCGCGCAACAAACCTGGGAAGGCCTGAGCGATGAACGCCAGCAACTGACCCGGCTGGAACGGCTCGCGCCCCAACGGCACTTGTTCGGCCAACGTCAGAAGCTCGACCTTCAGCTGACAACGCTCGCCTCACAGGTTCGAGAGCACCTTCAAGCGCACTCAAGCGCCCAAGCCACGCTCTCGGATCTGGAGACGCGCAGCGCCGCCGACCAGCTTGCGTTGCAACAGGCACAGGAACAGCAACACGCCGCCAGACCGGCGCTGAACGAAGCGTTCGAGCAACAGGTTCAGCTCAATCACCTGAACGACGAACTGCATCACCTCAGTGAACAGGCCCGGGTTGCCGGTCAGGCAAGCCAGGACGGGCAGGCCGCGCTCGACCAGTTGAACGAGAAGCAGCAACACGTCGAAGCGCGCCTGCACACCATTGCCGAGCACTTGGAAAACAGCGCGGCGCTGGACGCCCTGAGTCAGTCGTGGGTCGCCTACCGCCCTCGCCTGCAACAGGTCGTGCTGGTCAGCGCGCGGCTGAATAAGGGCCGCGACGAGCTGCCTGCGCTGGAGCAGGCCTCTACCCTCGCCGAGCAGGCGTTGAGCGAACGTCGCACCGCCTTGCAGGCGTTGTATGACGACGCCGAAGTCAAAGCCGACGCAGTGAGTCAAGAGATTGAGCGGCTCGGGCAACTGTTGCAGGACAACCGCCAGCAGCACAGCGCCAGTGACGCATTGGAGCGCTTGTGGCAGCGGCATCAGGACATCGCCGAACGTTTGAGTACAGTGCAGAGCCAGCAACAACGGGCCACCGAGCGTCGCGCCCAAGGCATTGCCAAAGGTTTGCAGCTCAAAAGCGAACACGACGCCGCCGAGCAGGCGCTCAAGACCACCGTGGAGTTGCTGCAACGTCAGCGTCTGGCTCTCAGCGCCAGCGTCGAGCAATTGCGCGAGCAACTGGTGGATCACCAGCCCTGCCCTGTCTGCGGCAGCGAAGAACACCCGTACCACCAGTCTGATGCCCTGCTGCAGGCATTGTCAGGCCACGATGAAAACGAAGAAGCCATGGCTCGTCAGAAGGTCAGTCGGCTGAGCGAACAACTCGCCGAACTGCGTGCCGAAGTGGGCGAACTGAACCTTCAGCTCAAACAGTCCAAACCGCAGCTGGACCAACTCGACGAGCAACTGCAGAAGCTGACGCCGGAGCTGCAAGCCCATCCTCTGTATCCCCGCCTGCTTGAGCAACCCGAACACCTGCGCAGCGATTGGCTGAGCGAGCGTCTGCACCAATTGGCCCAAGAGGTGCTCAGCGCCGAGCAACGCCAGGCCCGACTGTTGAAAGTGCAGCGCGACGCCGAAGCCCTTCAGCAGCAAGTCCAGGACGCCCGGGAAGCCAGTCAACAGGCGATGAAACTGTTGGAGGATCAACAGCGCAGCATTTCCCAGGACAACCTGGCGTTCGAAACAGCGCTGCAGGAGTTCGAGCCCTTGCTGCCGAGCGAAAGCCTGACGGCGTGGCGCGCCTCGGCCACCGAAAGCTTCGTGCAACTGGACACCGCCATCGCTCAACGCATTCAGCACCTTGATCAACAGAAGGACGAGCAGCAGGAACATGCCGCGCGGGCGCAGCACCTCGAGCGTGAGCGATTTGCCCAAGAAGGTCGTCAGCAGCAGTATCACGACCTGCAAAAGCGTGTCGAACAGCGCCAACAGCATCAGCAGTCGGTGCAGCAACGCTTGCAAGGCCTCTTGGGCGGACACGCCAGTGCCGAGCAATGGCAACAGCATCTGGAACAAGCCGTCGAATCAGCGCGCCAAGCTCAGACGAATACCGCTGAAGCCTTACAACACGCCCGCAGCGGCTTGATCAAACTGACCGCTGAGCTGGAAGGCGAACAACAGCGCCAGCGCGTGCTCGAACAGGAAGTCGCCGATCTCGACAGCCAGATCACGGCCTGGCGCGATGAGCACGGTGAACAGGACGACGCGGCGCTGGACGTGCTGCTGAGCCTGAGCGACGACGGTGTCACCCAGCTCCGTCAGCGGTTGCAACAGAGCGAAAAGGCACTGGAACAGGCGAAGGTTCTGGTGCAAGAGCGCGAGACGCAGGTCCAGCAGCATCAGGCGCAACACAGCGACCTCAGCGATGCCAGGCAACTGTTGGAAGCCGTGGAGGAAGCTCAATCGAAAACAGCGATCCATGACCAATCCTGCGCCGACCTGCGCGCGCAGCTCAGCGAGGATGATCGCCGCCGCGACGCCAGCCGCGAGCTGCAGGCGCGGATCGCTGACGCTGCGTCCGAATACCAGCGCTGGGGCCGCATCAGCGCATTGGTCGGCTCGGCCAACGGTGACACCTTCCGCAAAATCGCTCAGGCGTACAACCTGGATTTGCTGGTGCACCACGCCAATGCCCAACTTAAGCAACTGGTGCGTCGCTATCGTCTAAAACGCGGCGGCAGCCTGCTGGGCTTGTTGGTGATGGACACCGAAATGGGCGACGAGCTGCGCTCGGTCCACTCCCTGTCAGGCGGGGAGACGTTCCTGGTGTCACTGGCGCTGGCCTTGGGGCTGGCCTCCATGGCATCGAGCACGCTGAGGATCGAATCGCTGTTCATCGACGAGGGCTTTGGCAGCCTCGACCCTGAATCGCTGCAACTGGCCATGGACGCCCTCGACGGATTGCAGGCTCAAGGCCGCAAGGTCGGCGTCATTTCTCACGTCCAGGAAATGCACGAACGCATCCCGGTGCAGATTCAGGTCCGTCGCCAAGGCAATGGGCTCAGTACGCTGGAAGTCACTTCGTGACGGCCATGCGCTCGCGCGATCATCGTCCCCAGGCCCTGCTTGAGGACGATCACGATCGCGGGCACTTACGCACTTCGGCCAGACGCGTGGCCTGGATGAATCGCTAGGCCACCGACCACTGGAAGATCGTCGAAAACAGCTCACCCTGTTTGGGCGGTGGATGGCCTGCGGTCAATCGCTGGGCCCGCAGCATCTCGATGTCCTGCGCGACCTCCGTCTTGAATTCCATGCTCCGAGCCACACCGCCGACCGATCCCTCGCCGTGGCCCAGCAACGAGCACCCGTTGTTGATGAGGGCGAAAAACACAATGACCCAAAAGTTGGCGCCTCTCACGATGCACGCCCCTTCGCCTGATCGGCTGCACGGTCCAGTGCAACGACAGACGACTGCGCGGCCACCGATGAAGGTTCGCCTAAGTGTGGATTCAGACTGACGACAGTGACCACTGCGATGAAAACGACATACAACGCGATGGCGGTATAAGCGCCCTGTTTAAGTGAATGAAGAATGGCAGTGGCCATGACAGCAGCTCCGGGATGTTTCTTTTCTGGCGGCAAGAATGCCCGGCGCGCGTGATATTGAAAAACGATAAGGAACGATTCAAAAGATCAACCAAGTTGATTATTAACGAAGTAAATCCAGCTAATAGAGCGGCTCTTACGCTGCGAATGATGGCTTAGGAAATCCATTCCCTTGTCCTCACACGCCCAATCAGAAGTTTCCTTCGCTCTCAGTCGCACTTACCCGACAGACGACAACTTCCTTCCCCATTAAATTGCGCCCCTCTCGCTAGAGCCAATAATAATCATTATCATCATTCCCTGCTGAAGAGGGTGTGATGATGAATTACCAAGGATTTGAATGTGATCGCAGCGCCTTTTTCAATTCCCGACACAGTCCTCACTCAATGGGGGATAGCCATAGATCATCCCTCTTTCAAAAAATACGATATTGATGCACCGCGACTGAATCACGCCGCTCATACCTCATCGCAACGAAGCTTGCAGAGACTGTTACAAGCACTATTGAGAGAGGGCATATTAAGTTCGGACTCACTAGAGAGAATCCCCCACGGCTATCGCTTAGCGTTGAGCCCCACACACCATTTGGTATTCGATGGCCTCATCCAACACCGGATGAATGCGTGGTCGCTGACGGGTGGCATATATAGCCACCCATACGACCAACCTGTCGCGCGTGTTTACCTCCCTTCGCAACTCCTTGACTTGCTTCTACCTGCGCTGACCCTCTCCACAAACATTGATTCTCTTGTTCGGCTTTCAGAGGAAATCGATAACAGCTTCATGAATGACACCCTATGTATTGCCTTTCATGATGCCTGGAGTACACGTCTTAAAAATGCCTACATCAAAAATAACACCCGGTCGTTCTTAGCCGGGCTGAGAAGAGAAAACGCCATCAATGTCAGCCTGCTTCTGGAGCAGTGGGGGACAACGGGACATCCATGGCATCCCAACTGTAAAACCAAATTGGGGTTAGCAACCTCAGAAGTCATTGATTACTCGCCGGAGTTCGAATCGAGCTTCAATGTCTTGCTGTACGCCGTACACAGAGACTTCATGCATATCGAATCACTCCCTGATTTCCCGGACTACTCATCCGAGCTGATGCGCTGGCTCCCCGGACCCATGCATGAACTGGGCAGACAGCTTGAAGCGATGGCGTTGAACGCTCACGACTACATCGCCTTGCCTGTCCACCCATGGCAGGCCGAGAAGACATTACCCAAACTCTTTGCCGCTGAAATCCGAGATCAACTATTAATCGTCACCCGGATAACCGCATTCATCGCACACCCCACGATGTCCTTTCGTACGGTTTTACCCGAAGCCAGCGCCCCCGCCCCGATGGTCAAACTACCTGTAGGTCTGGGCCTGACCAGTGCTCAACGTACGGTCTCACCAAGGTCTGCATGCATGGGGCCGAGGGTATCGGCTCTGTTGATGAAGATATTGAAGAGCGAGCCTGGCCTTCAGAAGAAACTGACGATAGTCGCTGAACACACTGGCTTGCATTTCCGCGCGCCTGGCGTTTCTGACGACCGCGCACGCCACCTGTCTGCGCTTTACCGGGCAAACCTGAGCGACTCCCTTGAGCCGGGAGAAATCGCGATTCCTGTTGGCAGTCTGTTCGCCATGGACCACGAGCATCAACCACTCCTACGTCACTGGGTGTCGTTATCCGAAGGCACTGATACCACGCAGGCCGTCTTGCAGTTCCTGGACTGTTACCTGTACGCCGCCTTACCAGGAATTCTCGGAATGTATGTGCTGTACGGCGTCGCCTTTGAAGCCCACCAGCAAAACAGCCTCATGATCATGGGAGCGGACGGGCATCCCTCTCGCCTGTTGCTGCGTGATTTCGGTGACATTCGGATCGATAAAACAACCCTGCATCAGCGTGGGTTCGATCTGCAACTGGAAGACTCGGAAATGACACTGTATGACGACGCCAGCATCGTTAGAGACAAACTGCTGCACGCCGCTTTCATGTGCCACTTCGGCGAACTGCTTCTACTGATTGCCCAGCATTGGGCGGTCGCTGAATCGGATCTGTGGGAGGTCCTCAGTGCTCACGTCAACTGCTGCTTCGACGATTTAAGGGAGCGAGCGGAACCTCAACGTTGGCAAACCGAAAGGGCTGCTTTGCTGATTCACGACTGGCCCGCGAAATCACTCCTTCGAATGCGTCTGGTTGACAGCCGTACCGACATCACAGGGCGTCTGAAAAACCCATTGAACCATGACCTTCATGCGGTTTGAGCCAAGCGGGATGCCCGCGATGCTCTTTACACCCTCATGGGGCCAATCGGGAGATCGTGTCGGACACTTATCGATGATCGTCCGCGCCATTCGTTAAACCCACGCTCCCGTGTTCCCGTCCAGCCCAATACCAGTCGGCGACATCCCACAATGACAAAACACACATTCACCTTTCTTCTGCCTCTGTTCGGTTACGTCACTCTCCCGTTAGCGGCCGAACGAAGCGAAAACACCCAAACGCCCGGCGCGATCAATCTTTCTGAAGTGGTCGTGTCTGCGACGCGAGCCCGGGAAAATATCGCGTCGATCCCAGGTTCTGTGCAGGTCATCCATGCCGAGCAGATTCGCCAGCAAAGCATGGCCGGGCGGAGGGTGTCGGACATCCTCGGACAATTGGTACCGGGACTTGCCCCTGGGACAGGAGGCATGAGCAACTTCAGCCAGTCACTGCGAGGGCGGGGCCTGCTGGTACTGATTGACGGGGTATCACAGCAATCGACGAGGGACAATTACCGGCAGTTGAATAGCATCGCTGCCGACAGCATCGAGCGTATCGAGGTGGTTTCAGGCGCCAGCAGCATTTATGGCGCGGGAGCATCAGGGGGGACCATCAACATCATCACCAAACGCAACAACGGAGAAGCGCTCGGATTCAGCAGCAAAGTCGGCGTAGCGACCGGGAACACGCTTCGCTCTGGAGGGGTGTCTTATGACGTCTTCCAAAGCGCCACGGGGCAATCAGGTGCGTGGGACGGATATTTTTCGGCAGCACTTAGCCAGCGCAACGATCAATTCGATGGCAACGGTAAACGTATTGCGCAGGACACGTCGCAGGGCAGCAACATGGACACCAAAACGTATGACCTACTGGCCCGATTCGGTTATGCACTCGACGCCACACGCGCACTCAAGTTGGGGTTGCAAGACTATAAGGACCAACAACATACCCGCTACATCAAGGATCCGAAAAACCTGAGTGAAGCCGTAGCAGTCAAGGGCCTCGATTTGGAGGATCAGCCTTATACGCACAAACAGGCCATCAATCTGAGCTACACCGACAACGAATTTCTCGCGCAGGACCTGCAAATGGAAGGTTACTGGCGGCGTAGCGATGCACTCTTTTTTCCTGCCGTTCGTCGGGGTAAGGCAGGTTTCTCCGATAACAACAGCGTGCAGGATGTGTACGGCTTACGCGCTGCGATCCAATCTGCTCTCCCTGACATTGGACGCGCCACAGGTCGGGTTGTGTGGGGGGCTGATTATGACCACGAACGCTCCCGCCAACGTGCTGACCAGTACGTGATCGATGGGCTGACCTATCGTAAGACCGGCACCACGTATGAGTTGGGGCCTGACCTCATCACCACTACCCAGGCAATATTTGCCCAAGCGTCCTATGAACTGGGCGACTGGACGCTGCGAAGCGGGGTACGCAGAACCTGGATTGAAAGTGATGTCAGTGACAGCATCGCTTATGGCGAAATTGTGCGAACCGGGCGCTGGTCGACGCTGCCCGGCGAGACCCTTAAATACGACGCCACACTTTACAACGCGGGTGCGGTGTATCGGTTGGACGAGACACAGGAAGTCTTCGCCAATTTCAGCCAAGGCTTCTCACTGCCCGATATCCAACGTTACTTGCGTGAAGTCAGCAGTACGTATGACATCAGCCAACTCAACGCACAGGCGTTGAAGGTCAATAGCCATGAATTGGGCTGGCGCGCGACGGCAGACAGATGGCAAAGTCAGATCACCGTGTATGAGAACACCTCTGACGTCACGCAGTTCTATGACGCACAAACCCGGGCGTTGCGTCTGATCAATCAGAAAGAACGGGTACGAGGATTTGAAGTCGATCTGCAGCATCGATTGACTGACGCATTAATGACCGGTGGAACTTACGCGTGGACGAAGGGAGAAACGCGCCAAACCGGGAAATGGGTCGACCTGCCCGCGACACGCGTATCACCCGCCAAAACCACAGTCTTTGCCGAATATGCACCTGATCGTTATTCGGTTCGGCTCCAAGCCCTTCACCTCGGCAACTATGACGCCGCCTCGAAAGACAACAACGGGCGCGAAATCAGCGGCTATACAGTCTTCGATCTGATGGGGTCGACGTCTTTGTCGGTGGGACGGCTGGAGGGCGGAATCTACAACCTGTGTAATCGCCAATACTATTCACTGTTCAGTCAGGCAACGTCACGTGCGCCTTACGCACACGCCCAAGGCCGGACAGTGGGCGTTAGTTACGCACTGGACTTCTAAGCTACCCACTCTGTCATTTTTGCGCATAAAAAAATCCCCGTCGCTTAGTCAGCTGACGGGGACCAAAGGGAGGGAATTCAACGCTTTCGCGAGCAAGCTCGCCCACATTTGACACATGGCCTGACACGCAGTGGTCAGTGGGTCGCGTCAACCTGTTGAAGGCGAAGTTGCTCGCGAAAGCGTTCTTTCAGTGCAGACAATCCATTATTTCAGGCGAGGATGACCAAGTTGGTCAGGAACCCATTCCCCAGTTTCGTGTACATCGTAGATGGGGAATGGGTTCATCGGATCAGGGTTATTCATTGCTGAGTCTTATGATCCAGAGCGGCGTAGAAGTTGGCACTTTGCTGCAAGTATTTCGGGGTGTAGCTCTGGGTCGATGCCACTTTCTTTTCCGCAACTTCAACGCTGGCACTGGCAGGCAATGCGACAGAAGCGGAGATGGCAGAGGCGGCGATGATGGAGAAGAGATTGAAGTTCATGATGCATACCTCGGTGTCGTGTTTCGTTTCAAGTCTTGACCGTCGTGGCCGTGGAATGAAAGTTACGCCCGAGCTGCTTTCAGAAAAAATCTTTTCTGCCACTAGCCCATATCACGCCAATTAATACATGGCTGCAGCCCTTGTTCTTCAAGGGCTACAGCCTGCGTCAATGTGTCGCTCCGGATGACTTAGCGGGTCAGAAAGCGGAAATCCGAGGGTGAATCAAAGTCGATTTTCTGCACGGTCTCGCCCAGAAGACCGGTTTGGGCGTCGAAGCGAACGGTGACGATCTGGTTGCTTTTCTGATTGGCGATCAATACGAAATGGCCGCTGGGGTCGAAGGCGAATTCACGAGGCTCTTTGCCTTCAACGGAGCGGCGCTGGATCTCTTTCAACTGCCCGTTCTTGGCGTCGATGCTGAACACCAGCAACTCGTTGACCTCACCCCGGTTGGCCACGTACAGAAACCTTCCGTCCGGCGATGTGTGCAGGCCGCCGGCAGCGCGGTATTGCTGGCCGTCCTGCTTGGCCAAGTCCACCAGTTGCGTACGTTTGAACACGCCGTCGTGATAATCGAACACCGCGACTTGGGCGCTCATTTCCGTGGTCAGCCAAGCGTGTTTCCCATCTTTGCTGAACAGCAGATGGCGTGGGCCGCTCCCGGGTGGCAGCTCCACGGCGGGCATTTTGGCAGGTTTGAGGGGCTGGGCCTGTTGAGGGTCATAGTTGAAAACGAACAGCTTGTCGGCACCCAGGTCCATCGCGACCAGGTATTTGCCATCCGGCGTGGGCACTGCCGAGTGCACATGGGACGACGCTTGGCGCTCGGGATTGACCTTGCTCGCGGGGTGGGTGGCGGTCTGAACCACTGGGGCCAGTTTGCCGTCCTTGCCCACGGGCACTACCGCCAGGGAACCCCCAGGATCGGGATGGACTGCATAGTTGGCGACGAACAGGAAGCGCCCGTCAGCGCTCAGGTTGGAGTGAGTGGGCTCTTCGCCTTTGCTGTCGATCTGATTGATGAACGAAACGGCGTGGGTTTTGGGATCGATGGAAAAGCTGCTGACTTTGCCCACCACGTCGGTCTGGCCTGGGCCGTTTTCGTTGACGGCGAACAGATGACGCTGGTCCTTGGAGAGGGTGAGCCAAGAGGGGTTCTCGCTTTTGATCACTTGGCGCGGGGAGGCATCGAGCTGCCCGCTTTGCGTATTGAAGCCATAGCGGTAAATACCTTCGCTGGCACCGGCAGTATAAGCGCCGACCAGCACATCGTAATCGGTCATGGTTTTAGCCTGAGCGGAAAGAGCGGTAAGGCTGCTGGCAAGCACCAGCCAGGGCAAGAGTCGGGGAGTCATTTGAGCGATCTCGTTGTTGATAGTGTTGGCGCGCGTTCACGCGTGAATCAGGGCTAAGACAGCGGAGCACGGGAGGTAGTTGCCCCCCCACAGAGCAGACGCGGTGGCCAGGTGTGTCCTTTACGCCGGCGGCACAGCTGCCTTGAAACCGGGGTGTATCAAGCAGAGGGGATGGGCAGGCTTGCCGGTCGCTGCGGGCCAGGCCGTCCGAGTGCGGCCTGGGCAAGCCACACTCGCGAGTGGAGAACAGCCGTACTCATTCGTCTTCTTCGTCATCCCCCGCCGAGAACGCCTCGAGCACCACGAGGCGGTGGTCGGCGTTACCGTCGTTGATCACCCAGCTTTGCAAGGTCTCGTCGAATTCCGCGGTGTCGACCTGCGCCAGCGAAAAACGCCAGACCTTGCGCTCGCGGCCGTCCATGCTTTCGATTTGCAGCCCTTCGTCGAGGGTGAACTCGAACGCGTGGAGGCCGTCGATTTCCAGCATACCGTGAGCGGTCAGGGCTTGTTGCAGTACCGCACGGAGATTTTCAGGGGTGGTGGTCATGGCAAGGCTTCGCAAAGGGTAAAGCGCGAATGATAGGCCAAAAGTCAGTCGTGCTCCCAGACAATCGACCCGTCATTCGGCGCTGGCCTCCTTCGCGTAATAGCGCGCCGGTATGCCCCAGACGATCAGGGCGATTGCCAACACGCTCACGGCGAAAAGTGCGAACAAGGCCGGTGTGGCCGTGCCAGTGAGGTCTTTGATCCGCCCCACCATGAACGGCGCAATGATGCCGCCTAGCTGGCCCAGGGAGTTGATCAGTGCGATCCCAGCGGCGGCCGCGATACCGGTCAGAAAACGCGGCGGGATGGTCCAGAAGATCGGCATCCAGGCGATGATGCCGGTCATGATCAGCGTCATCCCGATCATCAGTGCCAGCAACTGCGCTGGAAACAGCGCACAGACCAAGTAGCCGAGCGCCGTGAGGGTGGCACAGCCTGCCATGTGCCAGCGACGCTCACGATGGCGGTCGGAACTGGCGCCGATCAGCAGGTTGCCGATGACCGCCCCGACATAAGGAATAACGGTCAGCAGCCCGATGTTCATCGTGTCCACCACGCCCGCGCTCTTGATCAGTTGTGGCATCCAGAACAACAGCCCTGTCAGCGCCATGACCAGGCACAAATAGATCGCCGACATCACATACGTGGTCGGGTGCTTCCAGATGTCCTTGACCGTTTGCGATGTGGCAGGCCGGGATTCGTTGGCCATGCGCGCCAGCACCACCTGCTTTTCCTGAGCGCTGAGCCAGGGGGCGTCTTCGATCCGGTCCTTGACCAGCCAGAACACCACCCCGCCGAGCAGCACCGAAGGGATGCCTTCCAGCAAGAACAACCAGCGCCAGCCAGCCATGCCCATGACGCCATCGAAGTGACCGAGAATCAACCCGGCGATCGGACCACCCACGATTCCGCACAGGCAAATGGAGCTCTTGAAATAGGAATTGACCCGCGCCCGGCGGGTGCTTGGGTACCACTGTGTGAAGAAATACAGCACCCCTGGGACAAAGCCCGCCTCCATGACGCCAATCAGGAAGCGCAGCGTGTAGAACCAGAATTCGGTCTGCACGAACATCATGCACGCCGATGCGACACCCCAAGACACCATGATGCGAGCGATCCAGATTCGCGCGCCGATCTTGTGCAGCAAGACATTGCTGGGCACTTCGAACAGGAAGTAACCCACGAAAAACAGACTGGCGCCCAAGCCGTAAACCGTCTCGCTGAACCCCAGGTCACTGGCCATCTGCAGTTTGGCGAAGCTGATGTTCACCCGGTCCAGGTAAGCGAAGAGAAAACAGCAGATGAACAGCGGCACGATGCGCCAACTGACCTTGCGGTAGATGCGGTCTTCCAGCGCATCGGTGTCGACCTGTTCCAGCGGGATAGCGTTGGCAGTCATGGGGCGCACCTCGATTGTTTTTATAGATGTATCGGTGTTGCTCGCTTCCACGCTCAAGGCTGCAGCGTCTGACGTGACGCGCAGCGTTTGGCGCGTGGGAGCGATCGATTACCAGCCGTGGGTGGTATTGACGCCATCCACCAGCCGCTGAATGCCCAGGGGGTTCGCATTTTTCAGGGCATCAGGCAGCGCACTGTCGGGGTAATTCTGGAAACACACGGGCCGCAAGTAGCGGTCGATCGCCAGGGTGCCGACCGACGTACCTCGAGCATCGGACGTGGCGGGGTACGGGCCGCCGTGGACCATGGCATCGACCACTTCGACGCCGGTGGGATAGCCGTTGATGAGGATGCGCCCCACCTTCTGCTCCAGCAGCCCGGTCAGTTCGCTGAAACGCTGCAGATCATCGCCGTCGACCAGCAACGTTGCGGTGAGCTGACCATGCAAGCCGAGCAAGGCGTCGGTGAGCTGGGCCTGATCGGCCACTTCGACAACGATGGACGTCGGGCCGAAGACTTCCTCCTGCAGCAACGCATCGCCCTCCAACAGCAGGCGCACATCAGCTTTGAACAACTGCGGATGAGCTTGATCGCCCTGCTGATGACTGCCAGCCAGTTGCTCGATGCCAGCGTGCGACTGCAGCGCCTTCAGGCCTCGGGTATAGCTGCCCAGAGTGCCGGCGTTGAGCATCGTCTGGGGCGGCTGATCGTTGATCTGATCGGCAAGACGCTTCTGGAACTCAGTGAAGGCAGGCGAACGCACGCCGATGATCAGGCCGGGGTTGGTGCAGAATTGACCGCAACCTTGCACGATGGAAGCGGCCAGCTCAGTGGCGATGCGTTCACTGCGCGCCTCCAGTGCCTGCGGCAGGATGATCACCGGATTGATGCTCGACATCTCGGCGAACACCGGAATGGGCTGAGGTCGCGCGGCGGCCATGTCACACAGCGCCCGACCGCCTTTGAGCGAACCCGTGAAGCCCACTGCCTGAATGGCCGGATGCTTGACGAGCCACTCGCCGACCCCACCGCCATAGATCATGTTGAAAACGCCATTGGGCATGCCGGTCCTTTCAGCGGCCCGCACCAACGCGCCAGCGACGATTTCAGCGGTGGCCATGTGACCACTGTGGGCCTTGAATACCACGGGGCAGCCGGCGGCCAAAGCCGACGCCGTGTCACCGCCCGCCGTGGAAAATGCCAACGGAAAGTTGCTGGCGCCGAATACCGCGACGGGGCCCAGGCCGATGCGGTACTGGCGCAAATCGGGACGAGGCGCAGGTTTGCGATCCGGCAGCGGTAGGTCGATGCGCGCGCCGTAGAAATCGCCACGGCGCAAGACCTTGGCGAACAGGCGCATCTGGCCGGTCACGCGGGCACGCTCGCCTTGAATGCGAGCGGTCGGCAGCGCGGTTTCACGGCACACGGTGGCGATGAACTCGTCATCCAGCGCGTCGATTTCGTCGGCAATCGCATCGAGGAACTGTGCGCGTTTTTCTGCGCTCAAGGCGCGGTAGATGGGGTAGGCCGATGCAGCGGCTCTGGCGGCGGCGTCCACTTCGGCTTCCGTCGCCTGATGGAAGTCATAGGGAAGATGCTCGCCGGTGTGGGCATCGACGCTGTAGACGATGATGCTGCCTGCGGCGCTGCGGGCGCCATTGATGAAGTTGTGGCCTGTGATGGGGAACATGAACGGTACTCCGGTGGCGGGATCGTTCCTCCACAGCGCCTGGCACAAACTGCAGACGCCTGCACCGAGCGGAGCGGAGGGTTCGCGAGGGCATTGCCCGTCGAACCTTGGAACGATCGAGTTGGCGTTGTCGTTTAAAGCTGTGTGATTCCACCCGGCTGAAACACCGCCTCGGTCGCAGCGATGCCATTGACCAGGGGTGCGCCAAACTCACGCTGGCTGATCTCGAAGTGGTCCCCCGGCCGAGTCTTGACCCCGTCGGCGAAGGACAGCGTCGCCGTGCCGAAGAAATGCACATGCACGTCACCCGGGCGCAGGAACTGGCTGTATTTGAAGTGGTGGTATTCGAGGTTCTCCAAGCTGTGGCACATGTTGGCCTCACCACTGAGGAACTCTTTCTCCCACAGCACCTGGCCGTCGCGCAGGATGCGGCTGGTGCCTGCCAGATGCTGCGGCAAGTCGCCGACGCGCAGCTCAGGGCCGAATGAGCAGGCGCGGAGCTTCGAATGCGCCAGATACAAGTAATTCTTGCGCTCCATGATGTGGTCGGAGAACTCGTTGCCGATGGCAAAACCCAGCCGGTAGGGCTTGCCATCGTTGCCGATCACGTACAGACCGCTCAGTTCCGGTTCCTCACCGGCATCTTCGGAGAACGGCGGTTGCGGGAAGGCCTCGCCGGGGCGCACGACAATGCTGCCGTCCCCTTTGTAGAACCACTCCGGTTGCACCCCTGCCTGACCGGCCTGAGGCTTTCCGCCTTCGATGCCCCATTTGAAGATGCGCATGGTGTCCGTCATGGCCGACTCGTCATTGCCGTGTTGGTGCATCTTGTCCCGGGCCGAGGCGCTGCCCAAGTGGGTCAGGCCCGTGCCGCTGACCAGCAGGTGCGCAGGATCGGGGTGATCCAGCGGCGGCAGGATGCGCAAATCGGCGCGCAATTGCGAATAGTCGTGGCTGTCACCAAGCCCCAGGCTATCGACCTGCTCAGCCAGGGAAATGTGTTTATCGATGGCTGCCAAGGCCAGGTCGCGGGTGCTGGTCGCGCCCTGCACTTCACGCACCAGCGCACCGTCCACCAGCCCGACACGGCGCTGACCATTACCCAATTCGAATTGAACCAAATGCATGTGAACACTCCTTCTGTGAGCTATGCCACGCCACGTGATCGCAGACACACTGCGCCTTAGCCCGATGTGGCCGCTGTCGACCTGTCAGCGCGAATGGGCGCTGGAGGCGAATTCGCTTTCCGGCAGTACGTGCTTGCGTTCGAGCACGCGGTACACCACACCCGTCAGGATCAAGCCGCACACCATTACGCCCGACAGGAAATAAAGCCCCGTGGCAAGGTTGCCGGTTATTTCTTTCAGCCAGCCGATGACGAATGGCCCAATGTAGCCACCGAGATTGCCCACCGAGTTGATGAGTGCGATGCCCGCAGCCGCGCTGGCGCCGGCGAAGAATCGTCCCGGCAACGTCCAGAAAATTGCGGTGCAGGAAAACAGGGAAAACGCCACCAGGCACAGCGCCGCCAATTGCCACACCGGTGCGCCCAGGTAAGCGCTGAAGAACAGGCCCAACGCACCGATGACGTACAACACAGCCAAATGGCCGTAGCGGTCATTCAGGCGGTCGGAACTGCGCGGGACGATCAACAAACCAACGATGCCGAAGATGTAGGGCACGGCGGACACGAAACCGGTGACCAGGTCGCTGCCGCCGAACTGTTTGATCAGCGTGGGTAGCCACAAGCCCAACCCATAAATGCTCAGGGTGACAGGCAGGTAGAACAGCGCCAGCAACAAGACCCGCGAGTCTTTCAGGGCGCGCAACGGATTGCCATGGCGCGTCTGACCGTAGGTGTCCAGGTCACGTTTCAGCTCGCCGGCCAGCCAGTCTTTCTCGACCGGGTCCATCCAGTTGACGTCTTTAGGACCGTCCGGCAACCAGCGCAGCACTGGCCAGGTCAGCAGGATTGCAGGGGCGCCGATGCACAGGAACAACCATTGCCAGCCGTGCAGGCCGCCAATGCCTTCCATGCCCAGCAGCCCGCCGGAAATCGGGCCGGTGATCATCATCGCAATGGGTTGCGAGAGGATGAACAGCCCCAGGATCTTGCCGCGATGGCGGACCGGGAACCACTGGGTGATGTAGTACAGCACGCCGGGGAAGAAGCCAGCTTCCGCCGCGCCGAGCAGAAAGCGCATCACATAGAAGCTGGTCGGCCCCTGTATGAACGCCATGCCCATGGTGATCGCACCCCAGGTGACCATGATCCGAGCAAACCAACGCCGGGCGCCAAACCGTTCGAGCATCAGGTTGCTGGGGATTTCCAACAGAAAGTAGCCGATGAAGAACAGCCCTGCACCCAGGCCATAAGCGGCATCACCGATGCCGACGTCTGCACCCATGTGCAATTTGGCGAAGCCCACGGCAGATCGGTCCACATAGGCGATCAGGTACAGCAGGATCAGAAACGGGATGAGTTTCAAGGTGATGCGGCGAATAAGCCTCAGTTCCTGGCTCATGCAAGCGGTCTCCACATTGTTTTTGTTATGGAAGGCTCGGGGCTCGCCTCTGACTTCGTGTGTGCCGAGACTGCAGGAGATTGGCTGACAGGGTCGTCCCTCGATAGGAGCCGACTATATAGTAATACTATTTACCGTTACAACACTTCCAATCGCCAGAATTTCGGCCTATTTTAATCACCACGCCAAAAATTAAGTCTTACAATAAGAGTGCTGATTTATGTCTGATTCCAATAAGAAACCTACCCTGCGTTCGGCCCAGTGGTTCGGCACCGCCGACAAGAACGGCTTCATGTACCGCAGCTGGATGAAGAACCAGGGCATCGCCGACCATCAGTTCCACGGCAAACCTATTATCGGCATCTGTAACACCTGGTCCGAACTGACCCCCTGCAACGCCCATTTCCGAACCATCGCCGAGCACGTCAAGCGTGGCGTTATCGAGGCCGGTGGTTTCCCGGTCGAATTTCCTGTCTTCTCCAACGGCGAATCGAACCTGCGTCCGACTGCCATGCTCACGCGCAACCTGGCGAGCATGGACGTGGAAGAAGCCATCCGCGGTAACCCGATCGACGGCGTGGTATTGCTGACCGGGTGCGACAAGACCACCCCTGCCCTGCTGATGGGCGCGGCCAGTTGCGACGTGCCTGCCATCGTCGTCACCGGCGGGCCGATGCTCAACGGCAAACACAAAGGTAAGGACATCGGCGCGGGCACCATCGTCTGGCAGATGCACGAGTCCTATAAGGCTGGCCAGATCAGCCTCGACGAATTCCTCTCCGCCGAAGCGGGCATGTCCCGATCGGCAGGCACCTGCAACACCATGGGCACCGCCTCGACCATGGCCTGCATGGCCGAGGCCCTGGGCACTTCATTGCCACATAACGCCGCCATCCCGGCGGTGGACGCTCGCCGCTACGTGCTGGCGCACATGTCAGGCATGCGGGCGGTGCAGATGGTGAACGAAGACCTGCGGCTGTCGAAGATCCTGACCAAAGAAGCCTTCGAAAACGCCATCCGAGTCAACGCGGCGATTGGGGGGTCGACCAATGCGGTGATTCACCTCAAGGCCATCGCGGGGCGCATTGGCGTGGACCTGGAGCTAGACGACTGGACCCGCATCGGCCGCGGCACGCCGACCATTGTCGATCTGCAGCCCTCCGGTCGTTTTCTGATGGAGGAGTTCTACTACGCCGGCGGCCTGCCCGCGGTGCTTCGGCGCATGGACGAAGCCAGTCTGCTGCCCCATCCGAACGCCTTGACGGTCAACGGCAAGAGCCTGCGGGAGAACGTGAAGCATTCGCCGATTTACGGTGAGGACGAAGTCATCCGCGCACTGGACAACCCGATCCGCGCCGATGGTGGGATCTGCGTTCTGCGCGGCAACCTCGCGCCGCAAGGTGCGGTGCTCAAGCCTTCCGCCGCCACGCCGGCGCTGATGCAGCATCGGGGGCGTGCCGTGGTGTTCGACAATTTCGATATCTATAAGGAACGCATCAACGACCCGAACCTGGACGTGGACGCCAACAGCATTCTGGTCATGAAGAACTGCGGACCGAAGGGTTATCCGGGGATGGCCGAAGTGGGAAACATGGGCCTGCCTGCCAAGCTGCTGGCGCAGGGCGTAACCGACATGGTGCGTATTTCCGACGCGCGCATGAGCGGCACCGCGTACGGCACGGTCGTATTGCACGTTGCGCCGGAGGCGGCAGCGGGTGGGCCGTTGGCGGTGGTGAAGGAAGGCGACTGGATCGAGCTGGACTGCGCCACTGGGCGCCTGCATCTGGACATTTCCCAGGAGGAACTCGATGCGCGTCTCGCCGATTGGCAGGCTCCGCAGCAGAAGCTGATCGGGGGCTATCGTCAGTTGTACATCGACCACGTGATGCAGGCCGATCAAGGCTGTGATTTCGACTTCCTGGTGGGCACCCGCGGGGCTGAGGTGCCACGGCATTCTCATTGAGATCAATGGCCGTAGCCACGCTCAGGCGCCCACCAGACCACAGGGATGCTGGCGCGGTGTGGCTAAAACTGGGGGCAGATACGTTTGCGCGTGGGCTGGGAGTTGGTTTCGCCCCTTACGGGCAACTTCCTTGTGGAGCGGTCCTCGGTGTCGGAACCGATGGCTTCGTAGGTATGGCTGAAATCGGGGCAGATCCGTTTGCGCGTGGACTGGGAGCTAGGGTTTCGCCCCTTTACGGGCGACTCCATTTTGTCTTGGCAAAATGGAGGAAAACCGCTTGCTCCTGGTTTGGCCCTGACTGCGTCAGGGTTCCTTCCCTCCGGT